>JAFGBW010000219.1 GCA_016932965.1 Candidatus Auribacterota bacterium
GGAATATCTTCATCACGAAGGGATCAAATAGAAAAATTTTTTATTCTGCAGCTCGATTTTCAACAGGCAGTACTGTCCGGTGAAATTTTCACCTATTATATAAATCTTCGATATCATCAGGTTTTTCATCCCTATTATTGTTATTAGACAGGAATCGAGACTCGAAGCCTAGGATGGCGTAGAGGGACGCCAAGGCGCCCAAGGGCAAGGGCACGATGCCCGCAGTCCAATCGAGTAGCGAGAATCAAGAATCCCCCGCCAGACGCCTTGCGTTTTTATAATCATGGATTTTATCCCAAACATATTATTTTCCCCCGATTCAATAAATACCAGGGGAAATCCTTTTCTTTATTGGTGTAGCAGAGGTTCTTTATTCCTTCTACTCGATTCTCAATTCTCGATCCCCACTGATCACTTGTTGTTTATTAATGCGTTATGTTTTACTATACACCCTGTTTTTCCCGTACAGCAATGTTCAACAGGATTCTTCCTTGTTTTTCTTTAGAAAATTTGTTATATTACTCCCATTAATAAATTCATCAAAAATGAAATGCATGCCTAATTTAAAAAATCTGTACACCATGAGTTTGCTGTATTTCCAGGAGAACAAACCCCTTCCGTTTACAGCTGATGCCGTTTAAAAACAATTTGGTTGCCGGTGGAGGGATAAATAAAAAATAATAAACTTCCTTTGAAAAAAATTTCACCCGGAAAATAATATTTAACTCAATTTATCCATGCATGTTAATAAATCAATTATTCCTTTTTATCTCATCAAAGAAAAAGCCATTCAACTTTTTTTCGCGATCATTTTTGTCCTGGTATTCATCACTCTGGAAGATTTTTTTCCCTATCTTCATGTCCTTAATCTGAAATTCAGGGACATCTCCCATCTTGTTTTTTATTACTCCGGAAACAAACCGGACATTGGCAAAAACGAGATCGTTCTGTTGCTCTTTGACGAAAAAACAGAAAATGAAATGTCTTGCAAGTTTCCTTTTCCCAGACGTTTTCTGAAACTCTCTGTTCAAAAAATTTTATCCGACCATCCGAAACTCTTTGCCTTTGACCTGGTTTTGACAGGGGAATCTGAAAATAAGGAAGAGGATGCGGAACTGGCAAAACTGCTGGGGGCAAATAAAAATATTGTCTTGTTTACCTACGTCCAGACCAATAATAAAATTTATTCCATTTCTCCGTGCTTCAAGGCATTACATAACGATATAGGGCTTATCAATAAATTGAGGGGATTTGATCATATTGCCCGGTCCATTCTCCCTGTTTTTTTTGACATGAGTGAGATGAGGCAGTATTTTTGCGCCGAGGCCCTCCTGGCCATGAAATACTTCAATGTTCCCTCTGACGCCATTGAGCAGGATCCAGTCAATAATAGAATCATTTTTAACGGAAAACACATCCCGCTTAATAGCGCTTATTACGGCACTGAAAAAGAACTTTTTTATAAAACCTATTATACTTTTTCTGATTTTAAAAAAGTTTCATTCAGCGACCTGATTTTCAACAGGATTTCCCCGGGTTTTTTCAAGGACAAGATTGTCCTTTTGGGAAGTCAATCCCTTATTCTTCATGATGTGCACAATACCCCCTTTGGAATGCAACCCGGGATCGCCATTGTTGCTAATAGTTTTCTCACATTCATCAATAATGCCTTTCCGGACCACATGCCATTGAGTATCCAGTACTTTTTCTATTTTATTATCGTGTTTTTATTCCTTACGCTATACCCGAGACACCCCCCACCTTATAAAAACTTGATTTTCTCCTCTTGTTATCTGTTTCTCATATGGATGGGAGATTACTTTTTCTTCAAAAAAAACATTCTGTTTGACGGAGCTGTTCCTTTTTACACGATTTTAATTTATTCAATTTTCAACGAGATAATCTTTTATATGCGGCTTGTCCATGAGAACCGCAAAATCAGAGATATGGTTTTACTCGATAAAAATACCGGCCTTAATCAATTTTATTATTTCACCGCCCGATTGAAATATGTGCTGTATTTGTCTTCCAAAAAAAATATGAGCTCCTGGCTCTGCGTCATTTATACAGCGCCGGTCTCGGATAACAAAACCGTTTCATCTGATGCAAACATCCAGGCAGCCGGAAAAAAATTAAATAATAATCTATCCCCTGGCGAATGCATTTCTTGGAATCCCGAAAACAAGATGTTTTATCTTTTGCTTAAAGGTTCGTATTTCTCCCATTTAAAAAAAAGACTCCATTCCCGCATGCTGGAACCATTGATGCTCCATTGGATATCCACCTTGGGCCATAGACCCCCGACTTTTATCGGAGCCGTTCCTCTTTTTTCTCTGCCCTATAAAACCATATCCAATTCCCTGATAGCGGCGGAAGCGACAGTGCTGATGGCTTTTCAAAAAAATAAAAACATCCTCGAATTTGAACCTTCTTTCCTTCAATCGTATGATGAAGATGTTTCTGAAAATAATAATCCTCTGCCTCCATTTTCAGACACAGACTTTATCACAGAGGATATTGTCCATTCCAAACAGAGTCTGGAAAAGCTGCAAGCCATGCTGAAAATGACTGCCAAGGAAATGGAAATCTCCGAACGACTGGCATCGGTCGGCAAAATAGCGGCCGAAGTGGCTCATGAATTAAAAAATCCGCTTCAGGTATTATCAAATCTAAGCTCTTTTTTCTCCGCAACCATCACACAAGATCATCCGGCTTATAAGTATGTGGAAATGTATTCTCATGAAATCTGCAGGATGGTTAAACTCTGCCGGGAGATGCTGGACTTTTCCAAACCCCATCATGAATTCAATAAGCAACACTGTGATCTGAACTCCCTGATGGAAACCACGCTTCATTTCCTGGAAGGAACTTTTAAAAAGAAACTGATTACTGTGGAAATGAATTTGGACCAAAATATTGGAAAAATATCCATCGATCCTGACCGAATCAAACAAGTCTTTTTAAATATGCTTCTAAATGCAGCAGACGCCATGCCAAAAGGGGGAACACTGACCGTGAAAACCAAACTCAAAGGATGCACTGTTCAGATCAATATCGAGGATACCGGCACAGGCATCCCCAAAGAAAATCTGGACAAGATATTTCATCTTTTTTTTACAACCAAGGGAGACAAAGGAACCGGTGTGGGTCTGAGCACCTGTTTTGATATTATCAATAAGCACGCGGGCAGAATCCTGGTTGAAAGCGAGGTCGGGAAAGGAACTGCTTTTAGCATCATCCTGCCGGTTTAACTAATGCACTCAGTCATCCTCAGATATCCATACCCGCATGTCATACGGCAACAACATTCGGGATTTCCCGATCAACAACTACCTATCGCGCTCCTATAGCAACCCTTGTTTTTTGATTCCACCATCCTATCCTATTGCCTGTTTGCTTCAAAGGCCGACAGGCTCTTACCCGCATTTCACAGTAATTCCTATTACCACCGTGAAAATTCGATGCCTTCTGTGTCGAAGCTGAAAAACGAATTCGACACTCCACGGTGGGATTCCCGATTATTTCAAACGCAACGTTATAACCCCTTTTGTTATGGCCCATTGCGTTTGGAGTTTGGCAACCCGTCCTGCGGGCAATATACCATGACCCGTTTTTCATGTCTTATCATCTAATCCATCTGCTTTTCACGGCCTCTTGACGAAACCCTGTGAGAAATCCGGGTTAATGAATCCTCAAAATGATTATAAGCCTTTTCCAGGAGAAAAAATGACCCGCAGACCAAAAGAGACCGATCCTTCTTTTTATCCTGGATTTCTGAAAGAGCAGACCTAAAATCAGAGTGACATTTGAGTTTCCCTTTTAAAGACGGATGATTCTCAATCGCCTTGTCTGCAGCCTCAACAGGGACCACTCCTCTTGGATTATCCAACGGAACCAGGTAGATTTTCCGACATCGTTTTCCTAAAATGTCAAGCATGCGAATATAATCCTTGTCCCGGCAAAAACCACAAATGCAGACAAACTCAACCAATGGAAATAAATCTTTAAGCGAATCCATAAGAGCCTTCATTCCTTGGGGATTATGGGCCGCGTCCAATATCACAAGGGGTTCTTGTGAGATCACGTCCAGCCTGCCCTTCCAGCGGATGGCAGAAAGACACCCCATTATTTTATTCTGATCGAGGCAAAAACCGTCTTTAGACAGAATTTCCAGCATCTTCAGCGCCGTGGCGCAATTAGCGTGTTGATGACGTCCCAACAAATGCAATTTAAAATTCAAACCATTTAAACAGCCATGACTACGGTAACATAACAAACCGTTTTTCAACGACCGGATGGTGAAATCCTTTGAAAAACAATAAAATCGAGCCTCTGAAGCGTATTCCCTGACCGCTTTCTTGACATGGGCCGGTAATACACCTAAAACCACATCGGCTTCTCCATGAATCACGGATGCCTTTTCAAGAGCTATTTTTTTAAGCGTCGAACCAAGATAAGCAGTATGATCAAACCCGATTGTAGTGAGCGCAATATACGGCGAAAAAATGACATTCGTGGAATCCAGCCTTCCTCCCATTCCAACTTCAATCACAGCTATATCAACATGGTATTTTTTGAAATAGATAAATGAGACAATGGTATTGATCTCAAAAAAAGTAAGAAAATCAATTTTATCCTGTTTTATCAAATCATCATAAACAGCCTGAATTTCATCCAGGATTCTTTTTAATTCGGCGTCGGTTATCATCTCATGATTGATACGGAAACGTTCTCGGACTGTTCGAATATGGGGTGAAGTGAACAACCCGGTCCTGTACCCGCATTCAGCCAGACAAGAAGCAATCATATGAGCAACAGAACCCTTTCCGTTTGTCCCTGCTACATGAACCGTGCGAAAAGACCGTTCCGGATGCCCCAATGCCTCCAGAACAATCTGTATCGCTCTTAGTCCGAGACGGATACGATATTCGCTATGCTGAGTTAAAAAAGGATGATTAAACCCCCTTTTTGCAAATGAATTCAAATCCTGCTCCTTGTATTCTGCATAAAAAACATCTGATGGTTGATATCGTAATGGGATTGATTTGTAAGAGAATGAATTTAGTCTTACAATGACAGTTTATTGTTTATCATTTTAACTGACAACAATAACGTGTTTATGAATTCCCAATCATCTCGAAGTTCTTATAACAGAACCGGTTGTCAGATTTCAACACCTGTCAGATAACGTATTTGTTCAATGATATATTTGTTTTTTTACTGGATTGGAATTCTGGCTCCTGAATTCTGTGAGCTTACTGATGTCGGACATGAGGATCACTTTTTTATCTTCTCTGTCAGATCAAATACAGATTTTAACCATTTATTTGCCTATCGTACACATGATCTGCCTGTCATGAATATCAGGAATCGAGACACGAAACCTTGAAGGATAAACAAGGACAACATCGTCAAAGATCCGCGCCCAATTCAGAATCAGAAAGTCAGAATAAATTCCTAACATATAAAGGATAGAATAAGTTATATCTTTTTTCTTCTTAAGAGCTCTCTTGAATTGACTCTCCATTTGATCTGATAAACACCTTCCATGAGTAACAAATCAACACATTTCACTTTACTAACTCATTTCTTTCCATTAAATTAGAATAGATGGATAGTCAAGCGAAAGGTTATAGAAGTATCGATGTCTTCAAGGTTTTGCCTTCACCTACCGGCTGCGCCGTGTGCCTCGGTAATAAGGAAAAAATCTTTGTCATTTACGTGGGACCGAACGAAGGGGCTGCCATCTTGATGATCCTGCAGGGCATTAAAAAGACCAGACCTTTGACTCATGACCTGATTTCCAACATTTTCAAAGGTCTGATGATCAAGGTAGAATACACCCTGATCAATGATTTAAAAGACAACACCTATTACGCAAGGCTGATCCTGAAGGAAGAAAATTCTCTGGGGAAAAATATCTTAGAACTGGACGCGCGGCCGAGCGACTGCATTGCCATCGCAAAACAACAGGGAGCACCCATTTATATTACGGATGAGGTTTTCGAAAAAGTGGAGGACGTTTCCCATCTTCTGAATAAAGAACCTTCCGATGAAGAAGGAGAAGAAGGATCCGACTTTAATCTCTTTGGAGATGAAGAAAAATGAAGATTCTTTCCGCCTTCTTTAAACGGTTTCAAATCTTTCTTGCCATTTTTCTGACCATCGCCAGCGTCACGACCATTTTTCTCCCCCGTTTCAAGGAAAGAAGCATACTCCTTGAAAAAAATGCCGAACTGCAGGCGAAAATCACTCTTCTGGAAAAAGAAATTCAGGATCTTCATAAACGAAAAATCGCTTTTCAAAACAATCCCATTCATCTTGAAAAACTGGCCAGAGACAAACTAGGCTATTCCAAACAAAACGAGATCATTTATAAGTTTGATTGAAGCATCGGCGCCTGTTGTCTCAAGAGGCTGTGAAGCTATTTTTTCAGAAAGTCCGTGAATTGGTCAATATCTTCCTTCCTGATCTGCGAAGCAGCCAGGTTTTGCTTCTGAATGAGATCATAAACTTCCTTCCGGAAAACGGGAATCGATTTCGAAGCCTTGATTCCCAGTTTCACCCAATCCCCCTTGAGATCCGTGACAATGATCTCGATATCCGGTCCGATCAGGACAGCCTCATTCTTTTTTCGTTGTAAGATCAGCATTCATCCTCCTGGACAAGTATTGTTTCCAGCAACCTTTAACGTATCCGGGACCAGTTTATGATTCACCGAATAATTGGAGTCCAACAGCACCACCTGTCTCCCCTTTTGATTCGCAGGATTCACTACAACGGGACTCAAGAGATTGATCGTCATCAGAGCGGGATCTTTGGGGATGACCACCATGGAATATATTTCCAGATTTTTTTGTTCTGCCGCTTCCAGACAATCCAGATCTTCCTTGTGAATCAGAGGAGAATAGGAAGGAACAAATTCAAATGGAAAAAGCATGCTGAAAGCCAGTTCGGAATTTTCCAATGACTGCAGCCAAAAAAAAGAAGAAGTGGGACGGTGTTTTAAAATGACAAATTCGTGAAGATTTTCAAAACCAATGACACCCTCCTTAAAAAACAGCACCTTCTCTCCGGGAACATCGATTTCACCAAAACGGGTCGTTTTATATATCATGGGACTCCTTTATATCAAATCTCAAGTCAATTGACCGCTGACAATGCCGGCTGCTTACAAAATCATGACGGGCTTATTAAACCATATTGTCATCAACCCTTCCACGCTTTTTTATATCCTGTCATTACTATCCGATAAAATTTTCATCAATAGTTTCCATCTCTGATTTCATGAGTATGATCCCCTATCTATTGTTTTATAACCAAGAAATACACGAAAAGCTCTAACGAAATATTCTCCAGGATTAAAAATTATTTATATATTTTTTCAAAATCATTTTATCGTGTCTTTTATTATTCTCGTGGTTTTTAATCCCTTTATTCATAGGAATAACTCATCCTGATAGTTTCAGCGGACAATACTGTAATCTCATGTTTTTACTTGCTACTCTGAATGAATTCTGATAAAGAGCATATGAAGCTGTAAAAGTAAATATCAAGCAATGATGGACAAATGGCCATCAGGAAAGGCTGGAGGAGGAATAATGCCTAGCGAAAAACAAGACACAATCAAGAAATTTGCGATTCATGAAAACGATACCGGATCAACTTCTGTGCAAATCGCGCTGTTAACGAACCGAATCAATCTGCTCACGAACCACTTAAACGTCCATAAAAAAGATTTCAGCACACGCCGTTCTCTTTTAAAATTGGCCGGCCAACGCCGCAAAATGATGAAATACCTAAATCGAAAAGACCCTCAAAATTACAAAAAAGTTATTGAAGAATTAGACTTGCGTGCACTCTAGATCATCGTTTCTTTTTCGGTCTATCTATTTCTTTATCACTCTTTTCTCAAAAACCAGTAAACAGGAAATTATCTATGAAGATTTTTAATGTCAGTGAAGATTTTTACGGAGAAAAACTCTCTATCGAAACAGGCAAACTTGCCAAACAGGCTGATGGAGCCGTAACCGTACGGTATGGCGATACCATTATCCTTTCAACAGTTGTTTCCGCTAAAACCGTTATGGAAGACCAGGATTTTTTTCCCTTAACCGTGGACTACCGTGAACGAACCACAGCAGCGGGAAAATTCAAAGGCGGATATTTAAAAAGAGAAAACAAACCGACCCAAAAAGAAATATTGGTCTCCCGGTTAACAGACCGGCCGTTACGCCCTCTGTTTGACGACGGCTTTCTCTATGATACGATCCTGAATCTCATTGTCATTTCGGCGGATAAAAAAAACGATCCGGATGCCCTTGCTATTCTTTCCGCTTCAGCCGCTCTTTGCGTCAGTAATATTCCTTTTCATTCACCTGTCGGAGGGGTACGGGTCGGCCGTATAAAGGAAAAATTCATCATCAATCCGACAAATGATGAAAGACAGAAAACCGATATAGATTTGATCATTGCCGGAAACAAAAACGGCATCCTCATGGTGGAAGGACATTCCAACATGATCAGTGAAAAAGATCTCCTGGCCGCCATCGATTTCGGATATGCGGCGGTAAAAAAACAGGTGGAGATCCAGGAAAAACTGATCGCCCTGGTCAACCCGGCGAAAGAAAACCGCCCCTTGTTCCCGCTTGACAAAAACCTGATCCAAGAGATCCGCGAAACCTATGGGAAAGATCTGCGCGAAGCTCTTTACATCAAGGAAAAACAGGCCAGAAATAAAGCCATCGAAGAAAAGGCAAAATGCATCCAGGAAAAAATGCAGGAAAAATATCCTGATAAGAATCCCAAATCCATCGTTTCAGCTATCAATGAGTCAGAGAGAGAGATTCTGCGTCAGACGATCTTAAATGAAGGAGTCCGTGCCGACGGAAGAGGGCTTAAAAATATCCGAGATATCTGGATTGAGACCGGCTTGCTCCCCCGCACCCATGGATCCGCTATTTTCACACGGGGAGAGACGCAGGCTCTGGCTGTCGTGACTTTAGGCGGGGCAAAAGACGCTCAAAGAACCGAAGATTTCGGTTCCGACGTCGAAGAACCATTTTATCTGCATTACACATTCCAAGGTTACAGTGTCGGAGAATGCAAACCTTATAGGGGACCCGGCCGGCGGGAAATCGGCCACGGCGTTCTGGCTGAAAGAGCCTTGAAAGCGGTGATTCCAGACAAAAAATCTTTTGCCTACACGATCCGGGTCACCTCCGATATTTTAGAATCCAACGGATCTTCTTCGATGGCCACGGTCTGTTCCGGCTCATTGGCCCTCATGGATGCCGGCGTTCCCGTTTCAGCCGCAGTCTCTGGCATTGCCATGGGACTCATCAAAGAAGGTGACAAGGTGGCAATCCTTTCTGATATTTTAGGGCTGGAAGATGCCCTGGGAGATATGGATTTTAAAGTTGCCGGCACCCGTGATGGGATCACCGCCTTTCAGATGGACATCAAAGTAGAGGGTATCTCCCATGAAATCATGCAACAGGCCCTGAATCAAGCCAATCAGGGACGCATGCATATTCTAGATATCATGGATCAGAACCTGTCAGCGCCAAAAGAACTTTCAAAAAACGCTCCCAGGATTTATAACATCAGTATTCCGCAGGATAAAATCGGATTAGTGATAGGTCCGGGCGGAAAAAACATCCGTGGACTGACTGAAAGATATAATGTCTCCATCGATATAAACGATGAGGGGACTGTCTCCATCCAGAGCGAAGAAGTATCGAACGCGGATGCCTGCAGACAGGAAATCGAGCTCATGACTTCTGAAATTGAAGCTGGAAAAATCTACAAAGGCAAGGTCGTTTCCATAACGAATTTCGGCGCTTTCATCGAATGCCTGCCAGGCAAAGAGGCCCTCCTTCACATTTCAAGGATCTCCCATAAACGAATCAATAAGGTTTCTGATGTCTTATCCGTTGGGCAGACCATTGAAGTGAAATGCATTGAAATCGACGAAAAAGGCAGGGCTGCCCTCAGCCGAAAGGAACTGGAAGAAGAAAACCAATCCTAGTATTGTCAGAAACGAAATTGAAGCAGAGTCTTTTTTTTCTTTTTATCCTCTTTTTTAATATGAATATGGCTTTCCCTGGCACGAAAGCTTCCCCGAAAAAACCATCCAAGCCCGACATGAAAAGATATAGTCCTGAAATTGAATATCTGACCGGGCGTTTCAAGGCGTCCCGGCATGCCTCGTTCAGAAAAGTCAAATTCGAATACACCGGGGGAAGCACGCAATACCTTTTGAAAGAGGCGGCCGATTCTTTCGAAAAAATGGCGGAAGAGGCAAAAAAAGACAAAATCACCCTTTTTATCGTTTCCGGATTCCGTTCCTTCAACAGACAAAAACGAATCTGGGAGGATAAATACCTCGGTGTAACGCTGGTTGAAAATAAAAATCTGAGAGAAACTTACCCGAATCACCCGGAAAAAAGAATCGCCCTGATTTTAAAATATTCTTCCATTCCCGGCACCTCCCGTCATCACTGGGGGACCGATCTCGACATCAACAGCGTCTCCCCTTCCTATTTCAATTCCGGTGAAGGAAAAAAAATTCACGAATGGCTGGAAAAAAATGCTTCCCGTTACGGTTTTTTTCAACCCTACACCCCAGGCAGATCAAAAGGATATGAAACAGAACCCTGGCACTGGTCCTATAAAAAAATAAGCAAATCCCTACTGAAAAAATATCTTTCCAACGTCACAAAAGACCATATCAAGGGATTCGAAGGAGATTCCTTTCTGCCTGATTCATTTCTGGAAGATTACGTGAAGGGAATCAATCATGACTGA
>JAFGBW010000220.1 GCA_016932965.1 Candidatus Auribacterota bacterium
GTTATCCTTGGCGAGTCTGGGCCTGGCAAGCGCCGTGATAAAAAGCAAAGCGGCGGCAATCCTCAAGCCTTTCAAAACCGGTTCTCTTATCCGCAGCCGGAAAGAAGTTTTCAGATTCTCGACCAGCGAGAGTTCTCCGTATAACAGGGAACGGATATTTACATCCGGCCTCCTGTAAACAAAAGGGAGAAACAGAATCAATAAGAAAACCCATGGATATTGAAAAATCATGTAGGATTCCATTTATTCAAGGCAATCAACAACCGAATGAAAAGAGCGGGTTTTTTCCTGCATTTCCAGCACTGGATGTGCTCAATCGTATTTTCCGTTTTGCACGCGGAACAAATCCAGCGGCTCTTCTCCAAATAATGCCTGTTGATCCATTTTTCAACAAAACGGAATAAAATAAAACACAAAAAAAGAATAAAAATCAAAATAATACATAGAAGCATGAACAGTTTGGCAATCATTTCTTTTCCCGCGACATAATTAATAACTTTCTCACATAGAGTTCACTTATTTAAATATCGAAAACACCAGGAAATCAAGGATTGATTATCACAAAGTCAGCTGTCGTCGCAGGCGGCTTGAACTGTGGATCTTCTAAGCAGTTATGTTGAACCTCTAAACGGGGCATGATCATGGATCGTGTTTTGTACCGGATCATTTTAAATCACGAAGGACACGAAGAGCACGAAGAAAACAATTGCTCGCATTAGTTTGCAAGAAAATGACGGCTCCCGCAGAGGTATAAGAGGCGCAAAAATAAAGATCTAATAACCGCCAACTTACAACCATCAACTATTCATCTTCCCATTTAATATTCACCATTTCCCATTCTCAATTCTCAATTCTAAATTCTCAATTTCCACCCCCTCCGTGGTGAAACGATGTATTTATAAAACTTCTGGAATTGGGAACCTGAATGCGGTTTTACTGGCAAATTGTCATAAAAAAATATTTAATGTGTACCCATGATATCAATCAGAGGCCATTCATGAGCTTTAGAACCGGATCAGGATTTGATCTTCACCGAATTGTACCCGGCAGGAAAATGATTCTTGGCGGAGTGGATATCCCCTATGACAGGGGTTTTTTGGGACATTCCGACGGGGATGTCCTGGTTCATTCGGTGTGCAGTGCTCTTCTGGGAGCGGCAGGCATGAAAGACCTGGGGACCTATTTCCCTGATACAGATCCGAAATGGAAAAATGCGGATTCCTTGCGTATAATCCTTCCTGAGGTCCATCAAATGATCGCAAAACGCTTTTCCGTTTATAACCTGGACATCACGGTAGTCATGGAAAAGCCGAAACTGGCACCTTACATCGATTCCATCAAAAAAAATCTGGCCCGGACCCTTCAACTCGATGTCAACCGGATTGCCGTGAAAGCCACCCGCACGGAAGAATGCTTCCTGATACCGCCCAACGAAGCTGCCCTTGTTCTGGTTTCATTGCTCTTAAGGGAAAAACGAACCGTTTCCAGAAAGCCGGACGCACGGAGATCAAAAACAAAATAGTGATTGGGGTCCTATTCAACTGATGCTTGAAGAACGGCGTATTTCTTGAATTCCGGATCAGGCGGAACCCTCGACAAACCGGGCAACAGCCTGTCTTATAGAGCCGGCCGTATCAAACGGTATATGACTCAGCACGTTATGGATGACCTCCTGCCAGCTCATGCCGCTGCCATAACGGCTCTCTTTAAAAAGCGTAGAGGTAACGATCAGATCATCTATCCACTTTACAACCTCATCCAAAGGCAGTTCCTCGGTGCAATCAAAAACGCGCTCCATCTTTTGTTTCCTGGAATGAAACATCTCAGGATTTTCCAATAAAATTTTTAATATTTCCTCCAGTTCCTGTTCTGAATGGCCCTTTTCTCTCAAGGCGGCAAAAAGTCCGGTATCTTTAAGGTCAAATCCCATGATATTCATCAGTTCTCTCAGACCCTCCAGATATCCGGCGCTGCCGTGGATTCCGTTCTCAAGCACATTGGCAGCAGAATTCATCCCTAAAAATACGTTCCTGAATGTACCTTCTTTAGCTTGAGTTGGATCATTAGCGCCTATGAGATCCCTTAAAGCTTTTACTTCAAAATCAGGGGAAAGACGCACACTAAATGCAAGAATACCGCATCCTTGGGTATAAAAAGTATTCAATTGTGCCGCATAAAATCCATCCACTACGGCAAATGTCTCCCCTTCGAAAGTATAGGGCTTCGAATAAATTCCAGGCATGGTCTTAAACGGCTTTCCGGCTTTTGACCACATCCGGGCAATTTCTATATCAGTTATGGATATTTCCGGTTTACTTTTTCTCCTTAAAATCTCATTGATTCTGGTAACAGCTTCCAGACCACCCACAACATGATCTGAAGGCACATTAAAATGATCGGCAATCCCTTTAAGCTTTTCATCCCCCATCCACCTGGCATTCTGTGCCACATTGTTTATCACCCCGTAATGACGCTCCATCATGCCCTTTTGTTTCAGGTGAGCGGCATTCATTATTTTCATGCCTGTCAGAACCGTTTTTTTGTCTTTCAGGAGTGTTTTCATGATCAATTTATAAAACTCCGGGAAAGCCAGACTGTTTGCTTTAAAAAACAGGGTCACTTCCCTTCCGGGAGTTGTCTGCGGCCTGTTGGGAACCAGTATTTCCTCCCTAGGAGAGGAATCTGCCGTAACGGATGGAATGAGATTCGTGTAAATATCATTCGCTGCCATGTCTATCAATGAAGGCATTTGCTCATCTGAGGCAATGACAGCCGCCCCGCCCTGAACCTGTTCTGACAGATCCGCCATTTGTTCATAGATGGATACGGATTTGGGTGAAAGGGTAAAAGCAAACCACGAAAAACAAACCCATAACAAGCAAGAAAGAATATGTTTCATATAAACTCCTTAACCTGATTTCCTGAATGGAGCTGTTTCTGCCGGTACAGGAAGCGAAGGGGCCGGCCCGGTACGCAAAAGAAGAACAGACCCAAAAATCCCGCCCGGCAATTCCTCACGGGTGATGATCTGAAAACCCGCCCTTTCAACGGCCGCAAAATAAACTTCTTTGGGATCGTCCAATCTGACCTGCTCCAATGTGGCGGTTAATTGTAAAATCACTTCCAATGCGGCATCCCACGGTTCTGCAGTAATAAAACTCCCTACAGATGCAGGAGCATTGGATTTCATGTGATAATACAATTTCAATATTTTGGCCAGCATTTCATCCTGTTCATCTGTTTCCTCTTTATAATGATCTCTCAAGACTCTCGTGACATTGGAAAAACTGACTGTTCCATATAGATTGAATTCCTCCACCACAGCAGGGTATTTCTGAACAAAACGGTCAAACCAGGGAGAATCACCTCCGGGATTGGTGAAAAATTCCTTACGTGGGGTCAATAATTTCCGCAAACGGATTTTTGCATCCATATATTTTTCAGGATGTTCCATGATGTCGCAATATCCGGCCAGGGAAGAAGGCCTGAGCTTATTGGGCCCCCTCACCAACTGATTGTAGGAAGGATTCGGGTTTCTGTACCCGGCCAGATCAACAATATTCTGAACAAGAAGACAGATATTTTGCTGGGGGGAATCGTGCAGAAAAACGGTCGGATCACCAAAGCCCAGATTGACATCTCCGACAATAGTGTGTTTCCTGATGATATCAGGTATAAAGGTGTTATCTTCCAAAAAACGGATGCCCAGTAAACGCATCTTTCCAGGAAAATGTACGGCACCCAGAAAACCGTGATTCTGTCCGTTACTGCCTTTCATAGTGGCCCCCAGATCATGAAACAAGACCTCCCAGGTTAAAAGCCATCTCTCATAAGGAGTAGTCAGGGTATATAATCTTTCATGTATTCGTCTGAGCCGTTCGATATATTGCGCCCTGACATCTGAAGGCAGGGGCTGATCATACCCCAAATCATATTGCTGGGTGAAATATTCAAACCTGCCGTGGAGAAGACGGTTATAATAGACTACCACTTCCACGACATGTTCAAATTTAAAAGTGTCGGGAAAACCATTTTCTCCGAATTCAGAGATGAGTCTTGGAATAGTCTCCCGGAGCTTTTGTCTCAGGACCTCGACATCATCCCCGTCATAATCGATAATAAAAGAAACGAGCCTTTGAAGCTCAATGCCTTTCAGAAAATGACTGGTCCTGTCCAGTACCTCTTTTGTCCGCGCATCATAGGAAGCATACCCTGACAGAGGAAAATACCCGAAGGCAGAACGAAGAGGAACGGAAGTATGATATTGACGAAAAATTTCCGGGGTATAGCCGTCTATTTTATCCCGTTCTGAATATAGACGGCCGTACTGGGCAATCAAATCCCGGCGCATGACCTCTTCGGAAAGCAGAACCTGATCCGGGGCATCTGATGTCTTCAAAATGTCCCGCAAATACAAATTCTTTAACTCATGTCCGTCTCTCAGCCACCTGTTCAATTCCCCCTCTCCTGCCTGTTCCGGAGTGACTTCAAGATACAATTCAATGGAAGGGACATTCATGGCGCGGATGGAGGGCAATGCACGATACCGGCAGTCAACGAGCACGGAATAACCGGATTCCAGCAAATCCTGTAATTCCCTGATCCTGAACTCTCCCATGAAACCGGATTGATTCAATACCTCTGTGACAGCAGATATCGCTATGTTGTTTGCCATATCCCTGTTGGCTTTCAGATTGATCAAGGCATACAAGTCCACAGGCGGTCCTTCATCGGTCACATGCTCGTAAGTGACATAACGGGTTCCGTCGGGACGCTGGTTGATTTTCCGGACCAATTGCCGGGAAAAGTTCCTGGCGTATTGATCCACTTCTCGACGATGCTCGCTCAAATACGCCGTGAATGCTTGTCTGGTTTTCACTAATTCCGGATCGATCTGCCTGACATGTTCCACTATCTGAAGGGTGAACACCCTGTATAAATCCCCCCAGGAAAACTGGACGCTGTCTGGAATATGCCCGGCAAGATCTCTTTCAAGCATGGATTTGCCTGAACCGCTGTTTCCGACGATCGCTATCAACTGGCCTTTGGTTTCCAGATATTTGGTGGAAAATTGAACAGAGGATACTGGGGCCAGGGATGAGGTATCGGCTGAATATCCATCTTTAATCAAAAAAATCCCGAATATCAGGACCCCTATCAAACTTTTTTTTTTAATCCACATGTTCCGTCAACCATATCGGGTTACGCAGAGGAGGCGTCCCTCTCCAATGCCCACTTATCAAAATTCAAAAGGGATCCGCAAACTCCCCCAATATCCCTTCCATGCCCCTTGGATATTTTAACTACAAATCCCATATCTATCAAAGTTCTAACAAATTTCCGCAACTCCTCATCCACATTAATTCCTGACAACAAATGGATTTGTCCATCAGCCGTATTGACTCTAGCAAAACTAAAGGCAAAATGCTGGGGATCAAAATACCTAGTTAAATTAGCTAATGTTGTGTCATTAATGTTTAATTCGGTTAAAATATAATTAAGAAAAACTTTTCTTCCAGTTGCTTCACTCCAACGCCTGCCGTATCTTTGCAATCGAGCTAAATATCTACTGCTCCTCATTACCGTTCCTTCTAAGGGATGAATACTCAATTGCAGGCCGATCTGGGGAATACGCTGTGACAATTCGATAAAATCATCGTATAATTTCGAATCAACTTTCGGCATCATGGTTGAAACCAAAAGCTGAGCCCTTGGAAAAAGACGGTTCAATTCTATCAAAGCTTCTTTCACATTATCATAATTGACAAAAGGTTCCCCCATGGACATCAGCATGATTTGAAATTGTTTGGCTTCATCTCTTACTGTCTCGTAAACACCGCGGTGTTTAAGCATGCTGACCACCTGCTCCACGATTTCAGCCGATGTCAATGACCGGTAAAACCTGCCTTTTGTCGCGCAATACCGGCATTTCTGGGGACAGCCGCAGCTTATCGAAATGCAGCATAAGACGCGTCTTTTAAAATCAGCGCTTTCCGTAAAAAGAACACATTCAGTCAGGGCCGAAGCCAGCTGAGGCACTCCCAGCTTCATTTCAACACCTGCAGGGAAAAAGGTATAGACATATTTCCAGATATACGGATTGCCGTCAGGCAGCCGGTCCTGACTCTCAAAACAGTGTTCTATCAGGCCGCGCACCGTAGTGGCAGGGGCAAGAGTGTGCTGCGAAGTACTCTCCGGGGCCGAATGGATTCTCTGACCAGCGAAACCGGTGCTTATAAAGAAACAAAAGAAAAAAATGCCATAATAAAGAGATATTTTTTTATTGCAAAAAATCATGCTGCACGACATTTCTTCCTATTCCTTATTTTATCTCTTCCTCTGCTTAATATTTACCTCATGAAAAAAGAAAGTCAATAGATCAGCTGTATTTTTTTAATCAAATTCATTAAAAATAGGAGAACATCTTCATATTATATAACTTCCTGCTTTCATGAATTTTATCATGCCGCGCCCAATACCAGGGCATGCCCGGCACAGGATATCCCGGCCTGCTGCAATGCTTCAAGAGCCAGAGCATGTGTTCCTTCTCCCAACGAAGTGGCAACAGAATCTGATAATACGGTTATATCCAACCGGCCTTTATAGGGGGAGCCCGCTGTCCGGGTGATACAGGCATCGGTTTCAACACCACAGACAAGCGGTTTCATAAGGCCATGCTGTTCAAGCCACCTGGCAAGATCCGTTTCGCAGAATCCGTCATAATGGTGCTTGACCACTTCAAATGCTTGGATGGGCAATTGTTCTATCGGGGCGATCAATCTGCTGCCCCAGGTATTTTTTTTACACGGATAATACCGCGGGTGTTTCCGTAAAAAATCCGGCGGCGGAGCTTTTGGGTTCTCATATTTTCTCGTATGATCATATTCCACACGGACAAAAATAATGGGGATCCCTTGTTGTTCAGCCTGGCAGATCGTTTCCAGGACTCTGGCGATAAAATCAGGTGAAAATTCCTTTCTCAGTCTGTATTCCTGCTCAGCAGAAGGAGTCTCCAGGGCCTGCTCATAATCAGTTGAGGCGGGACTGGTCATTTCTGCTTCAAGATCTGTTTTTCTGTCGTAGTACCCCTTTTGGGCAAGAAAATCGTTCTGCATATCAATCACAATCAATACGTTATTTCCTGTGAACCTGACATCTTCTGCTTCGGAGATCGGTATCAGCTTCAAACTGCATTTTTTAGGGGCAAGGAAATCATGCCCAATCCCCCAAACTGAATTTGAAAGAAAGATCATATTGACTATGAATATGATTGATTTTTTCATGATCTCATTTTTCACTTAATACTGAAATCGATATTATTAACATGCCTGGTTGACCTCAATTTATTATTACCTGAATTGATAAATCATGTCAAGCCATGAGGCTCTGGAACATGGTGAATAGTAAATAGTGAATGGGAAAAACGGCTTGTGAGTTGGAATGATGAAATTTCTTTTTACTTGTAACTCAACATTTATAGCTCTAATCCATTGCGCCTCTGTGGTAAACCTTTTCTCTCATCCCGGGCAACAGCGAAACATCCATAACTAGTAACTGATGATTTGGTGACTAGTGACTGGTACCAGCAGATCATTACTCCTCTCCTGTCACTATTCACTATTTACCATTCTCAATTCTAAATTCTAAATTCTCAATCCCCCCCATGGTGTCACTGTTTCTTTGGGAATTTCCTCCAATTGTCAAACTTTGCCAGTCCAAAGGCTGTACCGTTAGGTTACCGGCCTAAATAAACAAATTTTTAAAAAAAATGATTCTAAGTATTGACTTTTCCGGCGGCATGAGGTAAATAAAATCATGTAAAAAAGGTCATAAGATGATGCTCAATATACAGACAACGAAGTTCAAAATGGAATTTAATCATACTCCTTATTAATATATAATGCTAAAGAACAAAGAAGGGAACTGCTATGTGTAGAGATAATAATCATTTGTTCTTACAACTCATTTTACTGATCTTCTTTTCATTCCCCCCTCTTCAGTCAAAGGAAATGGCTGTCGATTCCGCACTGGCCCCTAAAAACAATAATTTGACTGCCGTAACCATTATGGAACTGGGCCCCCGTGTTGATGCCAAAACCCCTTTGGCCATGAAATGGCAGACGGTCAAGCAAAAAATCCTGAGAGGAGACCAGGAATTCCACGGAGATGAATTCCTGAAAAATTTATTTACCGACAAATATGCGGGAATCATTCACACAATCAATCAGGACCCGGAAAAACATCTCTTAACCATCAATGCCCTGGACTTCATGATGAACACTTACAACTGGGTTACGCTGGAATACATCAATGAACCCTTGCTGGTGCAAGAGGGAGCGAACGAAGACGAAGAAAAGGAAAAGGCTATCCAGGAAATGCGGGTCATGTTTGATGCTATCATCAGCGCAGTGGCAAGAACTTGCGATAGATTAGCCAGCGGGGACCTGACAGCCGGGTCTGTTCAATTAAGAACATCAGAAGATAAGACAGTGACACCTGTTTCCAACGCCAGAGATGCCTCTGGCAATAAAAGAAATGCAAAAGTGGTTATTTTACCAGTAAAATTCGACCCGTTGACAATGGCTCACATCCGGCTGATATTCGAAAGTTTCGCACAGGGAGCGGACTGCGTCGTCACCATGATGGACGAATATGATGAGAGAAAAGCCGGACTTTCCGGCCGCACCATCAGAGAGGCTGACACAAAATGGCTGTATGACGCTTTAAACGGGTTTCTTGTCGAGCCTGCCTTTCAATGTGAACGCAGATCGTTACTTGACTGTGACGGCGAGGCGATTCTTCCGACTTTGATTTATGAGAACAGGGCCATAGCCGAGGATGTGACCTGGATCTATCTGGCCGGTTACGACCATTTCAACTGGATAAGAACAGTGCCGGACGCGCTCATGAGTATGCATGAGTTTGACGTTCAAATGGCTAAATACGCCGTTGATCCTAGGGAAATGCATGAACTCCTAAAGACCAATAAAATGGTCAATAATTTTTATAAATTTCAAAGGAATCTCGCTGATCTTCCTGAAGTAGAGAGGAGGGCGTTAATAGCGACGATAGAAAAAAGATGGCCGGAACAGGCTTCGAATATCATTCCTCTCCTGAACGGCCTTGTGCACTACCTGAGGGAAATGGACACACCGTCCAAACTGGCCCATACCCGGCAATTGATGTTATCTCTGAATATCAATACTTCAATAGGCGGATTCATTGTAAAACGTCTTGCAGATGCCAGAGATAAGACTGACGACCTAATACGAGAACGTCACAAGGCTATTGAAGCTTTATGTAAGATAGCTGAAATAGATTATTATGAACAAACAATCAATGATTGGCTGGACATGACCCACTTGCCTGCTCCAATCAGAGATCATCTTGCTGTTTTCAGGGAAAGGCTAACCCGGTGGATATCCGATAAAAAGGAGCATGAGATAAATTACGATGGAAATGGCAGTCCGCATGAACCGGAGACGATTGAGAAAATAAAAACCTGGCTGGGTTATTATCAAACCGCACAAAATCCCCGGCTTGCTACCAATGTCAGAGTGACCAACTGGCATAAACGATATGAACAAGCGGCTCAATGGAAAGAGCGCGGGCCGGCCGGCACTGAAAGACATATCCTTTCTGATTTATTCGATCAATTGTTAGGGCTGACAGAAGTTGATGGTTTTGATCAATTCTTTGAAGGACTGGATAAAATTTATTCTCAAAGCAATGGAATGAGTTTTACAATAGCTAAATCCCCGTCAAAAAATCCATCCTCCCGGTTAAGAATCGATGATACCGGTCATTCCATGCCTTATATAGGTTTCCAGCATGCCACGTCACTGGCCCTGCATCGTCCCTACTCAGACGACTATATAACAAAAAAAGACAGGGAAATTGCCGCTCAAGTCATCGGTTCGCTGATAGACCTGAACCTGTTTAAGCACCCTGGAATGGCGACAGTCAATAGAGCACAGATCAATCCTGAGCGATTAACAGAAATTCTAGGAAAAGTCTTAATTTACTCATTGGATATGGATATGCTGTTATCAACCATATTAAAAAGAGCAAAAGATTCTCTGGCTGTTAAAGAACGGTCTCCGCTGATGACAAGGGATTCAACAAGAGCCCTAATGGCATATAGCGATATAGCACACATGATGCATTCTGCTTACGGCCGCGGACTCAGCGCCATCGATATATTTTTATCAACGTGTTTCAAAAATGATAACTCATATACGGCCCTGCGTCATACCATCGCGCAGGGCGTTCATGATGACGCGGCTGCGATGAAACTGGTCAGAAAAAAGATCACTGCATTCCGGGATCTGGTAAGGCAAAGATGCGAAACGATTTTTGCAGAAAGCGAAGGCAATCCTCACCCGATGAGTTCAGCTAAAAGAAGATTCATCCTGGAACAAATAACCGGCGGAACGATGCTGACTGAGCATTCTCTTGTCCGGGCCTCTTCATAGGAATAAGACAGATGCGAAGACGGGATCAAAAAACGCAAAAAGGCGTGGATAATATATCCTGTATTTTCTTCTTTTTTCCTGATCAGGAAAAAACAAATTTTTCAGGATTCATTCAACAGAACGTAACAACCTCAGAAATCAAAAAATTTGAACACCCGATACCCCGCTTTTAGGGTTTTTAGAGATATGGAGAATGAAAAACAAAGGAATCATCCTTATTTGTAATAAAGCCATTATGGTAACTGCTCTTCTGGCATTTGTTACGACCA
This sequence comes from Candidatus Auribacterota bacterium, assembly GCA_016932965.1. Lineage (GTDB taxonomy): Bacteria > Auribacterota > JAFGBW01 > JAFGBW01 > JAFGBW01 > JAFGBW01. The sequence goes on from JAFGBW010000220.1 coordinate 10,745, forward strand.
TGATAGGGGCAGTGCCTCTACCTGACACTTTTTCAAATGCAGCGCATCATTCCCAGGCTCTTTCCCCGGCTTCCATTCTGGATAAGGCGTCCCCGCCGTCCGCCAAGAAGCAAAAAGAAGGGAAACTCACGGAAGGAATCATGCAAGTGGCCATTTCAGACATAGAAGCAGCCATCAGAAAAAAAAAAGAAGAATCCGATGAACCTTTTATTATCCTGATCGGCGGAAAATCCTGCTCCGGGAAAACAACTCAAATAGCCCAGGTTCTGGCAAAACATTTTTCCTGCAATGTTCTTGAAATGGACATGTATTACCTGGGCCGCACCTACATGAGAGAACATGGGTATGACAGTTTTGACATCCCTCAGGTCTTTGATTTGGGGCTTCTTGTGGAAAACATCCGGCAGTTGAGAAACAGGCAGACGGCCCGGATACCCGTTTACTCTTTTCTAACCAAAGAAAGACAGGGGTACACAGATCTTCCTCCTGCGGATGTCCTCATCATAGAAGGCATGTTCGGACTGGATGATCAACTCGCCGAACAGGGTGATTACTGTCTTTTTATTGATATAGGAAAAATCGGGCAACTGCTCAGAAGAATGTATAAGGAAGTGATCATAGGAAGAACCGGGCACACTTTCCGTCATGAAATCAGACAATTATTGACCCAGGTCATCCCTTCTGAAAAAGAATACATTGAACCCACCCGAAAAAATGCGGATGTGATTGTCCATAATGAATACAACCCTGAAGTAGAGTCCGCCTTATTGCCATACACGGAAGTGCAGGCCAAGATCAACTCAGTCAATCTTCCTGCAGGCAGATTGACTGAGTTGGGGGCCCGGCAACTCGCTGAAACACAACACATCGACACCTACTATGTCCCTATTGATACGGATCTGGCACAAAACGGGGAAACACTGATGATCCGGGAGGAAGATCAGGAAATGAGTTTGACTTATAAAGGGCCGCTTATTCCTTCCGAATTACAATACCGGACCAGGCTGAATCTGCCCTTTGAAAGAGATTTGCTTCCTTTTGTCCATCTTGATTATAAGCCGGTTGCGAAAATCCGTAAAACCAGAACAACATACAAACTCAACGAGCTGATCATCCATCTGGACCATGTGGAAACACTCGGGGATTTCATCGAAATCACTACTCCTGAACCGGCCAATGCCGGAGACAGAGATACCATACTGGAACTCCTCAGAACATTGGGTATTTCTCAAGACAGAATCATCAAAAAAACCTATCTGGATTTGATGCTGGAAAAAACCCCCTGGACTGAAACAAGGCCTTCAACCGGCGAAAGATCCAGCGGAGTCCCTTCTTCAGCATAAGCAGTCAGTGTCAGATCCACCAAAGTTTGAAGGCTTGAAATGGTTATCGGCTCAAAGCCTCCTATAATAAATATACTACCGGCAGAGCCGGCAGCTTTAAAAAGTGAACCTCTTCATCGCGGTTTGTTTTAATATAATAATTATTTTTTCACCA
>JAFGBW010000221.1 GCA_016932965.1 Candidatus Auribacterota bacterium
AATGCCCAATGTGATATTAACGGGATATATCAAGGGGGAAGAGCTTCAGGAAATATATTCCAATGCCGGCGCGGCTGTTCTTCCTTCCTCGCATGAGGGGCTTCCTCTGGTATTGCTGGAGGCTTTAAATTACGGGCTGCCCTGCATCGTGAGTGATATTCCAGCCCACCGTGAAATTGAATTTGAAACGGTAAATTTTTTTCCTTTAAACCATGTAAAACAGCTTAAAAATCTGATGCTGGAAGCATCTGAAGGAAAAATGATAAATTATTCAATGTCCGGAAGGGATTATGTTGAAAAAAATTTTAACTGGGAAGTCCAGGCTGACAAGCTGTTAAATGTTTATGAACAGTTGAAATAAAGAAGACACAGAGGCACTAAGAGAGGGAAGAAGGAATAAAAAGAAAAAATTACTGAACATCTGTAAGAAACAAATAGGATAAATGAGAGTAAAATGAGCAAAACATTATACGGTTCAATCATAGTCACCTACCGCTGCAATGCGCGATGCAACATGTGTGACTGTTTTCAATTTCCGACAAAGCCTGATGAGGAAATATCCTTAAAGACGATTGAAAAACTGCCGCTAATGACATTTACCAATATTACCGGCGGTGAGCCTTTTATCCGGAAGGATCTCGGGGACATCATTTCCATCATCCGCAAAAAAACAAAACGGATCGTCATCAGCACCAACGGTTTTTTTTCAGAGAGGATCATTGATCTTTTTAAAACCTATCCGGATTTGGGGATCCGCATCAGCATTGAGGGGCTTTCTAAATCCAATGACACGATCCGAGGGATAAAAGACGGGTTTGACAACGGTCTGAGAACCCTTTTGTCCCTGTCGGACATGGGAATAAAGGATATCGGATTCGGAATGACCGTACAGGACATGAACGCCCATGATTTACTTCCCTTGTATTATCTTTCCAACCATCTGGACATGGAATTTGCCACTGCCACTTTGCATAATTCCTTTTATTTCAGGAAAACGGACAATGACATCCAGGACCCGGAAAAACTGACCAGGGTGTTTGAATTACTGATCAACAATTTATTGAAAAGCCGCTCTGTAAAAAAATGGTTCAGGGCCTATTTTAACCACGGGCTGATCAATTATATACATAAGAATCAAAGGCTTTTACCCTGCGACATGGGCAGGAACGGATTTTTTCTGGATCCTTACGGGGATGTTCTGCCCTGCAACGGCATGATTGAAAAAATTAGCATGGGTAATTTAAATACCCAAACCTGGGATGAAATCTGGAACTCAGAAAAGGCAAAAATAGTCCGGGAGGCGGTTAAAAACTGCGGAAGAAACTGCTGGATGATCGGGAGCGCGGCCCCTGCCATGCGGGACAAGTTATGGATGCCCGTGAAGTGGGTGATACAGCATAAGCTCAAAGGAAAGTACGAATGGAAAAAGTGTTAACGTATTATACCCCCTTCTCAAAGCCGGAATTTTCTTTCGAAAAATGAATCAAAGAGGCAGTGGTGCAAATTCAGGTCTGTCCCAAAAGATATCAGATGATGTTCTGTTAAAAGGGATTTTAACACCTGTTTATTAATCTGGTCGGAAGAGCATAAAAGCATGCCCTGAATATCCTGAATATGTTTCTGGCTGTGCCCTTCCTGGAAATACAACAATTTACGTACAATAACATATTCAGGGGGTACGATCCAAATTTTCAGATTGTCTTTTAAGGTTATTCTTTTCCGGTTTGCCATGGCCCAGACATGAAGAGGATTTCCAGTATGAAGATAGCAATCTGCTTTCAAACCCGAATGCGGCTGAATGATATTAAAACGGGCAACCAGGCTCCGGTTCATTTCACGGCGGATGACTTCTTTTGGCGGTATATAAAAATTTTCAGACGGAAAAAGTGTGATCAGACGATCAAGACTCTCCTCTCGTCAAATGAAGAACAAGGTCTATATCATGGGTCAATCTCGGGTGGCCGTAAAAAATGGCGGCAACGGAACCTGTGATCATATACTCTATCCCCCCTTTTTCCATTGGGAGGACAAAAACACCTATCAATTCAGCTTGCTGCATAAAGAAAAATATCCCTTACCGCACGTTCAACCTGGGCATCTGACCAATCCGGATGCGCCTCACGCACTGCCGCGGATTTCATCATCCAGGCTGTCTCGCGCAATTTAAGCACCTCGTCCCATTTTTCGGCATAAGTCATGTGCTGATAGATCTGATTTTGAATTTTGTCTGCATCTGCAGAACACTTACAATTTATATTTTTGTTCATTGGTAAATCTCTTAACAAATAATTTACAGAAAAAATGACTAACCGCTCAATTTATTACTAAAAGGCAGATCTTAATACATCAACCTTTCCATTGAAGACCAAAAACAATACTTATGCAATATCACTTTTTAATGTTGAAAATGCATAAGCAGGCTCTGTCCCATTTACCTCAATTTTTATAATTTAGACTTCCGTGGTGGATGGAATATTTCCAAAAACAATGATTTTTCCGGGATGGGACATAGCCTGCGGTCGTTTTGCATGCCAAATGGCTTCGGAATTTGTCCTGCGGGACAAATTCCAGATATCGTGGTAGACCAGGGTCAGGCTATCTATTTGATTGCACTTAAACAACTGGTGATCAAAGCAAACCTCGATACATTATAGCCTGTCCCGAACACCATCAGGACAGGCTCTATGTCCATTTTACGGGCAAAATGTCTGAATCTGAAAAAGAAGAATAGAACTAAATCTGTGTAATAAACTATTTTTTTTCAAAAAATAGTTTGCTATAATCAGACATGCCTAAAATTTTTAAATGGAAAGGATATAGGTTTCACTTTTTTTCAAATGAAGGGGATCCTTTAGAACCCATTCATATTCATGTTCAAAAAGGAGTCTGTAGGGCAAAATTCCAGATTGATCCGGAGATTTGTCTTGTTTCCAATTTTGGTTTTAATAGTCATGAATTGAATGAATTTGAGAATAAAATAAGAGAAGAAGCAGATTTAATCAGGAGAAAATGGAATGAATACTTTAACAATTGAAGCCTGTGCATTAAAAATTTCCTTTGATAAGGATAATATGTGGGTCTTTTTGGCAGATGGACGACAGTTAGCAGTTCCTTTATCCTATTTTCCAAGACTATTAAACGCTACACCAGCACAAAGAAAAAAATTTGAACTTAGTGGTGGAGGAACTGGTATTCATTGGGACGAAATAGATGAAGATATCAGTGTCCCGGGTTTACTTATGGGATATAAGGACAGAACCCATTTTAAAAATTACATGTAAAGATTCGCCACTGAGAGGAAAAAGGGAATGCATCTTCCTCCTCCCCTATGTGCCTTTGCTGCTATGTCCCTTATTTACCTTTCCCCCGTATTTCCAACGCCGTCAGGGAATGCGGCTCAAAGGTATAACTGAAATTGGCTCCGGGGATCTGCACCGTTTTATGAATGACTTTCACATTATCGTGGTTTTGTTCATTCGTAGAAATCACATCCGGGCCGTTCAGCGTCCACACATCGGCGGTTGCTGCAGGATTAAAATCCTTCAACTGAATCGTTGTCTGCATGGGTTCATTCAGATTCTTATTGATCACCATGAGATAGACTTTTTTCCCGTCTTTCGATCTACTGGCATTGACTGAAAGGTACGGGATTTTCCCGTCGGTGACAGGGATGAATTTTTCCAGCTTAACATCCTTGAAACAGGCAACACCCTGAATTTTTTTCACTTTTCCGATATTCCTTGCAAAGACTTTGACTGCCCCGGCATCCGGCAAGGTTAGATAAAGTGTTTCCACATAAGTCCAGTCATTATCCCCTGACAAAGCCCTGGTGCTTGCAGCTGAATGGACAGCATCCCATCCGCGGCTATCCTGAATTTCAAGGCAAATTCCATGATCAGAAATATAATTTTCAGTTTTGATATACCCTGACAGCCTGTAAAAGGTATTGGGTGCAACCTTTGCTGTCATATAGCAATGGTAATAATTCCTTTTCCACGGCTTTTTAAAAACTATTTTTAAAATATTTCCTTCCTTCCCTGCTTTCCCCTCTGTGCCTTTTTCCACCCTTGCCTTCACCCGGAAGACCTTATGGATTTTCCATCTCTTGAATAAAAGGTTCTCTCCGATCACATTGCCGGGTTTATTGTTGTGTAGATAATATCTGAACCATTCATATTCTGAGATGTCATAACTGCTTGAACTAACATGGGCATCAAGAAGTTCATCCCCCCAATGCTCATGATACATTTCAAACACATAATAATTCGGTCGCTTATAATATGGATTATATAAATCAGCAGGATTGTCTCTAAAACCATTGGCAATCATGCCCCAGTAACTGTTGCATAACTGCCAATAGTTAGCCATCAAGATATGATTTTCCGGCATCATGAAAACACGGATTAACTCAGCATTTACTAAAGCGCATCCAAGACTGAATCTGTAAGGCACAGGCTTTTCCTGCACATACCCGCCGTTGAATTCAGTGATGGCCAAAGGAACTGTCTTTCCGGATGAACGTCTTAATAATGCTGAAACCTCTTTGAAAACATAATGATCTCTGATCAAAGGGACAGCCAGAGATACTTCAAAGATTTCCTCTGCAGAAAAAGTTTCAAGCTTTTTTCCCCAGGCAGGTGTTGGATAGGTATGAATGATGCCGAAATCCACTTTGTTTATAATGAGAGCTGCAACAGGGTTATTCCATTCGGGATCCAGCAATACTATTCCCACGCGGACAGACGGATCTGTCTTTTTTAAAACGGAATAATATTTTAAATAACGTCCGGCATATTCCTCAGGTTTTATTTCAGGGATAGAGCGGTGATTGCCATGATAGACTTCATTTCCCACTTCAAAATATTTTACATGATAAGGTTCCCTGTGTCCGTTTTGTGCGCGTTTAGCCGCCCAAATATGGTTGCCGTCATCTGGTGAGTTCAAATACTCCACCATGTCAGCAGCATCCTGTTCAGTGCCTGTAAAATAACTTAAAGTAATGACGGGCTCAGCTCCGATTTCTTTGCAGACCTGCAGAAATTCATCCAGTCCAAAGAGGAAGTTTTTGCGATTTTTACCGACTGTTTCTTTCCAGTCATAGGTATGGGAGCCGCAACCGCCCGGAAATCTCAACACCCTGAACCCCGCTTTTTTCATCAAATCAATAACATCAGCATTTGGCCTGGCTGACACAGGGTCCCAGATGCCTGCCCCATAATCTGAATAACCGTAGAATTCTTCTGTCCAGTCTTCATAAGTTGACGGATCATATCCAAGAAGATTATTGCCGAAGATATTCGGATTGACTGTGGCAAGCGTTTTGCCGCAATAGACAGTGATGATGTTTTGAGCAAAAACCCGGCTGTATGTTGAAAAAATAATGAATAAAAATAATAATATTTTTATAATCACCTTAAATTCTGTCGAGTCCTGCCTGATACACTTTCATCAGCTTCTGATAATATATCTCTGAATTAAATTCTTCCTCTATGTATTTCCGGGAGTTTTGTCCCATCTGCCTTATTTTCTCCGGATTTTTTACCAATGTTGTTATTTTCTCCTGCAAATCTTCTGCGTTACCGGATTCAAAGGTCAGTCCGGTCACATTGTCTTTTACTAATTCCGGAATGCCGCCGATTCCTGCCCCGATCACAGGCTTTCCCAATGCAAAAGCTTCAAGTACAGAAAGGGGATTGTTCTCATACCATTCGGAAGGGATGACACAGAACATAGAATTCCTGATTTCATTTTTTAAATCATCTCCGGTTTTATAGCCCAGAAAGCTGATATTTTGGCATCCTGCAATCTGAGCCTTCAGTGCTGCCTCCATAGGCCCCGTACCAATTATCTTGAGTTTCAAATCCTGGAACTCTTTTTCGTTCTTCTCACTTTGTGCCTCTGTGCCTCTGTGCCTTTGTGCCTTCTTCTCTTCTTCCATACATTTAAATGTCTTAATCAGAGTTTCAACCCCCTTTTCATAAGAAAGCCTTCCCACGTAACAAATGGAATTTTCCTTGGCATCATAACAGGGGGTCACCCGGGAGAGATCAATAAAATTCGGGATATGCACAATCCGCTTTTTAAAGCCCATTGTCTCAACAGTGTTCAGTAAAAACCGGCTGGACGAAATGAACGTATGAATGTAATCATAATTACGCAATACTTTATGATGCAAATACATTTCTATTGTATTGAGCATACTCTTTATCCTGGAATTTTTAACACAACTCTGCAGGAGGCACTGATAATAATTTCCCCCGGAACAGCGGGTGCAAATCCTTCCGTGTGACAGAAGAAGATAGGAAGCGCAAACAATCTTATAGTCATGCATGGTCATGACACAGGGAATGTTGAATTTTTTGAAAACATCCAGTATGGAAGGCGAAATCTGGTGGGCAAAATTATGCAGATGGACCATATCAGGCTTTCCGACAATATGAATAAATTTTTCAATCTTACGTTTTGCCTCCATGGAGTACAGGAGTTTGCCCGCAATCGAAAATTGTTTCTTTACACTGTGTCTGCTATCCAGATCAAGACGGTCGATAAATAATTCTTTATAAGGATATTCAGGATTTTTGGGGTGATTCATACCCCAGAAATGGACCTCATGACCTTTATCACGCAATAATTGACCTGTAGTTAGAGCGCAAATGGCATCCCCCCCCTTGGGGTAAAGAAATTTATTTATTAAAATGATTTTCAAATTGATTCCTTTACCTGACTATTGCTGCATTGAAAAGCGACAATCGGATAGTATTTTTATATGTATCAACCACAGTTTTAACAAATGTATCTATCTCTTGATATACGCCATCACAAAATATTTTGGGATGCGATATAAGTGCGGCTGAAGACCAACTATTTTTATTTATATACCGATTCAATATGTGAAGATTATCTTCATATATCTGGGCATCAAAAGTTAAGGATAAAGGGCTGAAATATCTGGATATAATTTTATTAATTAATGGCTTTTTGTTTTTTCCTACAACAAAATTTCCCATATTTTTAACAAAAATATGATTTTTTTTTGGAGTCAGCATTCTTATATGAAGAAACTTTACTAAGTTCCATGGAAAAGTCAGCCCAATGACAGGAACTTCATAAAGCGCCCCTTGTGACTGATTTATTTTAATATGAATATTATCCTTAAAAAAATAATTCCCTTTGGGAACATCAGTGAAATCATGGGAATTCATTTCTTCCATGGACTTACCGCCATAGATTACAGACGAATCAATGGTAATGCCTAGTTCCGATAAGGCCGCCGTATATTCCAATTCCGGCTGGATACACCAACCACCTGCTCTGAATGCGATACACTTATAGTCTGGATTGACAGAAGTTAAAAGATTTTCCAGATACTTTTTTGCATTTTTAAGCAAAGCATAACCGGATTTACGGATATCAGTTTCAGACCTGTCAAATCCGAGATTCTGTATTTTATAATATTTCTTATCAAAACTCCATTCCCCATTATTAAAATCGGCAAATAGCCAATGGGGGTGGACATGCAATTGTACATCATGGCCGCACCTGACAGCTGATATCAGCTGTTCCTCCATCTTAAAAGCAAAATCATCTCCAAGTTCTTTTAGCCGAAGAATACAGCATACATCAGCGAATAGAGTTATTGGCTGTTGATATTTTGAAAATATTTTTAATAGTCGGTCAGTTGGCTGAATAAGAATTTCTTCCGGATTATTATTTTTGGAAAAAAATAATTCGTAATCAGCAGTACAAATCAAATTAAGCATTAAGATTTTCCTGCAAATAATTATTGATTTTCTCTTTGATAATATCGCTGATCAATACTTTTCCATAAATTGAATTGCCATTAAGCAATTCTTTAATAAGCACACGATTAAATAAATGAGCATCAATTAGGGATAGTGAAGAATTATAAACCTTAACAATTTTCATTGCATTGTTTTGAACAAGAGCATCGCGTAACCTTTCACAATCCCTTTTTTTACTCATTTCCACATCATGTACCGGAGTTTGTATTTTTATTTTTGAGCCATCTTTTTTTATAATTGAAACACCCATTAAATTCTTTTCATAAACACTATATGGCAAAAGGGATCCAAGCATATCCTCATGAACATGAAAACCTGTGACAGAGTTTAAATCCACTCCCATCAATAAAATATACCCCTTGTTTTGTGCTAATTTATAAAATGGTGACCTATTACCAAAAGGAGTGCTGCCTTTGATATGGTCTTCTGTATAGTAAGCAGCCAAAGGACCTAAAACAGAAACAGGATGTGTAGGATGTTCACTTCTTATAACCTTTTCCAGTTTACGGAAATATTCTGTAAACGCCCCCATTTGGGAAGGCGTTTCAATGACATTGAAATTGTTGTTTAGGGTTAAATATTCCTTAACTCTGCCGGTGAAAGGAAAGGTTGGAACTAAAATATTTCCTGATTTGACCCAACTCTGCAAACAGTCAAAAATTTCTTTTACACCCCCCTTGATTTTGGGAAAATGACTAGTAGAACTATGAAAAATTACATCAAAATCGCCCTTTAGCTCAAACTTATTTAAGAATCCTGCGAATTCAGTTGATTCAATGATAATTCGTTCATTTTTACGTTTTGTTCGTCTTTTTTTATCCAGAAAATTTTTAATTCTGGTCTTAATAAAATTCGGTAATATTTTCTTTATGATCTCTTTGAACATAATAAATATAACTTATTTTTGGTTTGTCGCACAAAGAATGATACTGAGATATTGCATCTGATTTTTATCATCATAAAAATCCCTGAATAAAAAAGGCCGCATTTTTTTATATTCATCTTCTGAAAGAGTGTCTATAGGAAATATCTGTATGTTCCCCCATCCATATTTTATAAAAATATCTTCATAATGGTACGGCCGCAACCGATTGGGAATGCCCCGGAAACGAAATAAGCGATAAAACGCAGGGGAATATCTGTAAATATTATTGGGATCTTTGTCTCGGATCCATCTTGAATGAGTCTTTAAATCTATCAATGCTGTCAATATCGCCCCGGGTTTTGAGACAATGCTCAGCTGTTTTATAGTGTTTTCTATATCGTCAAAATGTTCCAATGCCGCCTGACTGAATATAATATCTATCGAATTTTCCAGAAATGAAGAGGTTAAGCTGAAATCCTGACGACAAACATAGTTGAGCCGATTAAAATCAGATAATAATTGTTTCAAACATTTTAAATCAGCAGAAAGCTGTTTTTGACCGAGTTTCTTCAATAAATGTTCATAAAATTGTATAGGTGTATCTGCTGCAAGGCCATTGACATCTATAGCGTTGTATTTTTTAACTCCCTTGGAAAGCAAATATAGACCAATTCCCAAATCTGCTCCGGGCCCGAGCTCCAGGACTTCCTTATCCCTTATATCGCTGCTTTGTGATGTGTACTTATTAAGATATTTTATCCATCCATCTACGACACTTATATCATAAGCAGCGCATCGCTCATAATCATCCATGGTAAATATTCTAGGAGTTTTATAGCCTTGAAGCATATATTTCACTTTTGCAAGCAATAAAAAAACAGCTCCAGCTATTTTGTAAAAATTATTTATCAGGCCAATATTCTTCATGTAATGCTTTCAATTTATTTACAAGCGCATCAGATACAACCTTATGACCTTCATAATTCCAATGACCCCAATGCAGCGGAACATGATTGCTTTCATAAGATTTCTGAAAAATTCGTTGTAATCCTAAATAATCAACCTTCATTGATTCGGAAAAATGCTTTAAATCGTCTTCAAAGAAAAATGAATTAAAAGACGAATCAATAGATTTATATTTTCTTTCATTTTCGAAAAGATAGGAATTAATGTCTATGACGGCCAGCATGAATTTCATCTCATTCTTTTTGCAATAGGCGGCAATAGCTTTGATCAATTCCTTATTCAGCCTGTAGTTTTCCACATATCTGGGATCAGGGTTTTCTGTACATAAGCTGAAATAAGGTTCCAGTTTTCCCGGAGAATTTTGCCTGGCTTTGATCATATTTTTTACCTGAGCATAGTGATTATACCTTTCACACAAAAATGAAATCAGGATGGAATGAGATTTAAACCAATTGATAAAAGATTTAATTTTATAGTCTCTCGTATGAACAAAATCCGTATTTAAAATCAAATGTCCGTTCATCAGATTGTAAAAAGGTCGCAACTTGTCCGGGGCTGTTTCTATACTGATATCCTCAATATCATTCACCGGGGCAAAAAAAAGGATGACCATATCGGGATGGAATTGCGGAACATCCTTTTGTAATACAATATATTCTTCTGACTGGGTTGCCCCGGAACGTCCAAAATTCATCAGCTCAACTTTATTTTTGAGTTTTTTGTTTAATATATCTTCCGTGAGACGGAGAAAATTTTTTTCCATTTCCACCTGAGCTGCTTCAACAAAACTGTCGCCTAAGACAGCGATTCTATAAGTGTCTTTCGGTTTTTCGACGGACCATTCCCTGTCCCGCCAGCCGAAACGGTTGTATGTCCCTGAAACCGGGTGATCGTTTTCACTGTTATTCCAGTATTTGCCGTTGGGAATAAATCTCCAACCCAGAAGGGGATCCGGCATTGCAACGGCCATCCTTGCGTTAAATAAATGGGTGCAGCGTAATACAATTTCTATTCCTGTCAGCAATACGGCAAATGTTAAGATTGAGAATACTAAGTTAATGATTGTATTTTTCATTTCTCCTCTGATCCTTCCGTCCCGCTGAATAATTTTTCAAACTCAGGAAATATCTTATCATAGGTGAAATGCTCAATGGTTGAAAGACCATTTGAAACAAAGCGTTCCCGCATGTCTTTATCGCCGGCTAAAGCGCAGATCCCTGAAGCGATAGCCTCTGCGGTCATTTTTACCAGAAGTCCGTTTTCCCCGGACAAAATCAATTCATCAGGGCCTGTCGGGCAATCAACCGAAACTATTGGGATTCCGCAAGCCATTGCTTCAAGCAAAACCATGGGAAACCCCTCATAATCTGAAGTTAATACAAAAATATCAGCCTGTTTCATCCAGGCATAGGGATTGTTTTTAAAACCGATAAAATCTACCAAATCAATTAGTCCCAAATTTACAGAAAGCTGCTTTAAATCTTTTTCCAGTGAACCCTGCCCCAGGATGAGAAGCCTCATTGAATTATTTACGGCATGAGCCAGTTTAAAGGCACCGAGCAGACGGTCATATCTTTTCTGGGCATTAAATCGCCCAACTGCAATTAAAACAGTATTTTGGGGGTCATTTAAGAATCCATGCTCAACCTTTTCATAGGAACGTTCCCTGATAATTTCAATTGGAATGGGATTATATATTGCTTTGGCACGACAGAATGGAATGTTGAAATTATCTTCCATGATTTTTTTTATCACTTTTGATACTGTTATAACCACATCCGCCTTTTTATAAGTAAACTTCATCAACTGAATTTTTATAAAAGAATATTTTTCTGCAGTGAGATAACTTTTCGGATTATTATGTTCCCATAACAATAGCTTGAATTTTTTTTTTGTAAAAATTGAAGCTAGAGTTGAAACAATATTGGCATAATACAGTGACGATAAAACAACCTGTGGTTCATACTCCCTGATTTCCCTTGCAACACCCCGGATCAATTTAAGAAAAGAAAACCGGCTTTTTTTTCCAAGGTTCCTGATTTCAATATTGACGGGTAAAGACTCAGGGTAATGAACAACATCATTAAATAATACAAGCCTGATCGGGTATCCTTTTGCATTTAAATAATCAATCAGGTGAAGCATCACCCGCTCGGCTCCGCCGCCTTCTATGCTAGGAATCACCAGCAATATTTTTTTCATGTGTCTCAATTCATCTCAAATATTTCTTTATAAACATCCAGATAGGATTCTCTTGCCCATGCGGATTTACCATATTGTGCGATTGATTCCCTGTTAAACTGTTTATTTACAAATTGTTTTACGCCATCCACAAGTGCATTGTGGTTATTCAGGTCCTGGATGCAGATTCCAACCTCCTGTTTGTTCACAATATCCTCCAGATCACCGATACCGCCGGACACAAGGGAAGGCACCCCGCATAATAAATACTCTGCAAATTTTGTCGGGGAGGCGACCTGGTTCAGAACCAGACGATCCCGGAGGAGAACGCCCATATCAAAACACTGAAGGTATTCTCCCAGATCATCATCGCCGGCAGTCCGGACCATAATTGAATCGTCAGTGACTGATCTCAAATATTGGGTTTTAAATTCTAAAACCTCTTTGGTGAAAACCAGAAGTGCGGCATCACGCCGGATGGATCTGACAATATCAAACACCTCGAGCACCTTATCCATCCTTTGCCAGGAAACGACAGAACCGGAATAGCCCACAACAAACTTGTTTTCCAGGCGTAATTCTCGGCGTCTTCTGCCCCTTACATCTTCATCATAGTAATAATATCGGGATAAGCCCGTGCTTGGGATCACGTAGTTTTCCGGTAGAGTGGCGGCCGCCCTGGCAAGGGCCATTTTTTTCATTGCCTGGGAGACAAACAGACAAATATCGGATCTGATTAAGCATTCTTTCTGATATTTTTCAATGGCTTCGGCCCTATGTTTTTTTGTTTCATTTTCGGGAATACAGGGATTGTATTTGTATTCCGAAACTTCATCCCCCCGCATATCAAATATCAGCCGGGTGTTCCTTATATAATGTTTGATCTTATATCCAATGACAGTACTCCAGATGCCCCTGGCCTGGATGATAAGGCGTTTTTTAAAAAAAAGAGAATAACAGACAAAAAAACACGCATAGAATGACCACAGGCATTTACCAGGAATTTTAAAAGGACTGAATGCAGGCAAAAAAATAAAATGCAGTCTGCAAAGGGTAACTTTTTTCAGTTTATTAAGTGTGGACTTCCTGTCTTTTAAAAAAAACTTTAATGAACCGAAACAGATAAGGGTTACTTCACAGCCACTTGATTTCAAAAATTGCAGATATTGCAGCACCTGTGATTCAAAAATACCAGAGACAACATCCTCAGTATAAAAAAATAATCTTAACGTCTTATTGCTATTGGACATTGAATCGCCTTATTTTTAATTTGGATATTATAAATTCTTTTTCCCTGTCCTTTATTTCATTCAGAAGTATTATCGAAATAATATAAACTATTATTCCCAAAAGTATACTGATTGAAACCGTTATAACCAAAGGGGCTTGAATATATTTAATGGATATAGCAACAAAAACCATCATAATTACAGTTGCTGCAATAATCTTAAAAAAAGAAAGAAACGGAAAATCCCATTTAAGGTATTTTCGTGAGGCTATTACAATGATTATAAGTAGTAAAAAATATGAAATTGTTGTTATCACAGCAGCTGCAAAATAACTATACTTTGGAATAAAAATAATATTTAAAAGTATATTTATACCGCCTGCAATCATTGCGTAATATGTTATGTAAAAAGTTTTTTTAACAAATTGAAAAACAAGGTTATATTGATGTTGAATCCCATAAAACAATAAACCCATGGCGACAAAAGGTATGATGTAATGGCCGCTTTCAAAAGAACTTCCGATAATAAGGGCAGATATTGGCCTGGATAAAACAGACAAACCACCGGTCATGGGAATTCCAAACAATAGTAAAAACCTTGTAGTGTTTGTAAGAAAAGTTTTGCTTCCTTCAATTCCATCATTTTCCCATGCTCGTATCGCCAGAGGACCACAAGCCAGCATAAACATCGTTACTGCCTGAGTCATTGTGAATTCTACAATATTATAATTTGCCGCGTATAGTCCTACCTCTCTGGAAGTTTTGAATAATTGTATTATATATCTGTCTGCAAAACTCAAAACCCATAATGACAGGGTGGTTATAATCACAGGGAGGCCATACTTAAGCAGTTCTTTTAAAAGATTGAAATCAACCTTTGAAAAATATTTTACGTTTTTATTAAAAGTATATTTCCATTGCCAGGGAATTATAACAATGAATGCAATCACCCCACCCCAGAAAAGCGCTTGAATGCCATAGTCAAAAAGAAAAATGGCCGCCAATCCGATCGAAACACTAAGAACACTTCTTAATGATGCAAAATTTGAATAGACATTAACGTTATTTGATGACCGTAATACATACTGCAATACATTAAACAGGATAAATCCCAAAAAAAGAAAACCTGCAGCAAGAAAAATCTCAAAATGTTCATTTTTGAAATTGATTATTAATAACAGAAATAATATCGGCAGAATGATAAGCATTTCAACAGCAACAGAAAAAATTATATTCCATTTAAAACAATCAAGCCTGTTATCATTCTCATATTGCGGATAAAATCTCGTAATTGAAACCGGGAGCCAGTTTATAATAACAAGACAACAATAGATCGCTGACATAACAAGCGAATACATGCCGTATTCTGCCGGGGAAAAAATTCTTGTAATGACCGGTATGCTTATAAAAGATATAATTCCAGGCACTAAACCTGATGGAATATACTGAAAAAAATCTTTAACGAACTGCCTGCTCATAATTACACTTCGGCCTCTGGAAGGGGATTCTTTTTATTTGTTTACTTAGATAAGTGATGTAAAGATAAAACATAGATCCCAGCAAAAATATGAATAAAAATTTTACAGAATCCTGCCTGTTTACAGGAGCTGTCAGGCAGCAGATAATAAAACAGCTCATGGCACCCATCAGATATCTGCTGAATTCCAACAGAGGAATTTCATCCCTCTTTTTATATAAAAGTCTGCCCAAATAAAAAAAATATCCCAGGAGCCACAGGATGCCCACCAAGCCTATATAACCTAGCGAACATGAGATATCAAAAAACGCGCTTTCAAATTGGGCTATATTTTCCTGCAAATACCCGATTCCATGTCCGGTCAGGTTGCTTTTTACTGCTGCAGCATATAAATTGGAAGCTCCCAAACCGCTACCCAATGGATTATTCAGAAACGTGATCAGTCCATTTCCCCAGAATTCCAATCTGGTTTCAACGCTTTTTAACAGGTTATAAATGGTGAACCGGTCCGTATCGATACTGCTCATAAAAGGAAAGCTGATGCCGATACTCCAGATGGCAAATAATGCGAAGACTAATGCTAAAACAATGAGAGAGACAACTTTTTGTGTTTTATTGAAAGTAAAGATAAAAAGGCTGAGCAAAAAACCCGCATAGGCGATTCTTGTTCCGGTCAGCAATAGAAAAAAGGTCCCCCAGGCCATAAAAAAAAAATTCCATTTGAAGTTTTTCTGAACAACAGAAAAATAGCCGCCCAGCAAGATGCCGGTGACACTGAAAAACAAAGCGGCTGTCTGCGCATCGATAAAAATGCTGGGATATCTCAGAAAGCCTGATTTTGAAATGGTATTAAAACCAAGATTATAGGTGAAAATCCGGTTGGTTTCTATCCCGAAGAATATTTGTATGACCGACATCATTCCCCCTAATATAACCATTGCCATCAGAATATGATAGGCAGTCTTTAATTTTTTAAAGGAATCGATCTCTGTAAAAAAAGAAAGCAGTACAATAATATAAGACAAGTATTGAATAGCTTGGGCAAAAGCTTCCAAACGGTACTGGCTGTTTAACAATGAAATGAAAAGGGACAGGACCAGCAGATAAAAAGGCCGGTGAAAATGGCTTTTTTTATTTTTAAAAAAATCCAGCAGCTTTGATCTGTAAATGAAAATAAACAAAACAGCAAAAGCTATAGTCGCATTCAACCGCGCCTGATAGATGGAATAAAAAGGAAAATAACCCATATAAAGGAAAAAAAAGTATTCCCTGCTTTTAAGAATGAGGCCTATTCCAAAAAGAATGAGCCCGGCAATCGCCATGAAGGATACCAGATAAACATGGGAGGAATACTGGGTCAAGAGCTGCGATCCCTGTAAAAATAAAACCCCCAGACAGAAGGGAAGGGCTAAGGTCAATAAAAACAGGCTGATTTTTTTTAGGTCCATGATTCTTTTACTTTAAAGATGAAAAGCATGCTGTATTAAAATCCGGCCATGATTTTCACAATTCTCCGAGCGGCCTGCCCGTCCCAGAATCCGGGGGTTTTTCCCCGTTTGTTCTTCCCCTTGAGTATCCCGCCAAAGGCACGAATGATCTTAGACGGATCTCTTCCCACTAAAATATTGGTGCCCTCTTTGATCGTGACTGGCCGCTCCGTGTTTTCGCGCATGGTGAGGCAGGGTATCTTTAAGACTGTTGTCTCCTCCTGAATCCCGCCGGAATCCGTTAATACAAAGGCGGAGTGTTTGACCAGTTTGATGAAATCAATATACCCTAAAGGCTCAATAGTGATGAGATTTTTTATTTCAGAAAAAAATCTGTTTAAACCGTGCTCCCCGATCATTTTTTTTGTGCGCGGATGCATGGCATAGACAAGGGTTATCCTGGAGGTTATGGCCCTGATGATTTTATGAATCTCCATAAGGGATTTTTTTTCATCAACATTGCCAGGTCTGTGAAGGGTCAATACTCCATATTCACCGGGTGTTATTTTTAAATTTGATAATATATCGGATTTTTCTATCTTCGGCATCTGATACAACAGCGTGTCAATCATGACATTGCCGGTAAAAAACACTTTCGACTTTGCAACCCCCTCTTTTTTGAGGTTAACAAGCCCGCTCTGTTCACTGACAAACAGCGCATCAGACAGGCTGTCCGTTACAACGCGGTTGATTTCTTCAGGCATGGTCCGGTCAAAACTGCGCAGGCCCGCCTCCACATGAGCCACTTTAACATTTAATTTGGAAGCAACCAGGGAACAGGCCAGCGTGGAATTGACATCCCCCACAACAACGATCCACTCCGGTCTTTCCTTTATAAGGACCTTTTCAAAGGCAGTCATCAGGTTAGCTGTCTGGACCGCCTGGGAACCTGAACCAACGCCCAGATAAATATCCGGCATGGACATGCCGAGGTCGCGAAAAAAAACATCCGACATCCTGGAATCGTAATGCTGGCCTGTGTGAACAAGATTTACCCTGAAGCGGGTTTTATATTTCCTGAATTCGCGCAGAAGGGGCGCGATTTTCATGAAATTCGGACGGGCACCGGCTATCACCAGTATTTTTTTCTTTTTATCAGTCATTGATTTTACACCACCGGGGCATCTTTCCCGTTTCAATATACTTTCTTATATTCTTATTTTAAGTTCAGATA
>JAFGBW010000222.1 GCA_016932965.1 Candidatus Auribacterota bacterium
GAAGAAACCTGAGCGGCGTTTTAAAATGTCCTGATTTTTTCATCCGGTCATGGCCCTCAAACGGATCCATAATTCATGGGCGGAAATTCGGTTGACTGGTGCGGGCTTCAGACATGATTCAATTAAATTCACCAGAGGAGCTGACAGATTAGGATTTAGTTCCTGTATTTTTTTATATTCACCGAATATCCTTGCCATGGGATCATTTTCCGAAAAGGGCAACTTTCCGGTCAGCATGTAGAAAAGGCAGATTCCCAAGGAATAGACATCGCTTTTTCCCATGATTTCTTCACTTTGGATTTGTTCAGGAGAGGCATACAAAAATGAACCGGCAGAAGAAGACGATGGAGCTTTTTCACCGGAAGAAAGGAGTTTGATTACTCCGAAATCAATCAGTTTCACGACATCATTTCGAATTAGGAAAAGATTCGATGGTTTGATGTCCCGATGAACCAGACCAGTGGAATGAAGATAATTCAGTGCCCGGGAAACCTGGGTTCCAATTTTCACTGCTAATTCAACTGGCAGACATTTTTCGCGATTCATGATGTCTTCCACCGTTTCGCCGTCCAGATACTCCATTACATAGTAAAGAAAATTTTTTTGTCCTACTTCAAAAATCCGGACAATATTGGGATGGTTGAAGGACTGAATCACCTGACATTCATGAAGAAATAATTTAACAGCTTCCTGATTTCCCATGAGTTCAGGCAGAATGGTTTTAATAGCCACTTTTCTCATCCGTTCCCTGTCCCAGCCGCTCAATACGATCCCCATTCCGCCTTCTGCCACTGTTTCGATGCCTTCATATGAATTTGAAAATGCGAGGGATAGAAAAGACGGAATGCGCTTTTTATTTTTAGGAGCAAAACGAGGAGGCTTCTTTTCTTCCGGCGATGACCTCTGCTCTTGATGGAGAATCCAGAAAAAATTGAGGATGCAGGTGATCATTCCAGAAAAAAAGAAAATGGGAAAGTAAAGCCATCCCTTTAACATAATATTCTTTCCTATTAATAGAGGGTATCAATTTTTGATTTTTAGCCTGTCAGGTTTATTTTTATTCAACCAGACGGCATGGATCAATCTTTTCATATATGGTCTGACAAGCAAAGTGCCAAAAGCAATGCTGAGCATCACTTGTAAAGCGGAAAACCGGGAATCATGACTGTGCTGATACCAGTTGAACACCTGAATAGGGAAAATGGCATGGATGCTGTTTAGCAATAATCCCATGAGGATGGATCCCATCACGATATTACAGAGATAAATGAAGGTATTTTGTTTCCCAATGATTTTATTAAGGATCAGAATAGAAGCCAGATTGGTTGACGCACCGGTAGTCAAAAAGACGAAAGCTGCACCCGGGGAAAGTCCTTTGAGTATCAGGGCGCATGCAATAGGTATGGATGCAGTTACGCAGATATAAAGTGGTGCGCCGGCCACTACCATGAGCAGCATGGACAGCCAGTCATTTTTTAAATAATGGACAAAGAAATCATCCGGAATCAGCCAGGAAATTAGCCCTCCCATAATGATTCCTATGATCAGCCAGAGACGGATGTCTTCAAAGGAGGTGATGAATCCAAAATGAAAAATTCCTTTTATTATCTGAAGGAGGTTTCTTTTCTTTTTTCTGGCATGACAACAAAAGGGAGGGGGGGAAGAAATCGAATTCGGGATTTCAATCGGATTTTTTCCAAAGCAGCGAACCAGGTATCCTCCGCTCACGCCCATTAAAAAGGCAGCAACAGGCTTAAAAAAAGCCATCACAGGTCCTAAAAAGCGATAGGTTACGATAAACGAATCCAGTCCGGTCTGGGGGGTGGATGTGATATAGGAAACAACGGAAGCGTTATTGGCGCCTAATTTTTTTAATGTGGCGGCAGTTGGAATCATGGCACAGGAACAGAGAGGCAGAGGAACACCTAAAAGTGATGCCTTGATTTCAGGCCATCTATTTTTACCGCCCAGATGGTTAAAGACGCTTGCTTCAGGCAATAATTCATTCATCACTCCTGAAACGAAAAAACCCAGCATCAGGAAAGGCGCAAGTTCAATGAATAGTGCGATGATCTCCCTGACTAAAGACAGCATAATAAAACGGCTCTATGAAAAATAGGCATGACTCAAGAGGATTGAATTTTTATGGAGTATTTTTTTCCTCTCGGGGTTGTTTCAGGTATTTCAAATATTCATTATCTGTGGCAAGGATTAACGTCGTATTGTTAGCCAGTGTTTCCTTATAAGATTCCAGAGAAAGAAGAAAAGCATAATAATCCGGGTCCTTGGAATAAGCATCCGCATAAATTTTCATGGCCTCGGCATCGGCTTTTCCTTTAATGGTTTGTCCTTTCCAAGTAGCCTCTGATTGGATGCGCTGGAGTTCCTGGATTTTTAATCCTTCAATCTGTGCCCGGCGTCCCTCGCCTTCGGAACGAAAGAGAGAAGATGCCCGCTCTCGTTCGGAACGCATTCTTTTATAAACTTCGTTTCGTACATCCCGGTCATAATTAAACCGTTTGATCCGGATATCAATCAGTTCGATTCCATATTCAGCAATGATCGGTTTGGCCCGTTCGAAGATTTCATTTCTCACGAAGTCCCGGCCTCTGCCTTCTCTTATTTTTTCGATTTTATTTTTTCTTTCTTTTTGATTCGACTGGTCATCATATTTTGAGAGATTGTCAGCCTCGGACATGGCTTTGGACAGTTCTGAGTCCAATGTGGATTTGATGATATCAACAATCCGATTGGAGCTTCGCACAATTTCAATCACCCTGTGTTTGGGAATGACCTCCTGAGTTTTTCCTTTTAAAATATCAGACAGTCTGGTTTGGGCTCCGGCGGTCGGAAAGGATTGCATGAATTTTAAGGGATCTGCAATTTTCCATCGGGCTGTCGTATCAATCCAGATGTACCTTTTATCTTCCGTTGGAATGCGGCTTGATTCTCCGTCCCATTGCATGATCCTGTCCTCAAAACGGTTGATTTCCTGGATAAAAGGGAGTTTAAAATGAACTCCGGGTTCTTTGATTACTCTCACGGGTCTTCTGAATTGGGTGATGACTACCTGTTCCCGTTCATCAATTGTATACACTGATGCGGCAAGAACTCCAAGTCCGATGAGAAGCAATATTAGAAGAATGATTTTGATTTTATTCACGGATATCTCCCCCTTTCCCGCCTTTTTCATTTAGATTAAGGAAAGGCAGTATTCCTTTGACATCGGTATCAACGATGATTTTTTTATTAATTTTTGGGAGAATTCGGGTGAGGGTTTCCAAGTATAATCTTTTCCGTGTCACATCCTTTGCATTTTGATATTCTTTGAGTGTGGCTAGAAAACGTTCCGCATCACCTTTTGCCAGATTCACTCGGTTGATAGCGTAACCCTCAGCTTCGCTGATCACTTTTTCAGCTTCGCCTTTGGCTTTGGGGATGATTTTGTTATAGTCGGCCCATGCTTCGTTGATCGCTTTGTTTTTCTCTTGTTCGGCTTTATTGACTTCTTCGAATGCGCTTTTCACTTCAACAGGAGGGTTGACATCCTGAAAAACTAGCTGCGTGATAGTCACACCGCATCCGAACTGATCAAGCACTTTCTGAAGTTCGGATTTCGCCATGTTTTGAATTTCCTCTTTTCCAAAAGTCAAGACTTCATCAATGGAACGGTCCCCGACCACCTCCCGTACCACGGATTCACTCATATTCCGGATGGTCTCGGTCACATCTTTCACGTTAAAAAGATAAGAAACAGGGTCCGTTATTTTATACTGGATGGTCCAAGTGACTTCGGCAAAATTTAAATCTCCTGTCAGCATGAGGGATTCAGCCAGGTAGGAATCTTCATCAAAACCAACCTGTTTGTTGAAAGTCTGATTGGCATACCAGCGGCTGTTCTGTGAATGGGAAAAATAATTCGTATTTAAATTGGCTTGGGAGGAAAATCCAAATTCTTCTTTTTGAACCACCGTAACCTTAACTTTAGTCAGAGTTTCAATCCCCAATGGGAGCTTTAGTCCAAACCCTGGGTCAACGGTACGCGCCAATTTACCGAAACGCTGGATAACCCCTTTTTCATCTGTTTCAATGATGAAAAAAGTGCTGTTGAAAGAACCGATAAGCAAAGCGGCCAGCATCAGTAGAACAAACCATTTTAAATTTTTTTTAATATCCTGCATGGAAGGCATGGGTGGTAAACCTGCCGGATCATAATATTGGCTCATGAGTTCTTTTTTCCTTCTTGGGTTTGAATGGTTTTGTATTTGGGGGAGGCGATGAGACTGCCTTGCCTTAATTCGTCAGCTTTGGCAAAATCCCGTTCGGCTCCGTCGTAATCGGCTAGATGATATTTGGCTATTCCACGATTGTAGAATGCATCTGCGTAACGCGGATTGATTTCAATGGCTTTTGTCATATCACGCATGGCGAAGTCAAGGTCATTTTTTGCGAAATAAGCCACTCCTCTGTTATTGAGAGTCACAGCATCGTCAGGGTTGATTTCCAGGACGTTATTGTAATCCTCTATGGCTTCATTGAAAAGGCCCTGGTTGTATTTGATAAATCCCCGGTTATAATAAGTGGAAGCTTTTTTTGGATTAAGCCGGATGGCTTCGGAGTAGTCACTGATGGCTCCGGCAAGATCATTCAGGACATATCGTACAAAACCCCGGTTATGATATAGAGTGGCATCGTCTTTTTTGAATTCGATAGCCTTATTGAAATCATCAAGAGCTCCGGTAAGGTCGTTTTTTCCCTCTTTAACGATTCCGCGGCTGTTGTAAGCTTCTGAAAACTCCGGTTTTAATTCAATGGCCTTGGAAAAGCATTGTATTTTTTCTTCCTGTGTTTTTGATTTTAATCCTTGTTCGTACCACTGATCTGCCGTGACTGGAGAAGGAGACGGACTTTCATCAGCGAAAGAGAATATTGGCTGGAAAACACAAAAAAAATAGAGAAGCATACTGGTAAAAACATATTGAAACATATTGCCCTGATCCGGTTAATAGCGACGGAGGGACTCGAACCCCCGACGCAGGGATTATGATTCCCTCGCTCTACCGCCTGAGCTACGTCGCCTTTATTAATTTCGATTTATTTTTGTTTTCGCTTAACAAAGGATAGCTTCTTAGTCAAGCGTTTTCATTAGGCTATCCCACGAGGCTTGTTTTAGATAGGAAAATACCTTGGAGGTTCATTTTTAGTTCTTCTGGATTAGGAGAATATCTCAGCGCCATTTCATTTGTGATGAGGTTCTGATTTACCAATTTGAACAAAGATTTATTGAAAGACTGCATGCCTTCTTTTTCGCTGCTCTCAATAATAGTATAGAGTTTTCCATCTTCTTCATCCTTGATCAGCTTTTTTGCGGCTGCGTTGTTGAACATGATCTCACACGAAGGAACCCTAAATATTTTTGGATCAATAGCTGGAATTAGTTTTTGGCAGGCAATGCCGCGTAAGTTGAAATATAAACCGGTACGGATTTGTCTGTGTTTTTCTGCAGGAAAAAGGTCCAGGATACGCGTTAAAGTTTGCGGTACATTGGAACTGTGAAGGGTCGCGAATACAAGATGACCGGTTTCTGCCGCCGTTAGACCAAATTCCACTGTTGTCTGATCGCGCATCTCGCCGATCAATATGATGTTAGGGTCCTGACGAACCGCTGTCCTTAAGGCCGCATGAAAATCAGCCACATCAATGCCTACTTCTCTCTGGTTTATGTAAGCTTTTTTATTTCGATATAAGTATTCTATCGGATCTTCTATGGTCAAAATATGGCACGATCGAGTTTGATTTATCTGTTCAATGAGTGACGCCAAAGTTGTGGATTTTCCGCATCCGGTTGCGCCGGCGATGATCACCAGACCTTCTTTGTATTCGCAGAATTTAGAAATGGCCTCCGGAAGATGCAATTCCTGGACATTCTTAATCTGGGTGGGAACCGCTCTTGCCACCAATCCGATGGATCCCCTCTGACGTAGAAGGTTCAAACGGAAACGGGCTAGTCCAGGAACCCCCAAAGCCAAATCACAATCGCCTACATCTTCAAAATGCTGAATTTGTTTTGGCGAAAGTCTTTCATAAATGATCTTTTGAAGTAGGTCGGGAAGAAGGACTTCATAGTTGATCATGTATACCGGTTCACCCCTGATCCGGAGAACCGGTGGAGAGCCAACCTGTAAATGCATATCAGAAGCCTCATTTTCCACCACTAGATGAAATAGCTGGTTCAAAGATTCGATTTTAATTGCATCCATATCCGTTTCCTTTACAGATTTTCTTTTAAGAAGATTTTATTTATGGCAATGTTTGCGGCATCGGTTGTGTTATGCGTAATTAGGGCAAATGTTTTTTAAAAATGATACTAAAATAAATTTTCGTCCATGAAAAATAAAAAAAATAGAAATAAAAAATTAACTGGGAGTTCTTATTTAAAAGATAAAATCTTTTCTTTTTTTGGATCAGGAAAGAAATATTTAAAAGGTTTCATTTTTCCGGAGATCCGGGTTGGAGTAAGACGGATTAGCCTCAATGACAAAAATAGAAAAGATTTCTGCCTGGACCTCTACGATACATCGGGACCTTATACAGACCCTCGTATTTCGGTTTCTATTTCAAAGGGATTGCCAAAAATCAGGTCTGGCTGGAAGAAAGAATCCCTGAATGAAGGACAAAAAAAATCCACTGTATCTTCAGCTGTGACACAGATGCATTATGCCAAAAAAGGGATGATCACGCCTGAGATGGAATTTGTTGCCTTGAGGGAGGGGTGCACTCCTTATCTCATCAGGGATGAAGTGGCTTCAGGCAGAGCGATTATTCCGGCCAATATCCGTCACAGGGAATTGGAACCCATGATCATCGGAAGCAGGTTTCTAGTTAAAATCAACGCCAATATCGGAAATTCCCCTGTGTCCTCGGGGCTGAAAGAAGAAGTGGAAAAGATGATCTGGGCCATCCGATGGGGAGCGGACACAGTCATGGATCTATCTACCGGAAAAAACATACATAAAATCCGGGAAACAATCATAAGGAATTGTCCTGTTCCTGTGGGGACCGTGCCTATTTATGAAGCTTTGGAAAAAGTGAAAGGAAACATCCATCAATTAAACTGGGAAATTTTTAAAGAAACTTTGATTGAACAAGCTGAGCAGGGAGTGGATTTTTTCACTATCCATGCTGGGATTCTGATGAAAACGATTCCTTTAGCGATGAAAAGAAAAACTGGAATTGTTTCAAGGGGAGGTGCGATTTTGGCCAAATGGAGCCTTTATCATGGGAAGGAAAATTTTCTTTATACTTTTTTTAAAGAAATCTGTGAGATTTTAAAAAAATACGATGTGAGTTTCAGTCTGGGAGATGGACTCCGCCCAGGCTGCATTGCGGATGCCAATGACGAAGCTCAATTTGCCGAACTGAAGATTCTTGGAGAACTTACGAAACTAGCCTGGTCGCATGATGTTCAAACCATGATTGAGGGTCCGGGTCATGTTCCCCTTCATCTCATCCGGGAAAACATGGAGAAACAGATCGAGTATTGTCATGGAGCTCCTTTTTATACTTTAGGGCCTCTCACTACGGATATTGCGCCTGGTTATGATCATATCACGTCCTCCATTGGTGCGGCTTTGATTGGTTCTTTGGGTACAGCGATGCTTTGTTATGTTACTCCTAAGGAACACTTGGGATTGCCTGATAAGGAGGATGTCAGAAACGGAATCATGGCTTATAAAATCGCGGCTCATGTTGCCGATTTGGCCAAAAATCATCCTTTGGCCAGAAGATGGGATGATGCCATCTCTGAAGCTCGGTTTGAATTCCGGTGGGAAGATCAATTTCGTTTGGCGTTGGATCCTGAAACAGCGAGGAAATATCACGAACCTGCTTCGCTGAAAAAAATACTTGCCCTGGACCGATGCTGTTCCATGTGCGGACCAGAGTTTTGTTCGATGAATCTCAGTCAAGAAGTTAAAAAATGCTATAAACGAAAAAAAAAGTTTATTAACAGGTAATCAATCCAGTCAATCATCGGCTCTACCGGTATTTCTTATTATTAAAATATTTTTATGCGGCTTGAGCCTGTTTCGGAGGATGAAGTTCCCTTAATGGGGATGCAGCAGGCGGAAGAATCGGACATGACAGATATAGATGCTGTGCACGGGTTTTAGATATTTGAAAGCATTCACTGAGGGCCCGTATAAGCATATCAAAGTCCATGCTGCTGGGAGGGCCGTTTCCTTTTTCAGTTGACTCATCATTTATTTTTTTAGTTCTGGAGATATATTTTAAAAGTTCCAAACCTCTAGTCAGATTCAAACCGGGGTGGGTCATTGCCACATCATTCACGGGGCTGAATGAATCGGCTTTTCTGAAAATTTCATGCAGTTCATAGGCAATAGGATTGATCGGATTCTGTTCATCTCCCTTCCATTTATCCCTGCTGAATTGATCAGGACTGGTTGAGAGTCCCACTTTATAATCATAGATTTGTCTGAATAATTCCAGCATTCCCGCATCAATATCCTGAATGTGTTTTGGCAGTTCTGATGATCTGAGCATGGTTCTTAGTCTATCAGCAACGAGTTCCTTTTCTTCACCCAATTGCTGCAATTGTTCTTGTCCGGAAGTCAGTTGAGTGAGAAGGAAATTTGAAGCTTGTGTAAAAGAAGCAAGTTTCCCATTCATGGAATCTCCTGAATTATGAACGATACGGATTGCCTTTCCTTTTTCTCCTTTAACAAAAGACATGATCATTTCCAGGTATAGATCTC
>JAFGBW010000223.1 GCA_016932965.1 Candidatus Auribacterota bacterium
ATTTCCGCCCATGAATTATGGATCCGTTTGAGGGCCATGACCGGATGAAAAAATCAGGACATTTTAAAACGCCGCTCAGGTTTCTTCCCAATTTTCAAAAAGGGAAAACCGTCCCTCATCCCTTATCCATAAAGGAATCCCGTATACAGAAAATGATAACCCTCTACCAGCAAGATAATGCGGCTGAATCAGCCAACATCTGCAAAGAAAAGGAAATCAGCGAGAGATGGATTGTCTCCGATGACACAGAACATCACTCCCGGGTCTTGATTTTCGGCAGAGAAACCATTCCTTTTCCCATTTTGCTGGACCGCTTCGGAGAATTGATTTTAGGGAAGGAACACATCAGGGAATTCGGACCAAATCTTAAGATCCTGATGAAAATTCTTGAAACGCATCCAGACCCTCAAAAAGGCTCTTCTTCCGTTTTTGTCCATCCTGCTAAAGGCCATCTTCTCTATTCTCCAAAGATCAAAATCTGGAAAGGAGAAGGAAAAATTTATCTTGGATGGAACAAAGACACATCGGAAAAAAGAATCCGGACTTTTGCGCAGAATGGCACTCTGGAACTGGATTTAAATCCGATACAAATGGAACATTCACATCCTGTATTTATTCCCGGAGGAGTGCCGTATGCCCTTCGTTCCGGAACATTAGTTTTAGAATGGAGTTCGGTTCCCGAAAAAAACCATTCAAAAGAAGAATGCATCCTTTATGACAGAACAGACGGAAAGATTCCCTCTCCCAGGGCAGAGAACATTGAAACTGCATTGGAATTGATCAAACAGGCAGATTTATTCCATAAAACAGAGGACTTTTTCTGCAAATCCAGGGAATTGTTTACCGATGGATCAGGAAACCGCATCTCTCTCGTATTGGAAAATGCAGAATTATTTGTGGAGGAAATAGAAATCACCACTTCCATGGAATTGTCGACGGAAATGAGGGGATTCCCCCTTTTTATGGAAAAAGGAAAAGTGGAAGTCATTCAGGACGGTGTTTGTCTGGATATACTCTTTGAGGGAGATGAACGGTTCTTCCCCTGCTGCCTTGGAAAAGTCACTTTGATTTCCAAAGGAGAACAACCCGCACTCATGCAAAAATGGTATGCTCCTTTTTCCTGGATGCTGGAAGATAACCTGATTGCATGAACTCAAAAATAATAAATCCACTCTGGCTTATGTGATATTGGATCCTGTTTGTATTGTTAATGAAATAGGTGTTCATACCGGAGAACATGAAAGATAAAATAAGTTATTCGTGTTGAGTTTAAATGAAATTTCATTATTCCAACTTATGACTCAACACTCTCAAGCCAAAATTCTTTCTCATTTCCTTCGTGGGGCAACCATTTCTTTTCAATCTCCGAAATTATTATACTCTGCCTGTCCAAAGGCTGTACCGGTGGTTAACAGATTCATTAACTGATTTCAGCCTATGATACGGTTCCGTCCGGATTTTTTTGCCCGATACAACGCTTTATCTGCAGCATGAATCACCTCTTCAGGAGTAGAAAATAGTCCGTCTTTTTCCGCTAGGCCAATGCTGATTGTCACAGCAACTCTTTTTTTCGCCTGTTTGGACCTGTTCGATTTTTTATTCCGAACCGTCAACACAGAAGAAGCCACCCGTTCACGGACTCCTTCGAGAAAAGACACGGCATCTTTTGCCGCTTTACCAGGAAAAACAACCGTAAACTCTTCTCCGCCATAACGAAAACATTTCCCTCCTCCCCCTACCTCTGACAATATAGAGGCAACCAGCCGAAGCACATCGTCTCCTGTTGCATGACCATAACGATCGTTAAATTTTTTAAAATGGTCGATATCCACCATGGCGATGGTATAAGTACTCCCCAATTTCAGAATATAATCATTCAAACTTCGTCTTCCCAAAATTCCTGTCAGTTCATCGCGAAATGCCATACTGTGGGAAGACTCAATCACAGAAATGGCCAATATGAGAACCGCACTGGACAGATAAAACAGGGAAACAGAACCTGACTGGGAATAAACCAACCCTAAAAAAACGGAAAGCGTAGCCCAAAAGAAACCATTTTCAAAAGCTCTCTGTTTCCTGATTATGGCCGCGATTATCACTATAAAAAGAATCCCGAAAGCCGCATAGACTGCATGTGGCAAACGATTAGGCAGGGATACAGCTTTAGGGATAAAACTGTATTCCAGATAAACCCGCAAGGGGAAGTCCTGTATCTGAAACGCAAAAAAAACAAGAGGAAACTGAATGAGAATAAATACGATCCGAAATATTCCATGAAACGTCAGAATACCCCGTTCTTTTATTACGAAAAAGAAAAGAAAATTGAGAGGAAGTAAGATAGCGGCTACATAAAAAAAATCATGCCCCAAGCCATGAACAGCCATTTTTCCTTCTGAAAAATGCCGGAGTGATAAAGCAAAAACAGTAAGAATCATCGTGAAGAATACCAGCTTGCTCCTGTTGAACCTCCAGCCTATAATCAATCCAAGAACCGTAACAAACTCCGGATAAATCCTCATCAGGGATGGCATCCAGGTTTCCCCCTTGTCTGAATTCAAAAAAACCAGCGCCGTGAAAAACAAAATCCCTCCGGGAAAAACAAATCCAATCAATTGTCTGATCATCCGATACAACCGGCATCCTTTCTATTTATTTTAAGTTGAATATAGGTTGACACAAAATGCTGAAAGGTCAATTGGAAAGAAGGGGAATAAGACTGCAGACAAGCTAGGAAAAATTAAATTGAGTAATGATTCTCAATTTTTTTTTCTGCATATCCCTTGGATTTGGTCGGTATGGAATGAAAGATATCTGTAATCATTTTATATCCGGACTTGGGTTCTCTATAACCTGTGACAATGCCCCAGTGTTCCTCCCGGTTATCATCCTGCCTGTCGATGAAACCAGCCTTATTCCAGCCATCAGCCCATTGAAAAATCGTCACCCCTGAGACGGATTCCCCTATGGTTTTTATCTGGGATGAGAGCACTTCTCCCTGATCGAGCTGATTGAGATTCGTACTGAAACCGGTCTCCAGTATCACGACCGGTTTATGATATCTTTCCGAAATCGCTTTTAATTCATGAATCATCGAAACAGCGTCTTCCTGAACGTAACAGTCCATGCCTCCCACATAGGCATTAAAACCCAATACGTCGAGAAAATCAAAACCGATATCCGATCCTTCAAAACCTGGTACGTTCGAAGCCGTAATAGGATGCGATGGGTCTTCAAGTTTAACGGCATCATGGATCTTTTTCAGAAAATCATGTATGTTTTGTCTCCCTTGTCTTAAAAAAGGACTGCCGATCTCCCCCCATACCCATGGCGCATCGTTCCAAAGCGCCCACATCAAAATAGATGGATGCTTTTTATGGCCCCGTATTGTTTCCACAGCCTTTTCAAGATGATATTTTAAATGAATGGGAGAATTAAAATCCGTTAATTCATTCGGAAAACAAACCGTTTCGATCACCCTAATATTGTTCTTCCTTGCCAAATCAAGAATGGCCTCATTTACAGGTTCATAGGTTCTGATAACATTGACCCCCGCTTCTTTCATCATTTCAAAATCTTTCTCAAATACTGGCCATGGAATCTTATGAAAAGCTTTCATGCCTCCAGGAGTTTTAGGGTATTCGATCCCATAAGCCATCCCTTTGATATAAAAAAGTTCTCCCTGAACATAGATCCTCTGATCATGGACACTGACATCGCTTCCTGAGAGCCCGGTAAAAATCTTTTTCTGTTTCGCGATCTCATCTTTGAGAATGGTTTTTTCCCAGTCCCTTGCAATGATATTTTCCTTTTTCATTTTTTCTTCAATACGCTGCTTCTCGTTCATTTTTTCGATCTTAATCACCTGATCCCGATTTAAACAAATGACCCCTCCAGCGACTTTTAACTCCAACGAGTCCTCCTGCAGGCTGATCAGTTCTCCAGTCAAAGAATCGCCGTTTTTTAATACCACCTGAAAAGAACCGGCAGCACCAAAAGCATCCAATTTTTTCACCTCTGCTCCGAGGGTATCCTGCACCTCTTGGATGCCGGACAATTCGGAAGCAAGAACTTTTTTCTCATTAAGAATCTGGTTCAATTTATGTTCTATTCCCTCTTTTATTTTTAAAGACAAAATAATTTTTCGGGAAACTTCCTCTTCCCTTATCCGAATTGCTTCTTTTTCCTTCTTTAACTGTTCAGCCTCTTCCGCAGAACCGGACAAAATCTGCTGATTCAGATGCATGATCTTTTCAGCCATCAGGGTTTTACTTTGTTCTGATTCGATTAAGTTCTTCTGGTATTGAGCGAACTTTTCTTCCATTTCCTTCTGCTTCTTTTCATATAAGACGAGCTTTTTCTGAAATAACACCGCCTCCTTATTAAAAGAAATGCGAACGGTTCTCAATTGATC
>JAFGBW010000026.1 GCA_016932965.1 Candidatus Auribacterota bacterium
AATCATGTTAAATTATATCAGGGTGTGACATTAGGAGCCTTGAGTTTTCCCAAGGATAAAAAGGGGAAGATCATCAAGGGATTGAAGAGGCATCCAACAATTGAGGATCATGTCACCATCTATGCCGGCGCCACGATTCTGGGCGGAAAGACCGTCATAGGAAAACGTGCGGTGATCGGAGGTAACTCCTGGATTGTGGAATCAGTAAAGTCAGGCGAAAAAGTTCGCCGGTGACAGGAAAGAAAAACGCTTGAATAATTGAATAATTAAGGATATATTTTTTGTATTATATTCTGTCTGTTTAAATCATATCATTTAATCGGGGAGAAGAACATGCCAAGCAAAGAAAATTTAAAAGTGTTGATCGTGGATGATTCTATTACGGTACGGGAACTGTTGAAAAAACAGATGTTGGATAACGGGATAAACAATATACAAAGCGTAAAAAGCGGAATGGAAGCCTGTGAAATTGTGCCTTCCTATAATCCGGATATTATTTTTCTTGATATCAATATGCCGCAGATGAACGGCGTGGAAACCCTGTCCAAGATCATAGAGATCAAACCCGATGCTTACGTTATCATGCTTTCTTCTCTTGGCACCAAGGAAAAAGTCAATGAGACTCTAAACAGAGGGGCAAAAACTTTTCTCATGAAACCAATTGAAAATGAAAATCTTCAGAGAATTCTCTCAGAATTGGAAAAAAAATGATCATGGTTTTTATCATGACCAGATGAGAAAGAAAGGATTGACTTCATGAATATAAAATATTTCGGACAATTTCTCCTTGAAAAGGGACATATCACTCGGGATCAGCTGCTTGAAGCATTAAAATATCAGAAAAGCGTCAATGTAAAACTGGGAACTTTGGCCATCGACAAACAATACATGACCGGTGCTCAGGTGGAAGATGTGTTGAAAACCCAGAGGATTGAAAACAGGCCTTTTGGTGAAATTTCTGTTGCAAAAAAATATCTGACACGAGATCAACTGAATGAAATTTTGGCCGTACAAAAAGCGGATCGTATCTTATTGGGCCAATCTTTGGTGGAAAAAGGGGCGCTTTCCTGGGAACAGCTTGAAACTTATTTAAAATCTTATAAAGACGAGCAGGAAAAAGCTGATAAAGAGGTCATGTCTGCGTTGAGCGGTATTCCTGAACGGTATAAAGGAGTCGTCAACAGCGTGATCAGCATTACTCAAAGTATGCTTATTCGCATGATTGATGAGAATGGAAAAGTCTCCGGTTGTGCTGAACGCATTCCTGAAGTATCTTGTGCTGATTACATGGTTTATCAAAAAATTACAGGTGATTTTAACGGGATCATCGGTTTCGCCCTTCGTTCCACTACGTTAACCTTGTTTGCCTCCAGGATGTTGAAAAGGGAAATCCTTTCTGTGGATGAATACAGTAAAGACGGCGTGAAAGAATTTCTGAACATCATTGTTGGACATTTGTGTTCCGCTTTAAGCAATGAAGGAAAAGTGACGGAATCCACTCCTCCTGAATGTGTTCTTTATGACGAATTTATTTCTCTTTATGACAATGCGGAAGAAATATCCGTTTCAATATTAATGACTGAAGATGAGTTCGAGGTCTATTTCTTTATTCCCAGCTAAAAGACTGCCTGTCCACATAAGATTAGCCACTTTCTTTTAAGATATCTGATCATCAGGATTGAAGTTTTTGAAACAAGCTTTTGATCATCTCCGTTCGTATCTGATGCTAAAAGGGTGTTGTGACAGGTGAAAGTCAGGATACAATAATATCATCGAGACGGCGTTTTGGAACATGATGGATCTGATTATGATCGCGCCAGTATTTGATATTTCCATCAGAAGGAATCGGTTCGATGATGATTTGTTCTTTTGGTTTTCCTAATGCAATGATCAATAATATCTGATATCGGATAGGAATCTGAAGAGCTTGTTGGATATTTTCGCGATAGATAGAGCTGATCATACACCCACCCAAGCCTTGTTCTACAGCTCCAAGGAGGATATTTTGGGCGGCAATACCATCATCACAGCCAAAAGAATTCGTGATTTGAGTGTCACCGAGAATCAGGATATAAGCGGAAGGTTTTTCTCCGGCAGACGGTCCGTTCCAATTTTCCAGGTATCGGGCCCATCCCAGATTAGGAAAAATAAGGGAATTTTTTACAGGATCATTGGAAATCATGTATTTCAAGGGCTGCAGATTTCCAGAGGATGGAGAAAATCTTGCCAGGTTGATTAAATCCTTAAGTATTTGTGTTTCAATGAGATGATTTTCTTCGAAGCGGCGGTAACTTCTATTTTTTAAGAGTAATTCCTGAAGCACGAAGGATCTCCTGATATTTATTATTTTCATTATTTTGTTAAGAAGAATAATAAATATACGGTAACATATCTGATATTTATTAAAAAAGATATGAAAATCTTAAAATAAAATGGAAAACGAAACGTAATAATGATTAGGAAGGGAGAGTCATTTGCAAGTTGAATCTCTTTTAACAGAAGAGGAAATAAAAGCCGTGTTTGAGACTTATAAATCGCCGATATTTGGTTTTCTCATATCCAGAGTGAGAAATAAAGAGGATTCGGAGGATATATTTTCTCAGGTTTTTCATAAATTTGTCAAATATGCTCAAGGTCATGTTGTTCATATGGATACAATCAAAAGTTTTTTATTTACCATTGCTTCAAACACGTTGAAGGATTTTTTCAGAAAAAAACGGCTCTATCAGTTATTTACATTTAAGTTTAATGATACCAGGCAGGACTCTGAGCCAATAGATTATTTTCAATTTCCTGATCGTTCAATTGACATTCCAACTAAGCTTTATCAAAAGGAGATGGTAGAAAAAGTCAATCAGCTGGTATTGCAACTGCCTCCAAATCAACAGGAAGCATTCTATTTAAGATTCATGGAAGGATTTTCCTTTATAGAGATTGCCGGGATTCAGCATGTCTCAGTATCCACTGTGCTTTCAAGGGTTCGATATGCTTTGAATAAGATAAAAGATGTATTAATAAAGGAATAGGCAGAAAATGAAAAAGGAATGTCAGGATATTCAAAATAGGATTCTTGAGGGGAAAATGGATAAGAACCTGATTCATCTTAGCCAATGTCAGGAATGCCGGGCATTTTAT
>JAFGBW010000224.1 GCA_016932965.1 Candidatus Auribacterota bacterium
TCAGATACCCCATCCGAAGATGCATGAACGGCGTTTTGTTCTGATCCCTCTGGCGGAATTAAATCCCCGTGCCAGGCATCCGGTGTTTAATAAAACGATTAACGAGTTGATCAATGCTCTGCCTCTGAAGGCAGAGGAAAGAATGAAAAAAATATGAAAAGCCGTTCATTTCATTTCTCATGCAGTGATAAACCATCACCATGTAAAATGACCATCCCTCATATTTTAGAGGCAAAAGGGATCCGCAAACTGGTTTGCACGACTGCCTATACCTTCACGTTGAGTGAACTCGTATCGGATGTGGGATTGGATATTGTCCTGGTAGGTGATTCGCTTGGCACGGAAATACACGGATATAAGAATACCGTTTATGTAACTCTGGATGATGTGATTTATCACTCGAAAGCAGTGGCGCGGGCTAATCAAAATTGTTTCATCGTGGGAGACATGCCTTTTCTCTCCACGGAGGTTTCCGTAGAAGAAACACTTAAAAATGCAGGCAGACTGATTCTGGAAGGGGGAGTAGATGCGGTCAAAATCGAAGGGGGATCTAAAAAGGCTTCCCTCATCTCAGCCCTGGTGGAGGCAGGCATTCCTGTCATGGGGCACCTGGGGCTTCATCCCCAGAAAATTCTCCAAATGGGCAAATATTCTGTGCAGGGAAGACAGAAAGAAGATAAAAAAAGGCTGGTTCAGCAAGCCAAGGCCCTTGAAAAAGCCGGGATTTTTTCTCTGGTATTGGAATGCATTCCATCCTCTCTTGCCAGAACCATCACCCAGAGTATATCTATACCCACTATCGGAATAGGGGCTGGAAAATACTGCGACGGACAGATCCTGGTTTCCACTGATATTTTCGGCCTCCGTCCGCAGTTCAAGCCCAAATTCGTCAAAATATACGCGGACATTCATTCTGTCATGAAAAAAGCTCTTAACGACTATAAAAAAGAAGTGATGGAAGAGATTTTTCCGGATGACGAACATAGCTATAAATAATGAGAATTCAGGAGTCAGAATTCCGTTTTGAAAAAATGGACACCCCCTAAAGAAAGTTTACTGAGATCTGCGCTCAAAAGGATGCTCCGTAAATGTTTTTTCAGCCATTTCCTCCCTGCAAGCATAGGAATTTACGGCTGGCGGATTCAGCTTATGTCGAAATAAAATCCTGAGAATCCTGTCTAAAATTTTTTTTCTATTTCGTGGTTTAAAAAATAGAAAGCATTCAGTTAAAAATAGATCGATATGAAAATCTTTAAAAATCCCGGATCATTTCAGAAATACTGCCTTTCTGTAAAAAAGAAGGGCACAGTGGGTTTTGTCCCGACCATGGGTTGTTTGCATGAAGGCCATTTGTCTCTCATCAGAAAATCAAAAAAAACATGCAACAAGACTGTCGTGAGCATTTTTGTCAATCCGATTCAGTTTGGACCCAAGGAAGACTTTCATCGTTACCCCCGCCCGCTGAAAAACGATCTGTCCTTATGCCGCAGGGAAAAAGCAGATGCAGTTTTTATTCCGGAAAACAAGGGCTTCTATGGAGATGATTTTTCCATCCATATTCAAGAGACAAGGCTGAGTTCGGGATTCTGCGGAGAATTCCGACCGGGGCATTTTTCAGGCGTTCTCACGGTGGTGGCAAAATTATTGAACTGCAGCCAGCCTGATTATGTTTTCATGGGCCAAAAGGATTACCAGCAATGCTTAGTCATCAGGCGGCTCATGCAAAATCTGAATTTTCCGGTTACACTCATGATGTGTCCTACAGTCCGTGAAAAATCAGGGCTGGCCATGAGTTCCAGGAACCAGTATCTTTCCCCCACAGAGAAAAAAGATGCAGCCCTTATTCACCAGGCTCTCAGAAAAACACAACACTCATACCGGCAGCAGACAGCAAAGTTCAGGGGGAAAAAATGGAAGCAATTGAGAAATGACTTAAGATCCATGCTCCGCCGCATTAACAATTTTGTTCCCCAATACGTTGAAATAGTAAACGCCGAAACGCTGGAGAAGCCTGATAATAAAACAGAAAAAACAGTGGCCTTGATTGCCGGTTTTTTGGGGAAGACACGACTCATAGATAATATTATATTATAAAAGAGGGCTTGGTCATGAGTATGCATGGTTCATGCTAATTGGAAAGCATACTGCCGCTTGACATAACTGGCGCAGGAGGGGTGGAAGATTTTTGATCCTTGCACCGGGAGGAGAATTATATTTTTTAATATGCAATGACTCGGGATTTTCAGCCCTTTTCTCATCTAGGTTTCGAAAAACTTATACGGGAAAGAATGATGATAATGGAAGGAGTATAAATCATGTCCCGTGAACTCGAAGATTTTGAAATCAGGTCAAAAGTCCGGGCACTCTTAGTGAAATACTGGTTTGATACGGCTGATCTGAGTATCGGGGTACATCACGGAAACGTGACTGTGTTTGGATCATTGCAGGAAAGCTCTAACCTGGGCGCTGGGGAAGGAAAGAAATCCTCTTCAGAAATCACCTCTTATGAGATGGATGGCTTGGGGGACATGAAAGAAATCAAGACCACCAAAACAACAAAGACAATAGAAAAGGAAAATATCATGGATAGTATTTCCAAGCGGTTGTTTCTGGTTGAAACAGAAATTTCTGAACTCTCGGGGGTCCGGAGCGTCAATTTTGAATTTCATAATTACATTCAAAAAGGGAAAAACTGGGTGCGTACATGATCTGGATCAATCAGGTATTATCGGATTTCGCTGGAAAGACTTTGAAAAATCTCCTGAATGAGACTCCTTATCCGGATTTTTATAATTTATACGGGATATTTCAGGCTGAGCAGGAACAATATGAAAAAGCCAAGGAGTCTTTTCAAAAAGCCATTGATATCAATAAATATTACCTGCTCCCCCGGTTGAATTCACAATACATTGGCATGGTATCCGGGAAGCCATCTCTAAACGATATCCCTGTTAAAATGATCCTTGCCACCCGTCCTTTAGTGGAAACCCAGCTGCTGGCAGTGGAACTCCTCCTTATGGAAGATCGCATAAAAGAGGCCAGTCAGATTCTTGAGAGAATTCTGAAAATTTCATCCGATTATCCTGAAGTATTTCTCCTAAAAGGAATAACCTTGGTTTTTTCCGGCAAAAAAAAACTGGGTGAGAAGGAAATCCAAAAGGCCTGCCTGATATCAAACCACGTCAGGGAGAGAACAGCCTTTTATTTGAAGAGAACCCGCCTTGACCGGGAAAACGGAAAAGAAATATTGAAGGATCTCTTGCATCGGGCGTATGTGATGCCTCTTCTGACTGAAATGACCGGATTTTGCGCATCCCGGGGAAATTACGTGCTGGCAGGCAGATTTCTTGAAAGGGCCAAAGAGAGCAATCCGGATTCACCCTCTTTTCTGAATCTCCTTGGCGATCTTGCCTGTTCAACAGGAAATAAAAAGGAAGCAGAAAAAAATTATCTCGTTGCTGATAAAAGAGACCCCCGGTGCGCGTATGCGGCTATCAAACTTTCTTTTCTTTATGGAGAAAAGGGAAAGATTGACAAAAGTCTCTCTGTTCTAAAAAGAAGCGCGCACATGAATCCTCTCTATGCGGATCTGCACTCCTATTTAGGTGAAGCCTATATTGCTAAAAGAAAATTCACCCTGGCAGAAAAACATTTTAAAAAATCCCTTTCTATCAATCCTCGATACAGCAAAGCGTGGATGAACCTCGCTGAGTTATATGAGAATATGAAAAAATGGGATGGAAGCTTTAAAGCCTGCTTG
The DNA here is from genome assembly GCA_016932965.1 of Candidatus Auribacterota bacterium. Classification (GTDB taxonomy): domain Bacteria; phylum Auribacterota; class JAFGBW01; order JAFGBW01; family JAFGBW01; genus JAFGBW01. The sequence continues at coordinate 3,761 of JAFGBW010000224.1, forward strand.
AAAGTGGTTTCGATCGGAAGACAGACCCCCCGTTTCTTGGTTGAAATGATCAAGAGGACCTTTCAAAAAAGCTCTTTTTCCAAGGATAAAACACTCCTTCAGGCTATTGAAGAATATAAGAAAGCCAATGAACATCCCGGCATAGAAAAACTTATGGAAATAATTAAAATATCTTAATAAATCCAAAAAGGAATTTAGACAGGATGAACAGGATTTTATTTCGCCATCAGCGAACCTTATAAATCTATCCTGTCTGAATTTATTACCCTTCGGCGAAACCGAAGTTATCCTGTCAATCCTGTGTGAAAATTTTTTTCGTGTTATTCGTGTGACTCATGGTTAATAAACAGCTTATTCCAATGAAAAACAACCCGCCTAAAATAGCCATGATCTCCCTGGGGTGTCCCAAAAACAATGTGGATTCTGAATTTCTATTAGGAAAATTGTATCAAAGAGGTTTTGACATGGTGCAACACCCCTTGGAAGCGGACGCAGTCATCATCAACACCTGCGGATTCATTGAACCTGCGGTCAAGGAAACACGGGATAACATTAAAGAAACTTTAGCGTTAAAAAAAACTAAGCCGGATCTTCGGATCATTGTGATGGGATGTTACGTATCCAAAGGAACGGAAAAATGGGAGAAAACTTATCCTGAACTGGACGGGATTTTCCCGCTCGGCAGTCATGACAGGATAGTCAAACGGCTCCAGGAATGTTTTTCTTTCAATCAAGGTATGGCTCCGACATTATCCTGCGGTGAACACGCACGGCCTGTCGCCACCACATTGTCTCATTTTGCTTATTTAAAAATAGCAGAAGGATGCAACCGTCATTGCACGTTCTGCACCATACCTAGTATACGCGGGAGAACGATCTCAAAATCCATTGAGGATTTGACAGCAGAATCCAGTTATCTGGCGCAGCGTGGAGTCAAGGAATTAATCCTGATCGCCCAGGATACGACCTCTTATGGAATCGATCGTTATAGAAAACCTGCTCTTTTGGATTTATTGAAAAAACTCGTGCGCATTTCCGGAATCCAATGGATAAGATTGCTGTATGCCTACCCTGAACATATAGAAAATGAACTCTTGAATTTCATTTTAGATGAACCGAAAATGGTTCATTATCTGGATATGCCGATACAGCATTCTCATGAAAAAATACTGAAGCAGATGGGCCGTTCCGGAACAGCTTCCTGTTATAAAAGCGTTTTTACAGCTTTACGCTCCGCGGATAAAAATTTTTGTCTCCGGACAACGGTCATGACAGGCTTCCCCGGAGAAACAAGAAAAGAATTCGATCATCTGTTGAACTTCATAAAAAAAATAAAATTCGATCGCCTGGGGGCATTCAAATATGTCAGGGAAAAGGGGACATCATCCTATTTATTGTCCGGTCAGCTTGATAAGAAAGAAATGGAAAAACGCCGGGAAATACTGATGCTGGAACAGCAAAAAATTCATTTTGTAAAAAACGCATCCTGGGTGGGAAAAAAAATAAAGACCCTTGTTGACGTAGTAAAAAAAGAGGGTTTTTACCAGGGAAGGACTTTCAGGGACGCCCCGGATATCGATGCGATGATTGATATAAAAAGCTTAAAAAAACTTTATCCCGGCTGGATCGGGGAGGTGGAAATCACCTCTTCTCAAGAATACGATCTTGAAGGAAGGGTGTGATCGGCAACAAAACCTTACCGGTCCGGTCGTCTTTGCGAGAAACACCTTTCAATTTATTTTAGGCATTTATTTCTGGTTATAATATGATAAAAGATTAATAAAATATCATTCTATATTCTGTATTTGAAAACTAAACAAAAGGAATAATGAATTGAACTTTAAAAGTTCAGAACTTTTCAACGAATATGAAATCAAACTGCTGGCCCCGTTTGTGACGAATACGGATCAGTCCATTTTTGCCTTAAAAAATCTGCCTGAGGTCATCAAAGGCGCCCTGTTTTCCCGATATTCCCGTTCAAAACTGGGATTACGTTCCTTACTATTAAAGGAGTTCATCTGCTCCGCTGAGAGCGGGTTTAATGAAATGGCCAAGAATGTCTCTGACAAGGAAATATTCAAGGAAGACTATATTAAAAAAGCTCAAGACTTCTATGACAGGGTGCTGGATGGTTACGGAGATGACTCCATAGGAGAACTAGGCGGAGCACACCTGGCCCTCGAAGACATTTCCATTTTAGCGACCAAAGTTTTGGAAGATGCCCGAATTGGCGGATCCCCTCTTGAAAAATCAACCCGGTACATTTATTTTGATGAAAAAATCAATGGCGATTACCGTTTTCTGAAAGAACCTGTTCTCATGGATTCCCCCTTCAAGGAACTGTATCTTTCCACGTGCCGTTTCCTCTTTGACACCTATTCCTCTCTGGTGAAACCTCTGAGCAGCTATGTAGAAAAGATGAATCCTGCCGAAACAGATCCGGTTTCGCCGGCTTATAAAACTTCCGTGCGAGCCAGGGTCTGTGATTCATTGCGCGGATTATTACCTACTTCCACTCTCACCAACATGGGCATTTTCGGCAACGGACGTTTTTTTGAGTCTCTGCTGCAGCGGCTTTCTGTTTCGAATTTACAAGAAATTCAGGAGATCGGTAACAGGGCATTTCAGGAACTTCAAAAGGTCGTTCCTTCTTTTATCCGCAGAGCGGATTCTTCTCACCGCCATTATACCTCCTGGTCCGAATTCTTTCATAAGCAGGAAGCTCATTTGAAACAGGCCGCGGAAAAAATAATAGTGTCTCTTCACGAACATACCCCCCCCTCCTTAGAATCGGTCCGGTTAACGGATCATGACAAAGACGCCGAATGGAAAGTGGCAGCCGCTCTTCTGTATCCTCATGTTTCTTTTTCTTTATCCGAGCTCAGGCAACAAATGCACTCTTCCTCCGGATATAGATGGAAGGATCTTTTCCAAACTCTTGCCAATGAGAGGCAAAATAGGAGGCATAAACCGCCCAGGGCGCTCGAACATGCTGATTACACCTTTGACCTCTTGGCGGACTTCGGCATGTTTCGCGATTTGCACCGCCACCGCATTCTGACTCAGGAACGCCAAAAGCTGTCCACTTCATTAGGATATATGGTTCCTGAGGATGTTCTGATGTCAGGACTGGAAAAACCCTATCGCAGCGCTTTGGACCAAGCGGCCTCAGCTTATGAAAAAATCAACGTTCATTTCCCCCATGAAGCCCAGTACGTGGTTCCTCTTGCATACAGGATTCGCTGGTATTTCAAGATCAATCTCCGGTCGCTGATATGGATGTGTGAATTACGCTCCATGCCGCAGGGGCATATCCATTACAGAAAAATGGCTCAGGAAATAGCGAGAAAAGTGATGGAAGTGCATCCCGGCTTTATACCGTTTTTTAAATTTATGGATTTTGATGATCATGCTTTGGGGCGTTTGGATCAAGAAAAGAAGAAGGGAAACAAAAATTAAAGGAGTGTTTGAATCATGAAATCCGCATTGATTACGGGAGTCACGGGACAGGATGGATCCTATCTCGCTGAATTTTTACTACGGAAAGGCTATGCTGTCCACGGGTTGGTGAGACGTTCCTCCACATTCAACCGGTCCAGGATTGATCCTATCATTCGTTCAGGCAAAACGAACTTTCATCTGCATTACGGGGATCTTTCTGATTCCAGCTCTCTGAACCGGCTGATAGAAAAAGTGGCTCCTGATGAAATTTACAACCTGGGTGCCCAGTCTCACGTGGGAATCAGTTTCCACATTCCTGAATATACAGCTGATGTAACTGGTTTGGGAACATTGCGACTTTTGGATGCCATTCGTGAGACAAAGATCCCTGCGCGGTTCTATAATGCTGCGACGTCCGAATTATTCGGCAAGGTCAAGGAAATTCCCCAAAAAGAGACCACTCCTTTTTATCCCAGGTCGCCTTACGGCTGCTCGAAACTATTCAGTTACTGGATCACGGTCAATTACAGGGAAAGTTACAATGTCTTTGCGTGCAATGGGATATTATTTAATCATGAGTCCCCCAGGCGTGGGGAAAACTTTGTCACACGCAAAATCACCCTCAATCTAGCCAGGATCAAATTAGGAAAACTGGACTGCTTTTTACTGGGAAACCTGAACGCAAAAAGGGACTGGGGTTATGCCCCGGATTATGTGGAGGGCATGTGGATGATGCTGCAGCAGAATAAACCCGATGATTATGTACTGGCTACGGGAGAATCTCATTCTGTCAGGGAATTTGTCACGGCTGCGTCAAGGGTACTGGGAATAAACATCACCTGGTCCGGAAAAGGACTGCATGAAAAGGGTGTAGATAAAAGTACGGGAAAAACCATTGTGGCGATTGATCCAAAATTTTTCAGGCCTGCAGAAGTGGATTATTTAATAGGAGACATTTCTTATGCCAGAAAAAAATTAGGATGGGTTCCAAAAACCTCTTTTGATGAGTTGGTGAAAATCATGGCTGATGCGGATTTGAAGGTTGTTGAAAATGAATCAGGCGTGAGAGAATGACGGTTTCGGTCAAATCCTATTTCAGCTTTCTTTTTATTTGTTTAATTCTTTCCGGTTGTGTAAGTCTGTACAGAAAAGATTCTTTTCCTCATTCCGCAAAGCCTCAATGGATCAAAAAGAAAAACGCTCATTATTTATTTCTGATCACAACAGGTTATTGTCCCTGTCAGAAATGCACAGGTTGGAAGAGAAATTGGAAACTCCAGCCTGTTTATAAAAAAGGTCCCCTTCGGGGAAGAAAGAAAGAGGTGGGCATCACTTCAGACGGAACGAAAGCGATAAAAGGTGTGATTGCCGCAGATATCCATTTCTATCCTTATGGAACAAAAATGTATATCCCTGAATATGGAGTGGGCGAAGTTCATGACACTGGAACAGGCATCAAAGGCAAATATCACATAGATTTATTTTTTCCCACACACAAGGAAGCTCTAAAATGGGGGCGAAGAATGCAAACGATTGAAATTTGGAATGAAAGCAATTCGTAACGCCTGACGCATAACGAATCGTCACCAATGGCTTTATTATCTGTTGCAAAACTCTGTCATGCCATGTAATATTCCTTCTCAATATACTTGCTCATTTGCTTACTGGAAAAAAGAAAACAAATGGAAGCCATAATCAAATATTACAACATGCTTGTTGATCTGGGGCAGCGTTCGGGATTGCCCAAAGAAAGCGCCATGGCCATTCCGATATTTGCATCTCTTTTGATATTGGCTGTTATCCTTCGTTGTCTGATAAAAGCCTTTTCATCCGGAAAAAAATCTAAAACCGCTTCAACATCTTCAACCCCTCTTCCTTTAAAGCCTAGCTCCTATATCTCCCATACCCCGTTTGTTTCCGCAGAAAGCTCATCCGATCACCGGATTGCTTTACGCCATTTTGACAGGATTGAAATGAATCTCAAGACCACTTTCAAAACAGATGTTAATCCAGATATAGGAAAAAGCTGCAGTGTACATGATGTCAGCTTGTCCGGTTTATCCTTTATTGCCGAAGAGAAGCTCGAAAAGGGAACCCGGGTGCGTTTATTGCTTCCCAACCTGGATAAAAAATCCGATTCAAAAGAATTTATCGTATCAGGCGAAGTGGTCAGGATCAAGCCATTGGACAAAAAAGAAAAAAGGATAGAATACGGAATACGGTTTTTCCATTTATTGCGACGGGAATCTGAACTGCTTAATTTAGTGATCGCAAAATACAAATGAAAAGGTAAATATAAATCTATGAGGAAACAGACCGTTGCTTTTATTGTGTTCTGCTGTTTATTCAGTCCGGTTCTGCTTGAGGCAGATGATGCCCTCGACTCGCTCATCTCTTTGGCATCAAAAGTTGTCGAAGACATTCAGGCATCACCTGACAATTTTATTTCATCGGAATTGCTGAAAGAAAGCACGGCCATCGGTATTTTTCCGAAGGTATTAAAAGGCGGATATATCGTTGGAGGCCAGTTTGGAAAAGGAGTCATTAGTTATCGGGACCCGGAATCCGGAAAATGGAGCCCTCCGGCTTTTTTTAAATTATACGGGGGCAGTTTCGGGCTTCAGGCAGGATTGGACCAGGTTGATCTAATACTGGTTTTTACTGAGGAAAAATCTTTTGACGATATTCTGTCCAAAGGAATGAATGTGGGGGTAAACATATCCGCAACAGCAGGGCCTGTTGGCAGGGAATTTCGCCATGAGAATGTCATGAAACTCAGATCCAGCGGGGCGATTCTATCTTATTCCAGATCCAAGGGATTGTTTGCCGGAATCGCTTTTGAAGGTGCAAAAATAAATTTTGATTATGAAAGCAGCAAAGAATTTTATCAGGATGCCTATGATGTAAGAATGATCCTCAAAGAGAACGAAGTTGAAAAGGTCCCGGAAACGGCATTGGAACTGATACGAACCCTCGCCAAATACATCGGGAATAAGACATGATCATTGAAGTAGAAAAGGAATATCAGAATACCCTTGTCGAAATCAATGAAATCATCCGTTCCAAGGGATGCCGACCTGAGGTCTTACATGGTGATTTGTATAATGTCATTGCAGTTGAAGGGGATGCCAGTCAGCTTGACTGTGATTTTTTTGAATCCTTTCCCGGAGTGGTGCGTGCCTGGAGAATTTCCTCTTCCTATAAGACGATTGCCAGGAAGGTAATTGGCCCTGAACATCAAAAAGTCGAAAGGGAAAGGATAAAAATCATCGTTCCCGGTATGGATGGCAAAGAGAGAATCATTGGAGACGATCATTATACTTTTATCGCTGGTCCTTGTACTGTAGAAAGCTACGATCAGTTGGCCCGAATTGCAGACAGTTTGGCAGCTTTAGCTGACCGCTATAACATCCGTCACCGGATGATGTTAAGAGGGGGTGCTTTCAAGCCCAGGACCAGGCCGTGGGATTTCAGAGGGTTGGGATTTGTTGCTATTGATTATCTAGACAAAGTAAGGGAAAACACTGGATTGCCTTATGTAACAGAAGTCATGGCCGTGGAACAGGTGGCAGATCTTTCCGCAAGAGCCGATATGCTTCAGATTGGAACCAGAAATTATCAGAATTTCAATCTTCTGGAAGCGGTTGGCCAAACATCCAAACCTGTTTTATACAAAAGAGGTGTTGCAGCGCCCTTGGAGGAATGGTTGAGTGCCGCTGAATATATTGCCATTCATGGAAATAAAAATATCTTACTATGCGAGAGAGGGGTAAAATCCACAACACATGGAGATTACAATCGTTCTCATATAGACTTTGATGTCATCCGCGCCATTAAGGAAAGGACCATTTTACCTGCTGTAATAGATCCAAGCCACAGCGCTGGATTTGCAGAACTGGTTCCGTATCAGTTTTGTGCTGCGACTGCCTATGGAGCCAATGCCACTATCGTGGAGGTAATTTCTGATGATATTGACCGCCGAGTGATTAAATGCGATGCCCGTCAGGGAATACGGCTAAAAGTGTATGAAAAACTGATTCAATATCAGCTGAAACAGGAAGAACTGGTTATTCCATTCGAAGATAGGACTAAAGAAAAATAATCTTGCCTATTTAATAATAAAAGGTTAAATTATTTTGTTTACATTTAAACTTCGTCAAATTGTTTTTTAAAAAGAAACAATATGTTACAAAATTTATTATTTTTTTGTTTTTGTGGTTGATGATATTCATAAAAAAAATAATGATAAGAAGAATATATTTACATAATATTCTGCAAATGAATATGATATAACTATATAAAAACAAGGAATAAAATATGCTTAAACTCACGAGTATGAAAAAACAAGGATTTACACTTGTAGAAATGATGATTGTACTTGCTATACTAGGATTATTACTGGGATTAGGCATACCTGGTTTTCTCAGAGCTAGAGACAGGGCAAGAAGGGATACCTGTGTTAATAATTTAAGAATGATAGAGCATGCGAGTGATCAATACAGAATTGACAATAACATGGCGGTGACGGCATCAACCAGAATCACCTGGTTATGGCCATCGAGTTCAGCTTCTGATGTTAAAGATGTCTCTTCTTATATCAATCGCCAGTTATTTTGTCCTTCACGAGGAACGTATAAAGGCGGCACCAATGCAGGTGGAGTCCCCACTGATGATTCACTTGAGGCAAATGCGGTACCGCATTGCGTCACACCATCCAACAGTTCAACGATCACTGCGCCAATGCCGGATTTCCGTCATGAAATTTCAAACAGTTAATTAACATAATAACAAGGAAAAGAAAGGAGACACATATGAGAAAAATAAAAGGTTTTACGCTGGTCGAGATCATGATTGTAGTGGCTATCTTAGGATTGCTCATCGCAATCGGAGTACCAGGCTTTTTAACAGCGAGAAATAAAAGCCGAAACAGGACAGAAGGCGCGAATCTGAAAGCCATAGCGGATAATATTGCTTCTTATGGCGTCAATGAAAGACAGTCCGTAGATGTCATTCTGCGTTTATGGCCGTCAGCTTCCACGATTTCTGATCCGGGCTCCTATATCAGGAGACAGCTTTTATGCCCGATCAATAAAGTGGCCTATTCAGTTGATAATGCCACCAATATTGGTTCCTGTACAGTCCATGGTCTTGAAAGCATGGTCGCTGCAAGATTGGGAGGAGAATAATATCACTATTATTCTCGAACAAAAGGTGCTTCCCCTATCAGGGAAGCACCTTTTTTTACGCAAGTTATTCACCCAAGGAGGGAAAACATGCGAAAAATAAAAGGTTTTACACTGGTCGAAATCATGATTGTGGTGGCCATCTTAGGCTTGCTCATTGCAATCGGAGTGCCTGGTTTTTTAACAGCAAGAAATAGAAGCCGAAACAGGACTGAAGGCGCAAATCTGAAAGCCATCACAGATAATATTTGTTCTTACGGCATCAACAACAGACAGCCTTTGGATGATATCATTCGTCTATGGCCAACCGTTTCCACTATTTCTGATCCTGAATCTTATATCAGAAAACAGTTGTTGTGCCCGATCAATAAAACAGCTTATCAGATTGATTCAGTAACCAATTTAGGTTCCTGTACCACTCATGGTATGGACAGCACGATTATCGCAACTTTGGGTGGAGATTGATCAGGATTGACAAGCCGAATGCGGGATGCGGCTTTCCAAAAAATAAATATTTTGTCTTGCTTCCGCAAGATAAGGATTGTAGAAGCGTGCCATCTTCAATTGAGATAACGCTTCCGAGTACTTTCCCTGTAAAAAATATAGATCACCAAGATTAAAATAGGCCTCATAACATTCTGAAGAAGCCTGAATGCAGTGCTTAAAATATTTTTCTGCATCATCTAATTTCCCCTCTTCCTTGAAAAGAAGCCCTAAATTATTCAAAGCCTCTGCATACCTTTCTTTTCTTTTGATAGCCAGTAAATAATATCTTTTTGCTTCTTTTTTGATTCCAAGCCGATGGAAATACAATCCCAAATGAAAATAAAATTCTTTTGACGGATATCCATCTGGCAATATGTAACCCCAGTGTCTCCAGGCAGAAAGTATCTTCTTCTGTTCATGGTAGATAGAAGCAAGACAAGAATGGGCCAACGAATTCGACGGGGAATATTGTAAGGTATGCCTCCACAATGTGATTGAATCACGCCAATGATCTGCTTGCATCAGACTGAGTAAGGACCAGAGGAAAATAAAGAACGGCATCACTATTTTAAGCCAGAGTTTTGGAAGCGCCCCTATCCATGCCGCAGAAATACCAATCAAAGGCAAATACATGTACCTGTCTGCCATCGATTGTGTTCCAAAGGGAATGATACCGCATACAGGCAATAGGAATATTACATATACCCATCCTCCCCAAAAAATCATAGGAAATCGTTTCTTCTGTTTCCATAACCAAAAAAGAATCCATACTATAAGAGGGCCAAAAATAATGCTCTCGATTAAAAATAATTTAGTTATGCAAAAAGGATAAAAGGGGATCAAAGGATAGGGGACCAATATTTTGATTATGTATAATCCATAGGATTGAAAAATGTTTAGCATCCGGGCATCCCATGCCCGTTCCACTTTTGCTCCTGCTTGAAACTGAAAATAATAAGTGATGCCGGTAAAAATCAAAGCAAAAATAAAAAAATGGATCTTTTCCAAAAATAGAAGTTTATACCTCTGTTTTTGCCATCGTTGTAACGGCCAAAAATCCAATAGTAAAAAAATGATGGGCAATACAACGGCAGACGGTTTAGCCATGAGGGCCAAAAAGAAAAACAGACCCGACAGGATATGCTTTCTGTTCTGGGATTCCGAGCAATAAAACAAACACGCAAAGAGGGAAAAAAAACTGCTCAACAGGCCCTTCCTTTCTGCCAGCCAGGCCACGGATTCCACATGCAAAGGATGAATGGCAAAAATAGCTGCCACTAAAAAACTAATCCAGTCATCACCTGTCATTTTTTGGAATAATAAGTATAGAATCAGCGTGTTCCCCATGTGTAAAATCAGGTTCAGACCGAAATGATAAAACATTTCAGTTCCAAAAAGCTGAATCATAATCAGATGACTCAACCATGTGAGGGGGATCCAATTTCCATCAATACCTGTTGTGAAAGCCCAAAATAAGGAGTGGCTGTTCAATCCGCTTCGGACAACAGGATGTTCCATATACAAATCATAATTGATCGGCGTATGATATAATATTTTCCCGAAAACTGCAAAAATCAGGACAATCAAAAATGAACAGGCTATCATACACGAATAACGCATTGATATCGGTTCTGATCTTCTCGTGGCATCCATTAATAACAAAACCTGCAGGTCTTGATTGTCTTTTTCATTAATTCCTCATTATTCTCAAAAACGGTTTCAATGCGTCTATTATTACAGGATCAGTTGGATTTAATTTTGAATAGTAACATACTTGTTGAAATTCTCTATCAGTTTCTTCAGAAAAGATTATAATGATTCAAAAAAAGTACAGCCAAACACCAGTGATTGGATAACTACATCATGAAAATCGGAATAGATCTACATGGAGTGATTGATGTTTATCCGGAACTCTTTTCCAAATTAAGCAGTCATTGGGTGAAACTGGGACATGAGATTCATATTATCACGGGAAAAAGCCATGAAGAGGCTTATAAAGAAATCCTTTCAAACCAGATGATTTTCACGCATTTTTATTCAATATTTGATTATCACCAAAGCAAAGGCACCCCCATGGAGAAGAGAAATAGCGGCTGGTGGATGGATCAGACGCTCTGGGATCAAAGCAAAGGCGAATATTGCACTCGGGTTGGAATACGCCTGCATTTTGATAATGATCTCCATTATGCGAAATGGTTTCCCTCTGACTGCACCTTTATCTGGGTCAGAAGAAAAGGATTTGAGAAAGTTTTTGAGTTGTTTCAACCTTCACTTTATCTCACATAAATAGATGGTTTTGTATTGTCAGTAATCATCTATTAGGCTATAAATTTCTTTTTCTGATTATCAAACCTCTTTAATAAGGAGAAATGACCCATGGCCGACATCAATAATGTCTGGGAAGATAATGCCCCGGGAACGTGGTATGTAGATAAAAACTGTATTTTATGCGGACTATGTAAAGATGTGGCTTCCGCCAATTTTAAAGATGCTGATAGTGGTGATCACGCGATCGTCTCTAAACAGCCTGATACTGACGAGGAGAATAAAGCCTGTCAGGATGCCATGGAACAATGTCCGGTCGAATCCATAGGAAATGACAGATAACGGATTGTCTTTGCTGAAAGATGGCGGACATTTCCCGCTTTTTCTTTCCTATCCGATTTTTACAGCAGTAATGACATCATGAAAATTATACCAATTCAAGATGGGGTGGACTCTGTTTCCGGAGGATGCAAAATCCTATTTTTTACAGTTGAAACTGTTCATTCATTTATAAAAAAGAATAATAAAGACCACGATCTTGTCATCGGTGTTCTTCGTGAAAAGATATTCACCGGTGAGAAAGGGAAAATCTCCGTCATATATGGGACCCATCCGGATGAAATCACCCTGCTTGCCGGATTGGGTGAAGAAAAACACCTCTCACTTTCCCTAATCAGAAAAATTGCCGCTGTCGCAGCAAGAGAAGCAAAAAAACAGAAAAAAAAACAAATCTGTCTTCAAGCTATTCCTCCTTCAGGCTCCCTTATAAGAACAGATGAATCCAAATTGATCCAAGCCCTTTTAGAAGGTTTCATCCTCGCAACGTATGAATTCAGCAAATATTCCACGGAGAAACAATCCCTTCCTTTTGATCTTATCTTATGCAACGTAAAAAAGAATTATTCCAGCCTGATAGAAAAAACAAAAATTCTATGTGAAGGTGTTTTCTTTGCCAGGAATTGGGTCAATGAAAATGCCAGTCTCAAGACACCAGCCAGACTGGCTTCTGAAGCTAAAAAAATAGCACTAGAAAATAAGCTCTCCTGCACCGTGCTGGATGAAAAGTCCCTGCAGAAATCAGGATGTCATCTTCTTTGCGCTGTGGGACAAGGGGCAGTTCATCCACCCCGGCTTGTTTTTATTGAATATAGGGGGGCCCCATCTTCTAAAAAAAAGATTGCCCTTGTTGGTAAAGGCATCACTTTTGATTCAGGCGGATTGAACTTAAAAACGAGTGGTCATATAGAAGACATGAAACTCGACATGGCCGGTGCGGCCGCGGTATTAGGAACATTAAAGGCACTTTCCCGCCTGAAGATCAGGATCAATGTCATCGGAGTCATGGCCTGTGCCGAGAACGCAATAGGGAGCCGTTCTTATAAACCTGGAGATATCGTGAAGGCCTTTAATGGAAAATATGTGGAAGTCTTGAATACCGATGCCGAAGGCCGGCTTATCTTGGCTGACGCTTTATCTTATACTGAAAAATATTACAAGCCTGATATGATGATTGATCTGGCGACCCTGACTGGAGCTGTTATAGTTTGTCTTGGACATCATTACGCCGCTCTTTTGACAAAAGACAAAAAACTGGAGGAAATAATCATTCAGTCAGCGGAAGAGACCGATGAAAAAGTCTGGCCGCTTCCCCTCACAGAACCTTATTCAGAAGAAATGAAAAGTGATATTGCGGATATAAAAAATATCAGTAAAAATAAAAATGCAGGTACCATTACTGGCGCGGTATTTCTAAGCCATTTCGTGGAAAAAACAAGATGGGCTCATGTGGACATAGCTGGAACAGCCTGGAGTCCTGATGAACATGACCTGATACCGAAATATGCAACCGGCTTTGGAGTTCGTCTCTTAACGGATCTATGCTCCCGCTTGGCAAAGCAGTTTTGAGTTGCCGTTATCATTATGACAGGGTCTTTTAATTAGAAAGGAATATTAATTCTGTGATCAAACTCAATTGTTCTTCAAACCCTCTAAATTCCTCTGAATTACTAACATTGCAGAAGATGTGGAGAGAAGCAGTGGAAGATATCCTCAACTGCACCACTCTTGCCACCTGTGGTCATCCTGGGGGTTCCATGTCTTCCATCCATTTTTTACTAGTCCTGTACGGATTGGCTAATGTGAGACCTGAGTCTTTTCAATCAGTAGAAAGAGACAGGGTCATCATCAGCCATGGGCATATTTCTCCCGGAACCTATGCTGCCCTGGCCCAGTTTGGTTTTTTCCCCAGAGAAGAAATGGTTCTCAATTTCAGGAAACTCGGCTCCCGTTATTCAGGTCATGTCGAAACCGGAGTCCCCGGCGTGGAATGGAATACAGGAAATTTAGGACAGGGGATTTCAGCAGCATGCGGTATGGCTCTAGCTGGGAAACTGAAAGGCTTGCCTTATAAAACCATTGTCTGCATGGGCGATGGAGAACAGCAAAAGGGCCAGATTTCCGAAGCAAGACGGTTTGCCGTAAAATATAAATTAAACAATTTGATCACGATCATTGACTACAATCAATACCAGATCAGCGGAGCCATTCATGATATCATGCCGCAGGATATCCCCGACAATTATCGTTCAGACGGATGGAATGTGCTGGAAATCAAAAACGGCCATGATTTTCAGGATATCTATGCAATCCTCTGTAAGGCCTGGACCAACCAGGTGGAAAAAAAGGATCACCCCACCATGATTCTGGCTCATACAAAGATGGGTTATGGTGTTTCTTTCATGGGGGGGATCAATGATTTTCACGGGAGATCTTGCACCATTGAAGAACACGCCAAAGCTTTTAATGAACTGGGATTTTCAAACCGGATAGAAGAACTCAAAGAAAAAAGAAAAAACCTGCCGAAGAAATCCGCCTCCCCCAATCCTGTTTTACCTGTCAAACTGAATCTCGATCCGGGTGTTCCCATCCTTTATGATGTGAACGTATTCACTGACAACCGTTCAGCTTTCGGAGCTGCCCTCGCAGACCTGGCAAAAATAAACAATTTCTCTCCTGAAAAAACAAAAATAGTCGGAATTTCCTGTGATCTCGAAGGATCCGTGAAAATGAACGCCTTTAAAAAAACAGATCCCAAGCATTTTTTTGAAAGCGGAATCCAGGAACATCACGCTTGTGTTATGGCCGGCAGCCTTTCCAAAGAGGGCTACCAAGTGTTCTTTTCCACTTTTGGGATGTTTGGAATTGATGAAGTCTATAACCAGCAAAGATTAAATGCCTTCAACAATGCCAATCTGAAAACCGTTTGCACACATCTTGGACTAAACGTCGGGGAAGACGGGGCCACACACCATTGTATCGATTATATCGGTTTGCTTCGAAACATTTATCATTATTCCGTCTTCATCCCAGCCGATCCCAATCAGACGGATCGTGTCATCAGATATGTGGCACTCCATTACGGCAACTTTTTTGTCGGTATGGGACGCGCTAAGACTCCTGTGATCACAAATAATGAAGGAAAAGCTTTTTTCGGAAATGAATATACTTTCATTCCCGGCAAAGCCGATATTTTAAGGAATGGAACGGATTTGACCGTCATCACAATGGGGCCATTGGTGGAACCTGTGCTGAAAGCCGCTGATCAATTGGCTGAAGAAAAAAAAATGAATGTCCGGGTATTGAACTGGTGTTCAGTGATCCCTTTCGATAGAGAGGCTCTCATTGATGCTGCCAGAATGACACGTGCCATATTGACAGTTGAAGACCATCATGTTGAAACCGGCGTGGGCAACATGGTCGCAAAAGTCATGGCAGAAGAAAGGCTATGCTGTTACCTGATGCATTTAGGCGTTTCCTGTTTCAATTGCTCAGGCTCGACAGAAAATTTATACAGAGAAAATCATTTAGATAAAGATTCCATCAAGGAAAAAATGCTCCTTATACATTCAATGAAAACCCAGGAAAAACCATCATGAAATATGCCTTGATTATTCCGGATGGCATGGCAGATTATCCCATCCATTCTTTAGAGGGGAAAACACCCTTGGAAGTGGCCCATACTCCTTTTATGGATGAAGCAGCAGCTATGGGGGAAATCGGGCTATGCTACACCACTCCGAAAGGACTCCATTCGGGTTCTGATGTATGCATTCTATCGCTGCTTGGATATGACGCGCAATCCTCTTATTCAGGCAGGGCACCACTGGAAGCGGCCAGTCTTGAGATTTCAATGGAGCCTCAGGATGTTGTGATGCGCTGCAATTTGATTCATGTCAATGAAAAAGAAGAAATCCAAGATCATTGCGCAGGTCATATTACCACTGAGGAAGCTCGGCCTTTGATTGAAGCACTCCAAAATGAATTAGGCTCTGATTCATTACGATTTCATGCTGGAGTATCTTACCGTCATATCCTGGCATGGAAAAACAAGCCTGGTTTTGACTACCACTCAGTTCCTCCTCATGATGTTCCCGGAGAGCCTATAAAAAAACATCTGCCCAGCGGAAAAGACGCGTCTTTTTTGACGGAACTCCTTTTCAAATCAAGACGAATCCTTGAAAACCATCCCGTAAATTTGAAAAGGAATAAAAAGGGGAAACTGACCGCCAACAGCATCTGGCTTTGGGGAGCCGGATATAAGCCAACGATGGAAAAATTTAAGGATAAATTCGGACTGTCAGGCTGTGTTATTTCCGCTGTGGATTTGATCCGCGGGCTTGGCAAATTACTGGATCTCAATATCATATCTGTTCCGGGGATCACGGGTTATTTTGATACCGATTATGAAGCCAAAGGCCGATATGGAATCGAATCCTTAAAACAGAATGATCTCTTGATTATCCACATTGAAGCCCCTGATGAAGCCGGCCATATCGGGAATGTCCAAGAAAAAATACACTCTATTGAACAGGTGGATCGGTATATCGTGGGTCCGATTTTACAATATTTAAAAAATGAAAAGGATTTTCGTTTACTCATTTCACCTGATCATTATACTCCTATTAATAAAAAAACCCACACGGCAGATCCGGTACCTTTTCTGCTTTGCAGACAGGGAAAGCCTCATCAAAATGCGCTATACAATGAAAAAGAAGCAAAAAACAGCAGGCTGGTTTTTAAAAAAGGGTATGAATTGATGCCTTATTTTTTATTTAAATAAAATCAGGAATTCAGCAAAAAAAAACAGATAAGAAATTAACGTATTATCTATCAAAAAAAATAAGTGTACAGGGTTGCGATATGAATATCTTCTTGTTATCCTATGTATTCTTGGTTTTCAATTCTATTTAATTTAAAGGGATTATATCATGTTTGATTTCATAGGCGGTTTGTTTTCCAAAGATATGGGAATTGACCTCGGAACCGCAAATACGGTTGTTTATGTTCGCAATAAAGGCATCGTACTGAGTGAGCCCTCAGTCGTAGCAGTTCAGGAAGGGACCAATAAAGTATTGGCCGTTGGCGAAGACGCTAAAGCCATGCTGGGCAGAACACCCGGCAATATCGTTGCCATCCGGCCATTACGTAATGGCGTGATAGCTGATTTCGAAATCACGGAAGCCATGTTGCGCCATTTCATAAAAAAAGCCCATGGAGAATCCTCCCTGTTTCAACCAAGACCCAGAATTGTCATAGCGGTTCCTTCCGGCATTACAGAAGTAGAAAAACGCGCCGTAGAGGATTCGGCTCACAACGCGGGAGCCAGAGAAGTCTATCTCATGGATGAACCGATGGCAGCAGCCATCGGAGTCGGTCTCAAAGTGGAGGATCCTTCTGGAAACATGATTGTGGATATTGGCGGCGGGACAACAGAAGTAGCGATCATATCTCTGGCCGGCATCGTCTCAAAAAAATCAGTCCGTGTTGCCGGTGATGAGTTAACGGACGCGATTGTTCAATACATCAAACGAACTTACAATCTTATGGTCGGTGAAATGACCGCGGAAGCTATTAAAATCAAAATCGGGTCTGCTTCCCCTTTGCCTGAAGAATTAAGCATGGAAATCAAGGGGAGGGATCTGATCACAGGCCTTCCTAAAACCCTCACGGTAAATTCGGAAGAGATCCGAGAGGCGCTTTCTGAAACCATCATGGCTATTGTGGAGGCTGTGCGGATCACGTTGGAACATTGCCCTCCTGAAATTTCAGCGGACCTGGTTGACAAGGGACTGTGGTTAGCGGGCGGCGGTGCGCTTTTAAAAGGCATAGACAAACTCCTCATGGAAGAAACGTCTCTCCCCATCACGATTCCAAATGATCCCCTTTCTGCCGTGGCTCTGGGCAGCGGAAAAGTCCTGGAGAACTTGAATATTTTAAATAAAATGGTTTCCCCAGGCACCCGCTGAAAGCGGATGAATCCGTCGGCTGCTAAAGTTTGTTGAAAAAGGGTAAAATTTGAGGAAACTTATCTCATATAAAGACAAAATTGTTTTCCTCACTCTTTTTTATGATTATATGATATCATGATCTTTTTTCACCGAAGTAAATTTTCTTTATTTTTACTCCTGCTTTGCACCACAATGCCTTCGTACCTTTCTAGCTACTTTCTATAAAAGGTCAGATAAATGACGTTCTGCTTAAATCATTTTTTTGAGAACCTTATTTCATTTTTTTGCTGGCTGTATATTCATCTGGTTGCAATCACTTCAACAATCAAAGTAGTCGGTTCTCAGAAAGACACCGATTTTCTCAAACAAAAAAAACCCTTCATTTATGCCTTTTGGCATAATCGTCAATTTTTTCTCACTTATCTAAGAAAGAATATCCCTGTTCATGTGCTGGTTTCGCAGAGTAAAGACGGTGAATATATCACCAGAACCATGAAATACTTTGGGCTCAAAACGGTACGCGGATCGTCTTCCAAAGGTGGAGTCAGTGCCTTGATTCAATTGATACGTCTCTTACGGTCCGGACATATTCTGGGCATAACGCCGGATGGCCCAAGAGGTCCGGCCAGAGAAGTACAACCCGGAATCATTCATCTGGCTCAAAAAACGGGGTATCCTATCATTCCTATTTCCTATGATGCCCGGAGAAAAAAAGTATTTAAAAGCTGGGATGAATTCATTGTTCCCTATCCATTTAATCAGATCGTTTATTCCGTTGGTGAACCGATACTCATCAATAAAGAAGAAAACATTACTGCTTCAGCCGTTAGAATAAAGAATGCAATAAATGAGGTCTCGAACATGGGAACATTAGTATTGTATGAAAAATAACTATTTCAATCATTTCTTAAAAATATCAATGAAAAACCATCAAAAATTTATATTCCTGCAACAGGGCATAAACCTTTTCCTTCTGTTATTCTTCATGTTCCCTGCTATCGCTGAAACCCTGCAGGAAATAAAGGAAATAACCGGATATCAAAGTCGCATCCGTCCGGCAGGAGGAAAAAAAATACTGGGGGATTTTCATATCGAAGATGTCCGGATCAAAAAGAAAATGCACCCCATGATCACATGGACTTCTCCTAATGCAAAAAAAGTGAAAGTTAAAGTCTTTTTGTTATTGAAAAAATATCCTACGGATACAGGCAAACTTATCTGTTCTCAAAGAACTTTTCAAACATCTAAAGGAACCCATGTTTGCTATGTTTTAATAAAAGACTACTATTTCATGTCCTGGGGGAAGATAGAAAAATACTTCGTGGAAATACGGAATCAGAACCACGTCGTTGCCTCAAAAGAATATCCTTCTCACATAAGGACGATCAAACCTGATGAAACTCTCTGGCATGAACGGACTCCTGACGGACAATTCCACATGTATTCCAGAAAAACAGACATTCTGCCCATAGAAGATTAACCCGGATTAGAGCCGACTCTATTTTTCCATCGGAGAGAACCATTTCCACTATGAAAGATTGGTTTTAAACCATTGCAGTGTTTTTTCAATCCCCTCAGTCAGGGAAACTTCCGAATTCCAATTAAAATATTTTGCTGCTTTGCCGCAATCGATATAGGTTTTCAAAATTTCCCCTTTTCTGGCCGGCTCATAAATAGGAGGCAGATCGGATTGAAGCAAATTTTTTAAAATCAGATATATCTCGTTTACAGAGCTTCCTTTTCCAGTTCCAATATTAAAAATCGGATCCACAAAGTGACTGATGGGTTTATCAAAAGGATTGAAGTTAGAAACAAACAAATTGGCCCGAACAACATCGCCAACATAAATATAATCCCTCAATTGTTCGCCTGATCCAAAGATACGGACAGGTTTATGGTTAAGCATCTGCCGGATAAAAATGGACAAGACACCCGCTTCTCCTGTTTTTCCCTGGCGCTCTCCATAAACATTTCCATATCGGAGCACAGTATAATTCAAACTATAAACCTGATGATATAGATAGAGATAATGCTCCACCACATGCTTTGAAACACCATACGGAGAAATGGGATTAATGGCATGAATTTCCTCTGCCGGAAGCTCTTTATCATCTATTTCTCCGTAAACCGCCCCTCCCGATGAAATAAAAATAAATTTCTTAACTCCTGATGCAATGGAAGCTTGAAGCAGATTCAGGGAGCCTAAAATATTCACCTCCGCATCAAAAACCGGTTCTTCGACTGCCAGTCTGACATCCATCTGCGCAGCATGATGGTTTACCAGATCAAATTTTTCCACCATAAACAAATCCTGGATATTTTTATTGTCACGAATATCCATTTCAATAAAACAAGCCTTTTTATGAAGATAAGTCTTATCCCCTGTAGATAAATTATCAATCACGTATACCTGATGCCCCTCTCGGATATAGGCATCAACAACATGCGAACCAATAAAGCCCGCCCCACCTGTCACAAGGATTTTCATGAAGATCCTTTCTTTATCATTTGTTTATTTCTCAACCAGCCATTTATGAATAGCATTCAAATTCACACAGAAGGCAAAAGGATTTTAAAAGTAGTACCCTTCCCTTCCTTTGTTTCAACAAAGATGTCACCATTGTGGGATTTAATGATGCCGTAACTCAAAGACAATCCTAATCCTGTTCCCTCTCCGGGAGACCGAGTGGTAAAAAAGGGATCAAATATTTTATTGAGATGGGTTTCTGGAATGCCGCATCCGTTGTCTTCAATTACCACTTCCACACCGGGAGAGTCTTCCGAAGTGCTGATCCGTGTTAAAACAGTTATATATCCCTGTCTTTCAGCAGGAACTGCCTTGATGGCATTGATCAGGATATTCATAAACACCTGCTGCAATTGGATGGGATCTCCCAAAATAAGAGGCAAAGGATTGGCATAGTGCATTTCAAAACGGATTTTATCGAGATTCATCTGATTGCGGATGATCTCAAGAGTGTCAGCCAAAACCACATTCACGTCAATTTTTAAAAATTCGATGGGGGAACTGCGTGAAAATCGCAATAATTTCTCTATGATGACCTTGCACCGCTGAATATCGCGCACCATGAATTCCATGTATTTGCAGTATAATGCTGCGTCTTCGTTCTTTTCGTCGACTTTCCCCTTCATTTTTCCAAGCATAAATTGGGAATACCCCAGGATCCCGCCTATCGGATTATTCAGTTCATGAGCGATTCCTGCCGTGAGTTCTCCTACAGCCGCCAGCTTCCCTGCCTGAATAAGCTGATTATGGATTTCCTCGATTTCCCTGGTACGGGTGAGAACTTTCTCTTCTAACTCCTTCGAATAGCAGCTCATTTCCTGTTGCTTTTGTATAAAAAAATCATTCATTTTTTTAAAAGCAAACGATAATTTCCCCAATTCATCCGGAAGATCCAGTAAGGGAACATCTGAAAAATCGCCATTTGAAATCCGGGTGGCAGCATCTTCCAATCTTTTTAAAGGATCCACCAAAGATCGAAGAAATATCCAGTGAAAAACAACACTCACGCCCAAAATGACCGCAAATAGCAAAAAAAGAGCTGGAGTAATCGGTATCCAATCCAGTCGAAAATAGACAGGTTTTGCAATAAAAAAAATGCTGAGCGTCAGACAAGCGAACAAAATAAGAAAAAATAAAACAGCTGTTAGCTTTAATCTAAGATGGCATCGGATAGAATTTAACAGCAACATGAGCGGTTAGGACATATGTCTGGGATTGTTCTTTTTATCTGGTTTCTTTAGGTCGTATTCCAGAATTTTCCTGTTTAATCTGGGCCTAGAAATCTGAAGCAATCTGGCTGCTTTAGATTTATTCCATCGGCAATGTTGAAGGGTCCGTAGAATATGAGTTTTTTCCATATCGTTCAGGGAAAATGATTCCATCGTCAATATTTTTTCCGTTGAGCTTTTTTCATTCCCCAACTCTAATCGTAATGGGATGTCCTCGAGCCAGATCATGTCTTTCTCACAAAGTGCAACAGCTGTCCGTACCACATTTCTGAGTTCTCTGACATTGCCTTTCCAATCATGATTGACTAAAAAATTCAAGGCCACATTAGATATCCCCTTTATTTTTTTCCCAAAATCAGTGGAAAACTGCTTAATAAAACTCTCAAGCAGGATAGGAATGTCCTCTTTTCTTTCCCTTAAAGGAGGGATTTCCATAGTGATTTCACGAATGCGATAGTAAAGATCCATTCTGAATGAATTTGTTTCTACCTTTTCAATGAGATTTTGATTGGTGGCACTCACAACCCTTACATCTACATTCACAACCTCTTCCCCGCCGACCCTGATGAATTGTTTGGTTTCAATAGCTTGAAGTATTTTGGCTTGTGCGGAAAGATTCATGTCACCAATTTCATCCAGGAAAAGCGTTCCTTTGTGGGCCAATTCAAATTTTCCTTTTCTTTTCGCATAGGCGCCAGTGAATGCACCCTTGTCGTGTCCGAATAATTCCGATTCCAACAGGGATTCCGGAATGGCCGAACAATTGACAGAAACAAAAGGCCCACTTTTTCTGGTGGAATTGTCATGAATGGCCATGGCTAAAAGATTCTTACCAGTCCCATTTTCACCGGTAATGAGAACGGAAATATCAGATGTAGATATTTTTTTTGCGACCTTGATTACAGAAAGAAATTTTTCATTAGCTGTAAGAATCTGACTGAATTCAATCATGGAAATCCTTTTAACTTCCTCTTGACCTAAACCAGATTAGTAAAAATAAGATGGAATGAATTATTTCAAAAGAGAGGAGAACGTCAATAAAAAAGAATTATTCTTTACAATAATTCTCGAGCAATACCGCATCTCCATAGGAAAAAAACCGCATTTTTTCTCGGATAGCCCGAGCATAGATTTGTCTAATGAATTCCACGCCACTAAAAGCGCTGACTAGCATCAACAAAGTGGATTTTGGCTGGTGAAAATTAGTGATCAGACGATCGCAGCTTGACACTTTTTTGGGAGGATAAATGAATAGATCCGTATGTCCTTTGTACGAATGGAAACGGTTATGTGAAAAACAGGTTTCCAATACTCTTATACTGGTCGTACCAACCGCTGTTAATCTGCACCCTTTCTCCCTGGATTGATTCAAGATTTCCGCTGTTTGAAGAGATAGTTCCATCCACTCCCGATGCATGATATGAGAAGAAGGCTCTGCTGTATTAACAGGCAAAAAAGTCCCGGGTCCAATATGAAGTAAAACATCAACGCACAAAACTCCCTTTTTCTTTAATTGCGTCAACAATTCATGAGTAAAATGAAATCCAGCAGTCGGAGCAGCGGCTGATCCTATCCAAGTTGAATACACGGTTTGATAACGGGATTCATCCTCTTCCATTGAATCGGTATTTTTTCTTCTGATATAGGGGGGAAGAGGAACCCCGCCATATTTTTGAAGCATTCTCTGAATATCGATTGATTTTTCAGTGATAACAGTCCCAAAATAATCTTTTTTCTTCTCCAGGATGACAGAAATGCTTTCAGTTAAATCCAAAGCGTCCCCTTCCTTGAGTCGCCTTATATTTTTTATCATCACATCCCATCGTCTTGCGTCAACAGGCTCCACAAATAGCAGTTCATGCTTTATACCTGTTCTCCTGCACACGGCATTCATTCTGGCTTTCATGACCTGGGTGTTGTTCAGGATCAACACATCGTTCTCATCAAATAAATCAACGATTTGTCTAAAAGGGAAAATGCGCATGTTCATGGACGGAACAAGGATTTTCGCGTCTTCCCGGAAATGGGACGGATGTTGCGCGATTAGTTCAGACGGAAGCGTATAATCGAAATCAGCGGTCGTATAGGTGTTCATGATAAATTTTTGCTTTTTTCGGCAAAAATTTATTACCAGCGATAATGAGCAAAGGCACGGTTTGCCTCGGCCATCTTATGTGTTTCTTCTCTTTTTTTGACTGAAATTCCGGTATTATTGAAGGCATCCAAAAGCTCATTAGCCAATTTTTTCTTAAAAGAGCCTGTTCCCCGTTTTCTGGCATTCCAAACGATCCATCTCATGGCTAAAGCATTTCCCCTTTCAGTTGTCACCTCCATCGGAACCTGGTAGGTTGCTCCTCCAACCCGTCTGGATTTAACTTCCAAAAGCGGTCTCACATTGCTGAGAGCTTTTTCAAAGGCGGATAAACCTGTTTCCTTTGTCTTTTCAGATAACATATCCAGAGCGGAATACACTATTTTTTCCGCGATGGCTTTCTCACCTTGTATCATGGCCACATTGATGAACCGATTAACAAGATAATGGTTATAGATGGGATCCGGAGAAACCGGCCTTTTTATAGCTCCTCTTCGACGTGACATAGTTATAACTCCTATTTCTTTTTTGCTCCCGCTTCTTTGGGAATTTCTTTTTTACTCCCGTATTTGGAACGGCTTTTCTTTCTATCTGCCACACCTAAGGAATCCAGCGCTCCTCTTACTATATGGAAACGAACTCCGGGTAAATCCTTCACACGTCCCCCACGGACCAATACAAGAGAATGCTCCTGTAAATTATGCCCAATACCAGGAATATAAGCTGTGACTTCAAATCCATTGGTCAGACGCACCCTGGCAATCTTTCTCAAAGCGGAATTGGGTTTCTTCGGAGTCATGGTTTTTACCTGAACACAAACTCCCCTTCTTTGAGGACACTGCGTCAATGCCCTGTTCTTTTTGGCTCGCAGAACACGAATTCTTCCTTTACTGATTAATTGGTTGATGGTGGGCACCTTTACTCCTCCTTGCCTTGTTCTGAACCGGATGTCTCTGTCTCATCTTGAGAAAAAATCGTTTTTTCACCTTCTTCTTCATCAAGAATGTCTGAATTGAGATCCAAATCTGTTAGTGTTTTTTCACTTTCAGAAATCAATGTTTTAACCGATTCTATATTTAAATCTTTTTCTTCTTTTAATCCCAATTCCAAAGCTCCCTTCTCATAACGCAACTCTTTTATTCCATGAAACCCTGTTCCAGCCGGAATAATATGGCCCATGATCACATTTTCTTTGAATCCTAAAAGTTGGTCCACCCTTCCATTTGCCGTTGCGTCAGTTAAAACCCTTGTTGTTTCCTGGAAAGAGGCCGCTGAAATAAAGCTATCCGTGGCCAAAGAAGCCTTTGTAATCCCCAATAGCAATGGAGTCGCTTCAGCCGGTTTTCCGTTCTTCTTCACCACTTTCTGATTTTCTATATCAAAATCCAGTCGGTCTATGATGTCATCAAAGAGGAAACGGCTGTCGCCGGGATCCGTGATTCTCACCTTCCTAAGCATCTGCCGGATGATGATTTCAATGTGCTTGTAATTGATGCTCACTCCCTGCAGTCTGTATACTTCCTGAATCTGATTTAAAAGATATTCCTGAAGTTCCTTGATTCCGCCTACAGACAAAATTTCCTGCGGGGCAACCGGGCCTTCCGTGAGCTGCTGCCCCTTTTTGACATAATCGCCTCTGTAAACAGTCAAATGACTCCCAAAAGATATCAAATGCTCCTCTTCCACTCCTGTTTCCGGATCACGAACAATCACCCGCCGCTTCCCCTTGTAAGGGTCGCTGAATTCGACAATTCCGTCAATTTTGGCGATTTCTGCTGCATCCTTGGGATAACGAGCCTCAAACAGTTCGGCCACCCTGGGAAGCCCCCCTGTGATATCTTTCGTCTTGATGATTTTTCTCGGCGTCTTTGCCAGCAGACTTCCTGCGATGATTTTCTCCCCCTGATTCACCACAATATGAGCAGCCGTCGGAATAGTATAGTAAGCTAGAGGTTCTCCGCTTTTTTCATCGCGAATAACGATCTGGGGATGCAAATCCTCCTTGTGATCCACTACGATCATCTCAAATAATCCCGTGGATTCATCCATTTCGTTTTTCACAGTGATCCCTTCCACTACATCATGAAATTCAATCATTCCATCCCGCTCTGACAGGATCGGCACATTATAAGGATCCCATCTCACAAACACCTGGTCTTTTTTCACCGTTCCATAATTAGGAATAGAAA
>JAFGBW010000225.1 GCA_016932965.1 Candidatus Auribacterota bacterium
CTGGTACGCCGTATCTGTCAAAACTGCAAGGCCGCTTATCCTGCTTCCGAATATGAAATGAAGCTGCTCAACTTAAAATCCGGAGAACACATGATCGCAAAAGGTCAGGGATGTCCCAGCTGCAACCACACCGGCTACAAGGGGCGGTTTGGCATATTTGAACTGATGCTCATGGGACCTGACATTCAGGATCTGGTCTATGCCAGAAAAACGGCTTCAGATATCCGGATGACCGCCATCAAACTCGGCATGAGGACATTGCGTGAAGATGCCATCATTAAAGTCTTGAACGGATCCACCAGTATTGATGAATTATTGAGAGTGACCAAAATAGGAGAAACATAAACATGAGTCTTGAAATGAGTTCTTTATTGCAAATCGTTGTAGACGAAAACGCTTCCGACCTCCATATCAACGTGGGAAAACCCCCCGTATTGCGCGTTGACGGAAGGCTGGAATCCTTGGATGTGGATATCTTAGAACCCGAGGACACGGAAAATTATGTCAAATCCATTACTTCCGAAGAAAATCTTCAGCGCATCCAGGAAGTGGGATCCACGGATTTTGGATTCGCTTTTGGCGACATTGCCCGTTTCCGCGTGGCAGCCTTCAAACAAAAAGGGCATTACAGCATGGTGCTGCGCCTTATTCCCAACCGGCTGCTTACCCTGGAAGAAATCGGTTTGCCCGTATCGGTGAAAGATCTTCTATTCCGTCCGCGCGGATTGATTTTAGTC
Organism: Candidatus Auribacterota bacterium; assembly: GCA_016932965.1. Lineage (GTDB taxonomy): Bacteria > Auribacterota > JAFGBW01 > JAFGBW01 > JAFGBW01 > JAFGBW01. The sequence goes on from JAFGBW010000225.1 coordinate 738, forward strand.
ACCGGTCCAACCGGAAGCGGAAAAACCACAACCCTGGCCAGCATGATCAATATCATCAATATAGAACGTGAATCCCATATCGTCACGGTTGAAGATCCCATTGAATATTACCACACGCATAAAAAAGGACTGGTGACCCAGCGTGAAATCGGGGTTGATGTTCCCTCATTTTCAGAAGCCATCAAAAGGGGGCTCCGGCAGGACCCGGATGTGATACTGGTTGGAGAAATGCGCGACCTTGAAACCATTGAAGCCGCCATCACGGCAGCGGAGACCGGCCATCTCGTTTTTGGCACGCTTCATACGACCGGGGCCGCCAAAACCGTGGACAGAATCATCGACGCCTTCCCCCCTTCCCAGCAGGAACAGATCCGGGCACAGCTTTCCACCTCCATCTTGGCAGTGATCTCTCAGCTTCTCTTACCCAAATACAATCAGAAAGGCCGTATTGCGGTTTTTGAAATCATGATCTCAACTCCCGCTATCCAGAATTTAATACGTGAAAATAAAACCTTCCGCCTCACTTCTGAAATCCAAACAGGGGCCAAATTCGGAATGAAAATGCTGGACGCACATCTTTACGAACTTTATTCCCAGGGAATGATTTCCTATGCTGATCTGATCACCAAGGCCCAGGATCCGGAATCCATGGGATTAAAGCTGGCAACAGACATCAAAAAGAAAAAATAGGTTTGATCAACTATGGACGGAACCGTTTGTGATTGTTTTTTATTTTTTATAACCTTTATATTGCCATTCATTGAAGAATTGAGAATTCAGTAGAAAGGAAAAATGAATCAAAAACTTACCAATACAAGGAGAAATTCTTTTATTCCTTATTTTTTCTCGATTCAAATGTATGTAATGACAGTCAACCATACCCAAACCTCAACTGATTATTCAGGTGTTTCTTTTAAGGAACTATCATCATGAGCGAAGCAAGCGAACTTCTTATGGTGGATTTGTTGATCAAGAACAAATTGTTCACCCAGGAACAATTTGATGAGGTCATGCAATCCAGGCTTTCCCATGAAATTTCCATCCGCCGTTTGATCGTTGACCGGAAGCTCACAACAGAACGGGACATCCTTCAGGTCCTTCACAAAGAACAAGGATACCCATTAGCCAGCCTTTCCCATGTGAAAATTGACGAGTCTTTGCTCAAAAAAGTGACTTCCATTCAAGCCAATTCCTATTCGATTTTTCCCTTAAGGGAGGAAAAGGGGGAAATCGTCTTGGGAATGGTAGAGGTTCTGGACAATAATCTTTTTGATGATCTGCGTTTTTCGCTGCCCTTTTCCTTTAAAGTGGAACTTTTGTCCATGGACGATCTCAAATCCCTTATTTCCCAATATTACAGTGAGACCTCCATCGAGGATATCTCCAGCATCATCAGTTCATCTATTGAGGAAGAAATCAAAGAAGTCGATGAACTGGACCCCAGAGTCAATGACGCCCCGGTTGTTAAAATGCTCAATTCCATCCTCGTGCAGGCCATCAATGATCATGCTTCCGATATCCATTTTGAACCGTTTGAAGAAGAATTCAAAATCCGCTACCGGATTGACGGCACACTTTATGAAATGATCCCTCCGCCCAGACAACTGGCGGAATCTGTTTTATCTCGAATCAAAGTCATGGCCCGAATGAATATAGCTGAAAGAAGAGTTCCCCAGGACGGCCGTATTTCCCTGAATATGAAAAACCGGACTGTGGATCTCCGTGTTTCCACTCTTCCCACAGCCTTTGGAGAAAGCGCAGTCCTTCGCATCCTGGACCGATCTTATATCTCTTTAGATATCGAAAAACTGGGGTTTACCCGGCAAATGCTGAATAACATCAAGGAAATCATCCAGAAACCAAACGGAATTTTCATCACCACGGGACCTACAGGAGCCGGAAAAACCACGACCTTGTATTCGTGTCTGAGGGAAATCAACAAGCTTGATACAAAAATCATCACCACAGAGGACCCGGTTGAATATGACATCGAAGGCTTGATACAGGTTCCCATCAATGAGGCAATCGGATTGACTTTTGCTTCATGCCTTCGCGCCATGTTACGTCAGGATCCCAATAAAATCATGGTGGGAGAAATTCGTGATCTCGAAACCATGAACATTGCCATTCAGGCTTCCCTGACCGGACATTTGGTTCTCTCCACTCTGCACACCAATGATTCTTCCTCGGCCATCACCCGTCTGATAGACATGGGAGTCGAGCCTTTTCTTCTCTGTTCTTCGCTGGAAGCGGTTCTGGCTCAGAGGCTGGTCAGGAAACTATGCCCTGGTTGCAAAACTCCGTTCACGCCTACCGAAGCCATGTTGAAGCTCATCTCGCTGACGCCCAAGGACATCGGCAATAAACCGTTTTACATCGGCAAGGGGTGTGATGAATGCGGCGGTATCGGATACAAGGGTCGTATTGGCATTTATGAACTCCTGATTATTGATAATGAAATTCGAAACTTGATCATGGAAAAGGCAACTGCTAAGATGATCAAAGATATTGCCAAAAAGAAGGGATTATTAACTCTTCTGGAAGACGGCATCCAAAAAGTAGAGTCTGGCATCACCACGGTTGAAGAAGTGGGTGCCTGTGCTATGGAAGGATAAAAAATGGAATACCTGTATGAAGGAATAGACAATAAAGGCAAGGAAATCTCGGGCAGCATTATCGCTGAATCCAAAGTCAGCGCTATCAACAAAATCCGTGAGATGGGGTATTTTCCGACTTCCGTAACCGAAAAAAAAGAACAGGACAAAAGTTCTTCTCAAAAAGGGATTAAAAGTTTTTCTCTTAAGGATTTTTTAACCAAGAAAAGCGTTAAGGAAAAAGAACTGGTGACCTTCATGAGGCAGTTTGCGACCTTGGTTGATGCAGGTCTTCCGATTTTACGAGGAATCCGGGTACTTGAAAAACAAAATCAGGGCAAGGGACTGCAAAGTGTCCTGAAGGATGTGGGAGATTCTGTTGAAAGCGGTAATTCCCTTTCCGCTTCGCTGATGACTTTTCAGAATATCTTTTCCCCTTTATTTGTGAATATGGTGCATGCAGGTGAAGTCGGCGGAGTTCTGGACAAGGTGTTGCTTCAAATGGCAGATTATTTCGAAAAAACCGCCAAATTGAAAAAGAAAATCAAAGCCGCTATGGTTTATCCCGTTACGGTCCTGGTCATTGCTATGACCGTAGTTTACGGCCTGGTGAGTTTCATCATTCCTAAATTTGCAAAAATGTTTCAGGAAATGGAATTGCAGCTTCCGGCTATGACTAAAATGCTGATTGAAACAAGCCGTATCTGCAAGGAACAATGGTATATACCAATTATCCTGTTAATTTTTATTGTGATAGGTTTCAGAATCATCCTGTCCAACCGTAAAGGGCGGCATGTGATTCATCAAATTTTATTCCGGATGCCGTTATTGGGTGTGCTGATTCAAAAAGTGGCGATTGCCCGTTACGCCAGGACATTTGGAACACTCATCAACAGCGGCGTTCAAATTTTGGAATCGTTGATGATAACAAAAAATACCATCGGCAATTCGGTGGTTGAATCAGCCATTGATCTGGTGCATGATAATTTGAAAGAAGGGGAGTCCATGGTTCAGCCGCTCGTTCAAGCCGGGATTTTTCCTCCCATGGTGGTAAGCATGGTCAGCGTGGGAGAAGAAACCGGAAGAATGTCTGAAATGCTGCTGAAAATTGCCGAAAGTTATGAAGATGACGTGGATGCGGCTGTCGCCGGCCTCACCTCTTTGATCGAACCCCTGCTGATCATTGGCCTTGCCATGATCGTGGCTTTCATCGTGATCGCCATGTTCCTGCCGCTCATCTCGCTGATTTCCTCCATGACGCAATAGTAAACAGCCGGCTCAGCTGATCAAACATCTTATGATCCAATCAAAGAAAGGAATAACATGGCTTCCAAATACAACTGCATATTATTGTTTGGCGCTCCAGGTTCTGGAAAAGGACTGCAGGGCAAAATATTGAATTCCATTCCTGGACTTTTTCATTGCTCCATGGGGGACGTCTTCAGGAGCCTGGATAAAAATTCGGAATTGGGAAAAGCTTTTGTTCAGTATTCCTCAGTTGGAAAACTGGTTCCGGATGAGCTGACCCTGAAAATCTGGGCCGATTTCATGGAAAAACAGGTCAACGCAGGACGTTTTAACCCTGCTGAAGACATGGTCGTGTTTGACGGCTTCCCCAGAACTGTGGATCAGGCTGTAACAATGCAAGAACAAGTACGGATTTTAAAAATCCTTCATTTGAACTGTGCTGACCAAAACATATTAATCAAACGGATTCAGGGACGCGCTCTCATTGAAAAACGGACTGATGATGCCAAAACCGACGTGATCCGGAACAGGATGGAGGTATATGAAAGGGAAACTTCCCCTGTCTTGAAGCAATTCCTCTCAAACCAAGTGGTGACTATCGACGCTTCTTTGACTCCGATGGAAGTCTTGAGCTGCATCCTTCAGGTTCTGGTTTCTTTAAAAAAATAAAATGCCACGTAAAATAGCAAATGAAACAAGAAATAAATATTAAAACCAGACAGTTATAGTCATTCTACAATTTACTTGCTTATAAGATAGTAACAAGCTAGAATTATTTTCATGAATAATAGCGAAGGCCTTGAAAAAAGAGAATACATCCGTTTTCCCTTCAATTATCCCATTCAATTCCGCCTGAAAAACACAGAGGAATGGTTCTATTCCAGTACAGACAACATCTCTCTCACCGGAATCATGTTCGCTTCTGATGTCAATTATCAAAAAAACGATGATCTGGAGCTGGAGCTGAGCCATCCCTCAATCGAATCCCCTCCTTCACCGCTTATCGCCTCGGTTTCCTGGTGTGTAACCGAAGTCCCCTATATCTCTAAAATTTATGTGGTGGGCTGCACATTTAAATCCCTTGAAGAAAATCAAAAGGAATACATCAAGAACATCATTCATCAATGTGTTTTAATGAAACAGCACAGAACCTATAAAATTCTGTTCATCGATGATAATAAAAGCCTGACCAAGCTTTTTAAATGCCTTGGTGAAGAATACCGTTTCGAAGCCTATACGGCTGATAATATCACCGAAGGAAAAGCAGCAGCCGTGAAAATCGCCCCGGATGTCATCATCACAGATATTCACCTGCCAGACGGCGACGGCTTTAAACTGGCAGCCGTATTGAAAACCCATGAAAGGACTAGAAATATCCCCATCATCGCCGCCAGCGTGACATACACAGATATAGGGGAAAGATTTTTCCTTTTCGGGGGAAGTAAATTCATCAACGATAAACCCACCACCATTGAAAAATTAAACCGGATCCTGGAAGGCGTTCTGCCTAAATTGTCCCCATCTCCAGAAAAAAATTAGTCTGGCTCCATTTTGAACTCATCCGTCCCGTTTTGTTCCTGCTGTTTTATCCTGTCAATGATTTCCCAGACTCTAGGATTAGACGGCTCGTGTTTTAATATCTCTTCCAATATGTTCAGACAGCCGGACAAATCATTTTCTTCCAGCAGCAAACGAATCTGAAAAAACTTGGTTTCCTTGAAAAAAGAAAATAGGGAAAAATCATCCATCAGCATCCTGGGCCTGGCCCACTGACTGAACCCGTATCTCTTTTTATCCTGACATTCCCGGCATATTTCCATGCTTCCGGCTTTCCCAGCTGCTTCCCTCCAATCTTCTTTAGAAACCAAAATACCTTCATTTATTCTGGAACAAAGAGAGAATTTTCCGTCGGGGAACATGACCATTTCAAAGGGGACCTTGGTGCACTCTGAATCAAATTTTTTAGAATGGAAAGAGGTCCCCGCGGCATCATCTCCGGTGACCACAATGCCATCCACGCGGTACTGCCATTTTTGCAGCAGTTGGGGGATAAAATCAATCTCACGGGAAAAATTATTCTGGATCTTCAGCATAAAAAAACGGTCAGGGAAACGATCCCTTACGGTCAAAAAGGAAGCGATCCTGTCATCTAAATGTTCAGTCATATTTTTTAAAGAAGAATCCAAACAAAACTCATTCAGGCAATAAACCCAAATATCTGTTCCGGCGGCATAATATTCTTCCAGTTTTTGCGGTGTCAAATCCAGTGAGGGGGATTCCACATAAATTCGTCCTGAAGAAGATTGCCGTATGATTTTTAGAAGGTTCTCTAGAGTTTTCCCTTGGAATCCGTCCTTTTCTCCGGAAAGAACCCAAAAAGATGTTTCATTCCACATGCTAACGGCCGACTTAAATGTTTGGTTATTGAATGCCTTTTCTTTTTCATTCAATTTCACCCGGATGATCCGCGGCTTTTCAAAAATTTCAGAATGAACTGCCTGTTTAAACCCTTCAAAATGATGATGAGAAACCGAAAAGGAAGATACATTGATGACGGATTGGACAGACCGGTTCCGCAATGATAAGGGGATGACTTCTTCCTGAATCTGAAATGAAATTTTTTCCAGTTGAGAACAAAAGGAACCGGAAGGAGAAATCAGATTGAGCGTCCGGTTAGCTTCATTTTCCATCATGGAATCCAGCCGGATATTCCGCTCGTCACTGATGAATTTTGAAGCATCAAAAGCCGAGCTTCGTCTTGTCCAGAATTGATAATTTTCTTTCATACGAAGGTATTTTCTTTTGACAGCATTTCTAAGACGGCTCATTTGCAGCCGGCTTCGATCATAATTCATTCCTAAAAGCAGGTCCTCAGAATTTTCCCCTCTAAAAATAAAATCAAAACCGGAGACGGCCTGAAGGAGGGTATGATAATGCTCTTTATTCAAATACCAGAAGGATTCCATGTTTTGAATCAGCATCCTTTTGGCATTCGTCTTTTCAGAAAACTCCTCCCAGCCTTGCACTGACCACAAACCAAACAAATCCTGTGTCTCCATAAAAAGGGGGTGGAATACCGAATGAGATGACACCAGAGAATAAGGAAGCGAGTCCGGGATGCCTTCTATCCTGACGGGATTCATTTTTTTCTTTTCCTGACCTGAAAATTTCGAATAAAAATCTTGTAACCGGTCATGAAAAAAAGACGATTCGTTTTCCGGAACAATGAGCACAATGAGATCAAAACCTTGTGCATAAACATAGGAAAACAGGGCCTGTTCAAAAAAGGAATGTTCACCGTATTTTTGGAATAAGTCCCCGTCCTTTCTCGGCCGCCCTAAACCTCGCGTGGCTGCATGACTGAATAACACATTCATGTTCAATGATGATCCATTCATTTTTTCAATCTTCATCGACGATATTAGCGATTCTCAATTCTAGCCTGTTCATTTATAATAAACGATTATAAAAATATCATTTAAACAGATAAATTTCCACCATGACTTTTTACA
>JAFGBW010000226.1 GCA_016932965.1 Candidatus Auribacterota bacterium
GAATTGATCCCGCAAAACATCTGTGAATTCTATTGTCTCATTCCCATTGCACGAATCGGTAACGCGCTCTCCGTTGCCATGGCCGATCCTTTGAATGTATTTGCCATTGACGACATTAAGTTGATGACCGGGATGGAAATCGTCCCCACCATCGCAACAGAAACAGATATCCTTGAAATTTTAAAAGCCTATTATTCAAACAAAAGCGGCATGACGGAAGTCTTGGATGACGTGGACGACGTCGAAGTGGCCCATGAAAAAATGGAAGAGATGGATCTGGACCAGTTGGGCGGAGCCTCACAGGCGGATGAAGCACCAGTCATCAAAATCGTGAATATTGTTCTCAAAGAAGCCATTGACTCCAAAGCCAGCGACATCCACATCGAGCCGATGGAAAAAACCCTCAGCATCCGTTATCGTATAGACGGCGTACTCCACCAGAAAGTATCCCCCCCAAAAGCATTGCAAAACGCCATTATTTCCCGGTTGAAAATCATGGCAAAATTGGATATTGCTGAACGCCGCCTGCCTCAGGACGGCCGTTTCCGAATCAAAATCAAAGGTAAAAATATTGATTTCCGTTTTTCGACTCTCCCCACGGTTTATGGGGAAAAAGTCGTGATGAGAATCCTCGATAAAAGCGCATTGAATCTGGACATGACGAAACTGGGTTTCACACCGAACGCGTTGAAAACCTTCAAGGAAGCCTTGACGCGTCCCTACGGGATCATCCTGGTAACAGGTCCTACGGGTTCCGGTAAGACAACCTCGCTTTATTCCGCCTTGTCCATTTTGAATACGACCGAAAAAAATCTTGTGACCGTGGAGGACCCGGTGGAATATCAGCTTGCCGGAATCAATCAGGTTCAATGCAACGCTGACATCGGTTTAACATTTGCCTCGGCGTTAAGATCCATTCTTCGTCAGGATCCGAACATTGTGATGATCGGAGAAATCCGCGATTTCGAAACCGCCGATATCGCCATCAAAGCATCGCTCACAGGCCATCTGGTTTTGAGCACCCTTCATACTAATGATGCGCCAAGCGCCATTGCCAGACTGGATGACATGGGTGTAGAACCTTTTTTGATTTCTTCCTCACTTATTTGCGTGCAGGCTCAGCGTCTGGGAAGAAAAATTTGTGAAAAATGCAAGGAACCCTTGCCGCTTGACAAAGAAATTTTAAAACAGGCCCAGATCCCAAGCAAATATTACGAGGATCCCAACTTCATTACCTACCAGGGAAAAGGATGCCGTTCCTGCAGCAATACCGGTAATTCAGGCCGTTCCTCCATTGTGGAAGTATTTGCCGTCAATGATGAAATACGAAAACTGGTAGTTCAAAGAAAATCGTCGGAAATCATCAAGAAGATAGCAGTGGAACAGGGTATGCTGACACTCAGAATGGCAGCGTTGCGGAAAGTGATCGAAGGCAGCATGTCTCTGAAAGAGGCCTTGCGCGTGACATCCCCTGATGAACTCGAGGATATACAGATCCCGGAGTATTGATCAAAACCACACCCTTGTTTACTGTATCATCGCAATCAGTAAAACTGTCATTATAAGGAGCGCGATTGCAAAGGCTTTCCTTATCATTTAAAAAAGAGTTTGATTTGCATACCCTATTTAGGCAAGTTTGATATGATCTCATCATTATTTAATATCCAGTTTGAGATTGAAAAAAATTTTGTGGAAATAATAAACATCAAAAGACTAGATAAGTTAAAAACCTATAATAGAGCTATAAAATTTTTCTGTGCCTTTTGAGTTCTCTGTGGTAAAAAGAAAGATCAATTACTGTCACCGTACTGGGTGAACCACAAATATAAAGGGTATTGATTCATGCCGGCATACAAATACATCGTCAAATCAGGAGACGGCCAGACAGTCGAAGGCCGGATGGAGGGGGAAAATGAGGGCGAGGTCATCAATCAACTACGCTCCAAAGGACTTCTGATCGTTGAAGTCAGTAAAGCCTCTCAGGTCAAAGTCACCAAATCTCATAAAAAAATCTCCTCAGATGATCTGGTGACTTTCACCAGACAAATGGCCACCATGATTGATGCAGGACTTCCCCTATTACAAGCCTTGCGAATCATGAGTGAGCAGTTGGACAATATCAATTTCAGGATAGTCGTTAATGAAATATCCGATGACATCGAAGGCGGGGCTTCCTTTTCAGATGCCCTGGTAAAACATCCCAAGGCTTTTGATGGACTGTATTGCGCTATGATCAGGGTGGGAGAGGCTAGCGGTATGTTTGCTGAAATCCTGAACAAAGTGGCCACATACCTTGAGGAAGCTTCCCGATTAAAAAGAAAAGTCAAATCCGCCTTGATTTATCCTACCGTTGTAAGCGGAATGGCTTTCTTGATCACCACCTTACTTTTGATCAAAGTGGTTCCCGTGTTCAAAGAAATTTTTGAAGGATTCGGAGCCGAACTTCCCGCTGCCACACAGGTAGTCGTTGACATCAGCGACATTCTTCGTCACTATTTTCTGGCGGTGTTTCTCGGTTTTGTGATGATCATCATCGCCATACGGATGATTTATAAGACAGAAGGCGGCAGATTCTTCTTTGATAAAATGCAATTCAAACTGCCCATTTTCGGCGATATCTTGAAAAAAGCCGCCCTCTCCAGATTCACTAAAACGCTGGGGACACTTGTTGCCAGCGGGGTTCCAATGATTCAAAGCCTTGAAATTGTCCAGACCGTGGTAGGAAATGCCACACTGGAATATGCATTGAAGTCCGCCACAAAAAAAATCCTGGCCGGTGAAGGGATTTCTCCGCCTCTCGCTGAAACAAAAGTATTCCCGCCCATGGTTACCAGAATGGTGGATGTGGGAGAAAAAACGGGTAAACTGGATCTCATGCTCCAAAAAATTTCCGAATTTTATGATGACCAGGTCAACAACGCCGTTTCAGCACTCACTTCTCTTATCGAACCGCTGTTGATTGCCTTCCTCGGAATAGTGGTCGGAGGCATCGTGATTGCCATGTTCATGCCTATTTTCAAGCTGTCATCCATTGTGAATTAGCCCGGCACTCTTCAGATGAAAAAAAATATTCATCTGACGGTGGTTGGATTTTTATCACTTAAATTGTTCTTTTTTCTAGTCATCATTTTTGCCGGATGGCTTATCTTTGGAATTGAAACCAATGCTTTTTATTACTGCCTGATAGGCTTGTTTTCTCTGACTATTTTCTGGCTGATCCTTTACAAAAAGAAAAAACTTCCTGAACAAACACAATCCCTCATTCAATTCTCCCTCGATATTGGTGTAGAGAATCTGCTCATTCAATTTTCCGGAGGGCTTGAGTCCCCTTTCATTTTTCTGCTCATTTTAGACATCTTTTTAGGGGCCTACCTTCTGCCTCAAAAAAAGATCCTGTTTGTGGTTGCCTATGCATCTTCATTTTACGCTATCTTCAGCACTTGCGCTTACCTGGGCCTCTTACCGGACATGCTCACGACAGAAAACGTTTTTGAAATCTCTTCGGATGTTTACTTCTATTACGTGGTCTATATGCGGGTTTTCATCTTTTTCATGATAGGATACCTGGCATCACAACTGAGCAGCCGGATTTTTTCTCAGAAAGCCACCATAGAGCGAATCCAGTATTTTACTGAAAAGATTCTTTTTCAAATGAAAAGCGGTTTGATTTCAACGGATGAAGAAGACCGTATTATATACGCCAATAAGGCAGCCACCGATATATTGAACCGTGACTTTTCAGATCTAATCGGAAAACCGTGGCAGTCATTCTTCCTAAAAAAAGAAGATATTTCTTCAAGCGAAAAACAATTTAATGATGACGGCAGTGAAACGGAATGGCAAATCCTTCATCCTGACGAGAACGATTTCATCCCAGTGGCCATCACTCTTTCCCATTTTCATGACGAGCTGGATCATATCGCCGGAAAAACCATCATGTTCAGGGATTTGAC
>JAFGBW010000027.1 GCA_016932965.1 Candidatus Auribacterota bacterium
GGCGGTATCATCAGGGATAACATTTCCGGTTCCGCCGTTAGAATCAACAGGCTCAGTATCGTCAGGGATAACGGGTTCAGTTCCGCCACTAGAATCATCAGGGATAACAGGTCCAGTTTCGCCATCGTCGGTTTGTTCTGTTCCGGCGGTATCATCAGGGATAACAGGCCCGGTTCCGCCATCGTCGGTTGGTCCGGTTCCGGCAGAATCAGTGGGCCCAGTCCCGGCCGTGTCGGTTGGCCCTGTTCCTGCCGTAGTTTCAGTGCTGGAACCATCATCGTCATCATCAGAAGGGGAACGGCCTCCCTGACCTCCTGTTTCCCCGGCATCATCCTTGTTATTAGAGGTATCATCATTACTGCAACCGGCTGGTAAAGCCAGTAATGCGAGTAATCCAAATCTGGCTACCATTTTTTTTGTACGGCTTGCCCTTGAGCTTACTGCAGTGGAGTTCATGAAGCTTGGCCTGCTGTTTACATAGGTTGAATTCGTGAAGCTTTTCTGTCCGCCTGATGGTGCTGAATGATTGCTTTGCCCTGAGGAATCCGATATCATGATTTCTACTGCCGTTGTATCTTCGTGTTCGGCCTGGACCCTGCCTCTTTTAATTTTTGTTCTGGGAGCAAGATGGCTGGAAAAGATATCCGCATGCAGATAGAACAGGCATGAGAGAATCGTCAGTAAAAGGATAAATATTTCGGGTATTTTTTTCATGTTTCAAATCAGGATAATATTATTTACTCTATTATGTGGAATTGTCAATGTGCCGGGATACATCTTTTTTTTTCGTAAAAGATATCAATCACCCCCTCTTTGGCGAAGGAAGAAGGAAATATAATAGACAGGATTAACAGGATAGTTGTTGGTTGATAGTGAATGGTGAATAGGGATAGGAGGATAAAAAACGTCTCTGTATTCTCCGCGCCTTTGCGGGAGTTGTATTGATTTCCAATTCTCTTGCCCCCTACTCCGTCGCAGTGTCGTGATGAAATATGATAAAAAAATGAGCATAACATCATCCATTTTGAGATGATCACATTTTCAGGTTCTGGTATAGCGATTATGAAAAAAATATTGATCAGAGGAGTGAACTGGCTGGGTGACGCTGTGATGAGTCTTCCGGCAATCAAAATTTTGCGGCAGGCTTTTCCTGATGCGCAATTGGATGTGCTGACCCCGGAGAAAATAGGGGGCCTGTATGAATTTGTTCCTGAAATCAGCCGTATTCATACTTTCAGCAAGGAACCCTTCTGGAAAGGGATGAAGGATCGTTTTAAGCTGGCCCGGAACCTTAAAAAGGAAAAGTACGAATCCTGTTTTATTTTTCCGAATTCCTTTGATTCCGCCCTGGTCCCCTCTCTCGCCGGGATTCCGGAAAGGATCGGTTTCAATACCCAGGGAAGAGGATGGCTCTTAACCATAAAAGTGAGACCGCCTGAGGATTATTTTAAAGAGCATCATTCTCTTCATTATTTCAGCATCATCCAGTCTGTTTTAAAGGAAAGGATGAATCCGGAGTCGGTTTTTTCTTTTTCTCCATTGCTGATACTGGATGAAAACCGGAAAAAGCAGAGCATGGCAAAATTAAAGACAGAAGTGCCTGATGCAGAACACCGTCATTTTATCGGGATGGCGCCGGGGGCTGAATACGGCCCTGCAAAGAAATGGCCGCTTGAGAAGTACCGGGAGTTATGTCTTCGCGTGCTGGAAGAGAATCCTGCTTTGAGTATTTTGGTTTTTGGGACCAAACAGGATGATGAGGCGGGAAAAATACTTGAAACAACCCATGCCTCTGTTTTTGATCTGACCGGGAAAACCAATCTGGCGGAATTCATCGGCATGTTGTCTTTATGCAGAGGCGTCGTCACAAACGATTCCGGTGCCATGCATATGTCCGGTGCATTAGGGATTCCGGTGATAGCTATTTTCGGCTCCACGAATCCGGAAGCGACCAGGGGATTGGGTCCGGTGGAGGCGGTCTGTCATTTTTTACCCTGTTCGCCCTGTTTTGACAGGATCTGCAAAAAGGGAGATACGGCTTGTTTGAACGGGATCACGGTGGAGGAGGTTTGGAAAAAGATGAATAAATGGATTCATTAATCTTTGGGGCAACTCATTTCAATTCCATATAATTCATTTAATAAAATGGTAAAAAAATGATCCTGTTTGACACATTTTATATTACTATGATTCGTTTTAACCGGTTCATATTTCACTGAGATATAAAGAATGAATAAAAAAATCGCCTTGGTTATCAAAGATTTTGATCCGAAAAAAGGGGGAGGGGAGCGTTACAGCGTCAATCTGGCCCGGGAATTAAAGAAAAAAAATCTGGCCTTTGATGTGATTGCGCGCAGTGTTTCTCCTGAGCTGGAAAAAGAATTCTCTGTGCGGCTGATTCATCCCAAAAGGTCCTGGTTTTCCAAAAGTCTGGCTTTTAATGAGGCTTTTCAGAATGAAATCAGTTCTTCCGAATACAACTGTGTAGTGGGTTTGACCCAGATCACACCCTGTCGGATTTACCGCGCCGGAGGGGGCCTGCTCTCTGAATGGGAAAAAATCCATTTCAGGGGGATTTTGGGAAATATCCGCAAGTGGTTTTCCCTGAATCACAAGTATTCATTAAAGCTGGAGCAGGAGATCCTCATGAATCCGGGGCTTAAACATATCGTGGTCAATTCCGAACTGGTACGGCTTCAGTTCATGAAAGCCTATCCGCATCTTACGGATCGTCTGGTTTATATCGGGAACGGCATTGACCGGGCCCTTTTTTATCCCAGGAACTGGAACCGGGAGATCAAGCAGTCTTTTTTCAGGAAAAAAGGGATCAAAGGAGGTGAAATCGTTCTTCTTTTTGTTGCCAATAATTTCAGGAGAAAAGGCATTTTTCATCTCATTGAAGCGTTGTCCCTTTTTAAGAACAGGGAGCGTTTCCGGCTGATAGTGGCTGGAAACGGCCGGATAAGGCAGGTCCGGGCTTTTGCCTGGAGGAAAAACGTTTTAGATCTCCTGCATTTCACCGGTCCGGTGTATTCTGAATTAAACGAGTGGTACAACGCCTCAGATGTTTTCATGCTGCCGACTCTTTATGATCCTTGCTCCAATTCCTGTCTGGAGGCCATGGCTTGCGGCACTCCGGTCGTGACAACGGATTTAAACGGCGCCTCCATGTATCTGGAAAAAGGGGGAGGCATGATTGTGAATTCCGGGAGCATCACTTCCGGGATCCTGGAAGCCTTTCACTGGATTGATTCTTTCTGGCATGAATGGGACGAAGTGCGCCAAAAGGCCGTGCAGGCAGTCGCTCCGCTGACCATTTCAAAAAACGCCGAGCAGATGCTGTCTCTGATTCATTAAATAAGTACAAAGGCACAGAGGAGCAAAGGTACAAAGTAGTGGATAAGGTAGTAAGTCTGGAAATCATGAAAATCCGCCTCTTCAAGAGATGAGAGCGAAAAGCTCTTGAAAAAGGGGGGTAGTTAAAACGGGGAAATTCCAAGACTCTATTTCATTGCCAAAGGCTGTTCTTCTGGTTTATTATTTTTTTATGGGAAAGAAGAAATACGTTAAACCATTATTGCGTCTCATCAGCAGTGAGGCCCAGGCAGCTCAATGTGTTTCCGGATGGGCTCCGTCTTTGACCCCGGGCTCATGCACATCCGGGCCGGCCGCTAATCTTCTGTGCAATGCAGGTAATTGGGCAGATACCCAGTGTTACGCCGGATTCAATGCCATCGGCCCTGCTGAACCCACTTGTTCCACGGGGAATGCCGCGGGCACTTCCTGCAATTCAGGCACCTCTGCCGGTTCCCAGGCTCCGCCCGCTACAGCCACCTGTACCGTAGGTTTCAGTCCCACCACAGTTTGAAAAGTGTGAAATGATAGTTTTTTTCTTGCTTTTTTATATACACCTTAACCGGATTGGGATAACATGGCATCCAATTAAAGTAAGGTTCTGAATGGGTTCAAAAAAACTGGTTACCTGTATTGATATCGGAACGGATTCCATCAAATTTCTCTCCGGAGGCTGGTCGTCCGAACAGGTGGAACTCCATCAGATGGCTGTTTTTCCCTACCAGCCCGGATCGTTTCAAAAGTACGGACTGGATGTTCAGTTAGATACGCTGAAAGAGGTCCTCCTGAAACAGAAAATCAAGGATCCTGTGGTCGTATCATTGAGCGATCCCTCGACCGCACTGCAGCAGATTTCTTTTCCGAACATGCCTGACAATGAGCTGCGTTCGGCAATCCAGTGGGAACTCACACAGAAAAAGAAACTGGATCCGAATAAAACAGCCTATGATTTTATCCAGGTCACTCCCGCCTATGAGGATGCTTCCAATAAGATCGTTCTCATCACAACCAAGAATAAGAATGATATTTCGAAATTACTCGCTCTGTTTGCCGCACAGAAAATCAAGGTCCTGGCGGTGGAAACCCCGGTATTCGCGCTCATACAGGGCATTAAGAATCAGCAGAAATTTCCATCCTCCCGGGCCTATCTCATCCTGAACCTGGGGGCCTCCACCTGCATTAATATTGCCCATAACGGCCAGCTGGTTTTTGAGCGCAAATTAAACACAGGCGGAGAATCACTGACCAAGGCCATTGTGGAATACTGTAAACTGGATTGGGAAAGCGCTGAAAAGATCAAGACAGAGCACGGTATTTCCTCCTCCGTATTGAGCGACAAGATCATTGAAGCGCGGCATATTCTGACCTCATCGCTGGAAAAACTGGTTTCGGAAATCCAGTATACCATCAAGTATTTTTTCTATCAGGTGACGAAATCCAAAATCACGGCTTTTGAAAAGCTCATCCTGACCGGCGGGGGAGCTTATCTTCCGGGTTTATTGGATTTCATGAAGGAGAGGCTGGGCATGGACTGTGTCCTGGCTGATTTTTCGGAAAGAACGGTCCTGCCCAAAGGCATCGTTTTTCCGGAAGACAAGTCTTTTTCTCCTCTTTTCGCCACGGCCCTGGGACTGGGCTACTGGAATGAGGAGAATTTGACCGCAGGCTGTTCTTCTTTCATAGAAAGGCATGAAAAAGAGAAGCCTAAATCTGCGGTTCAGAAAATCATTGCCGGCTTTTTTTCAGCGGTTGTCGTCATCACCTTCATCATCGGAGTGGCTTTTTTTCTGACCGTGTATATGAAAAAACTGGACTCCATGGTGATCGGGCCTTTGGAAAAACACAACAGGGAAAGCACGGAGGTGATTTCCAATCTGGAGAAGCAGGAGGCGCTTTCTAAAACCAGGATCGTGGAGATTGAATCGTTGAAGAAAGAGAAGGAATCGCTGCTCAAGGACTTGAGAAGGAAAATGGACTCCATCCGGTCTTATCATCCCCTGGAAGAGTCTCTCGGGGATCAATTCCGGATCATTTCAGAAGAGGTGCCGGCCGGACTTTTCGCCTTCCAGATTGAAGTGAATGAGCCCGATCTTGTCATGAGCGGCATCGCTCCCTCGAACGAGGTGATCGCGGAATTCATGAAAAATCTGAACGGTTCCGGAAAGTTCAGGAACTGCAATTTTCTTTACACGCGGAAGACCGAAGAGAACAAGGATTTAAAAGGGACTGAATTCGAATTGCGGGCGGAGGCGTAAAAAGGAAATTAATAAAAGAAGTTTTCACCACGGAGGGGGTGGAAATTGAGAATTAAGAATTGAGAATGGAAAGGGAAAACAGGCGGAGGTCTGCAATATGAGATTTGAAATTTGTCATTTGAGATTCATCATGCTTAAAGGCATGATGAAATTCGTAGTTTAAAAAATAGAAAAAAAACATGGCTGCAAAACTGCAAAAACGGGAAATAGTCTGGCTGCTGATCCTTTCACTGGTCGTGGGAGGCTCGTGGTTCAATAAAAACCAGTATGCCCCGCGCAAGAAGAAAATCCGGGCGCTCCGGGCCACCCGGGAGTTGCTTAACAGTAAGATTTCGAAGCTGGAACAGGAAAATGTGGTACTTTCGAAGAAGGAGGATGAGCTTAAAGCTTATGATACGGAGATAACCCGGCAAAGAGACGAGCTCCAGAACCTGGAAGCCTCCATTCCCAAAAGACAGGAGCTGGACCGCCTCCTGTATTATCTGACGCACGGCCGTAAAGGCATTGAGTTCGAATCCATCAAACCTCTTGAAAACAGGGAGAAGAAGACCCCCGGGGAAAATGAAACCCCTTCCGTGGGTTACAGGGCGCAGAATTATGAAATCATTTGTTCAGGCACTTATTCGGACATCGTTTGCTATTTATCCTATCTCGATAAGATTTCCCCCTTTGCCAAGGTCAGCATGGCCAGGGTCTTCCAGAACAGGGAAAAGAAGGAAAATCGTCTAATGGCAAACGTGAAGCTGTCCATTCTGATTTCGGACGAGCCAGGAGGAAAAGGATCGTCATTCCAGGTGGACAACGTTCCAAAATACCGGGAATTGAAAAACCCCTTTTATGAATGGAAGGCCGGCACAAATGAGGAGCAAGAGGAGGAGGAAATCAAGAACGAGCCACCGAAACTGGACATCAAAGGGATATTGAAGGTGGGCAGTGAATTTCGCGTGATCATTGAGGAAAAAATTTATAAGATAGGCGACCGGGTTGAGGAGTGCACCATCAAGTCGATTGCCGAGGACAAGCTTGTTGTTGAAAAAGCAGGAATTGTTTATGAAATTCCGATGAAGGAAAAGAAAGACAACAAGAATTAGATAGTAAAAGATTTACCACGAAGGACACGAAGAGCACGAAGGAATTTTAAAAAATCACAGAGATGAGGAAAATTTTTAATCTTCTTTTTCTTGATGGTCTTCATGGTGAAAAAATATATTTAGCTGCGGCTGTGCCGTAATAACTCATTTGTGGTTAAAAGATGATTAATGAGGAGAAAACGATGAGGTTTTCTAAGATTGTGTATTTGATCTGTTGTCTGGCTGTGTTGATGATATTTTCCAGCGCTCGGATTGCATCCGGAGAGGAATCTGCGGTTCAGTCATCCCGGGAAGAAGAAAGCAACGCGAAAGTCCTGGATAATCCTGTTCCCATCACCGTGGAATTCAGGGACACGGACATCAAAGATGTTTTGCGTTCCATCGCGGAAATCTGCCAAGTCAACATTGTCTCAGCGGACAACGTGAAGGGGAAAATCACCATTTCCTTGAAAGAGGTGAAACTGAAAGACGCGTTGGAGGCGATCCTTTCCGTCAACAAATATGCCTGGAGACCCCAGGGTGAGAAGATCATCATTGTGGAAGCCCTGCCCGCCCTGACCACGAAATTCATCCAGTTAAAATACGCGGAAGCCGCCAAGATGAAAGA
>JAFGBW010000227.1 GCA_016932965.1 Candidatus Auribacterota bacterium
GAATGCTTTCCAAGAACCATCATGCTTTCACTGAGACCAACAGACGACGGATTGATGATTTCATAGGTGCAGCGGTGCTTTAAGACCCCATCCTGGTGAATACCCGATTCATGGGCAAAGGCATTAGCTCCTACAATCGCCTTATTGGGTTGAACCGGAAGCGAAGTGAGACGGGAAACCAGCTTTGATGTTTTGATGATCTGCCTAGTATCGATTTTTGTGCTGATGTCCCTGAATAAATCCCTGCGGGTTTTAATTGTCATGACGATCTCTTCCAGGGAAGCATTACCGGCCCTCTCCCCGATTCCGTTGATCGTGCATTCAACCTGTCCTGCTCCTTGTTGGATGGCGGAAAGGGAATTCGCCACAGCCAGACCCAAATCATTATGGCAGTGAACAGATATCACTGCCTCACGGATATTGCTCACATGGTCGTTAAGATAAGTAATGATCCGGCTGAACTCCTGCGGGATGGAATACCCCACGGTATCAGGAATATTAACAGTCCTGGCGCCTGCTTTGATGACTGCCTCAACGATTTTTGCTAAAAACGGAAGAGACGTTCTTGCAGCATCTTCCGGAGAAAACTCCACATCGCTGACTTTTTTCCTGGCATACCGAACCGCTTCTACGGCCAGACTGAGTATTTCAGATTCCGCTTTTTTGAGCTTATACTGCATGTGAATCTTTGATGTAGCCAGAAAAACATGAATACGGGGGGATACCGCTTTTCTCAAGGCCTGATAAGCAGCGTCAATGTCCTTTTGCAGACTCCTTGCGAGGCCGGCCATGGAGGCGTTTTTAATTTTTCCGGAAATCAAAGCCACGGCTTCCATATCTCCCGGGGAAGAGATGGGAAACCCCGCCTCTATCACATCCACCCCTAATTTTTCAAGCTGAAGGGCGATTTCCAGCTTTTCTCCGGGATTGAGGCTGGCCCCGGGACACTGTTCACCGTCACGAAGGGTTGTATCAAAAATGATGAGGTTTTTCATTCTACTTCTTTGGCATCAATCCATTTCATCATCCTGCGAAGTTTTTTTCCAACAACTTCCACCTGGTGATTTTTTTCTTTTTCTTCCATGCGTTTGAAATTGATCTTCCCTTTTTTACATTCCATGAGGAATTCCTTGGCAAAACTGCCGTTCTGGATTTCGGTCAGGATTTTTTTCATTTCCACCTTGGTGTTTTGTTCCGTGATGATCCGTTTACCGCGGGTCAGATCTCCGTATTTGGCCGTGTTTGAAATGGAATAACGCATGTAAGAAAGGCCGCCCTGATAGATCAGGTCAACGATCAGCTTCAACTCATGCATGCATTCAAAAAAAGCGACCTCAGGCTGGTATCCGGCTTCAACCAGTGTTTCAAATCCTCTTTGAACAAGCGAAGAAAGGCCTCCGCATAGTACCACTTGCTCGCCAAAAAGATCGGTTTCGGTTTCTTCCTTGAAGGTAGTTTCTAAAATACCCCCTCTGGTTCCGCCGATACCTTTGCCGTATGCCAGGGCGATTTCCCTGGCCTTTTGAGATGCATTCTGAAATACCGCCACCAGGCAGGGAACCCCGCCCCCTTTGACAAATTCACTTCTGACCAAATGCCCGGGCCCTTTGGGAGCGATCATGAATACATCTATATAGGGTTCAGGAATGATTTGTTTGAAATGAATATTGAAGCCGTGGGAAAAACCCAGAGCCTTGCCTTCTTTCATATACGGTTTGATTTCTTCTTCATACATGGCTGCCTGGTATTCATCCGGAATGAGAATCTGTATGACATCCGCTTCCTTCGCGACCTCGGACGCTGTTTTAGGTTCAAATCCATGAGATTTTGCGATCTGAAAATTGGGGGAGTCCGGCTTTTCAGCTATAATCACTTTAATCCCGGAATCCCTTAAATTCTGAGCCTGAGCGTGGCCCTGGCTTCCGTACCCTACCACTCCAACCGTTTTCCCGTTCAGGAGGGAAAAATTTGCGTCTTCTTCATAATATATTTTTGCCATGGTTATACTTCCTTTCCTTTATGATCCAATCCAATCAGTTCCGACAATCCAGCTCCTTCATTGTCTAAGAATTGAAAAATGATGCTAATTCTTTATTGATCTTTATGTCAATAATATTCTAGACGGTACGGACTGAATTTCTATTCGCCTGATCATTCCGCAAGCCGCGGCTCGGCAAGAAGATATCCGGACTCATTTGAAATAATAACAAAATAATGGCTTATTGTATCTTAAATTTTAGTTCTGTACAAGATATAATAAAGGTTTGTCAAAAGGAATGATTTACATAATATGACTATTTGTAAAAAAAACTTTTTTACCCTTGACAGGCCCCCCCCCATCATGTAAATCTACCCTAATATAATCGGGAACGGTTATAGAAAGTCCTGGTAAGCCAGGACGGGGTTCTTTAAAAAATATTAAATTTTCTGTCCGAAAAGGCAAGGTTCCCCTTTAAAATGGACCACGCAAAGTCACGGAATGAACAGTTGGCCGGACTACCGAAGACAGAATACTCAATCCATGGGGTTAAAAAGGATTGAGCAAACCGTGATCAAAAGTGATCAACAAAAAAGGAGGCAACCATGAAAAAAACACTCTTATCAGCATTAGTCATGCTGGGTCTGATCGGCTATTCTTATGCGGCTGATTTACCCCCTGACATCGTCATTGATCCGCCACCCACAACCATTGATATTGGCGCTATGTGGAATTTTGTGGTGGACAGCTATCGTGTTGACGTTCTCATTACACCGGCAGAAGAAGCTTCCGGCGTGAATGACCCAGAAAATGACACATGGGTGGAAATCGTTGATGGAACTCTTGAATTCGGAACCGTGAACATGACGGGATCCGGCATTTATGCGACAACCGGTGCGACAGGTGCGAAAGCCTACCAGGCTGTTCCCCACAGAGCCGGCAGCGCATGGACTGACACCAGAGTATTTTTCGACAACAACCAGTGCAGAGCCCAGGTTATCGGGAACTTCAGCGGTACGATTTTCAACATCAACTCGTTACCCATATTTCCTACCGACCCGACCAATGAAAGTGTCATGCATGTCATGGGCGTACACATGAATGAAACAAGTCCTGAAGGTTATCCTTTAGTCACTGCCATTGATAACAACATTGTTACAGGGACAGCTTTTGCGACCGTCGGATGGGACACCACCACAGTCACCAATCCGGTCCCAGTGGTTCCTGGCGACATGATTTTTTACGACTGCGGAACTGGAACCGGCGGATCCAACTACGTGAGCGACATGTTCCAATTATACTTCGCTCTGGATTATTTACCGATCGGTGTTCCTGCTGACAGCTACACGATCGACACAAGATGGACATTACATGCGGTATCCTTCTAATTAAAGAAGAATCCCAAAAAAGCAGGCCGCAAGGCCTGCTTTTTTTTTATCTTTTCTCATTTCTAAAAAAGGTATATAAAATAACAATTAATTTAAATCTCTTAGGAAATGAGGAAAATATCATGATCAATCTGACCACGATGAAAAAAATCGTATTAATAACGTGTTTTATTAGTTTCTCCATCTCTTCTCAAGCGTTCTCATTAAAAATAGACAAGATGCGCATCTATGAAACGGTTAAACCAGGCGACGTTATTCAGGGTGTCATCAATGTCATGAACGATTCCAAATCCCCGCAGCAGATATCAACCCTTGTAGAAGATATAGATTTCAAACATTCTGAACAACTTATTGATTTCAAAACACTTGGATCACAAACAGACTCATGCGCCCGCTGGATTTCCTTTATGCCTAAAGACATGGAAATCCCTCCGGTTTCAATGAAGGCAGTGCAATATATTATTTCTGTTCCCAAAGATGTCACGCTGGCTGAATATTATGCTGTCATCTATATTGAATCCGCTGCATCCACACCAACTGATCTCTCTGCCACGATTCTTGCGTCATCCAAGGCCAGGATGGCTGTGCTTGTTAAAATCACTCTTTCCGGCCTCGCAGCGCCTCAAGGAACCGTAGAAAAAATATCTGTTGTTCCGGCTAAAGATGACAAGCCCATGGAAATCACATATGATTTCGATAACACCGGAAACGTCCTGCAAAAGGTGAATGGGAGCTTTTCAATTATTGACGCAGAGGGGAATCTTTACGGCAGAGGAACACTGAATCAGGGTGTAGCCAAGGGAGGTAATAAAATAAGCATCATAACGACCTGGGACGGGGAATTAAGACCGGGAGAATATGATCTGGTCGCTGAATTCAAATACGATCCAAAACAGACTGAAATCAGGGAAGCTCATTTTACAATTGAATAAACACGGATAACTAAAATAGGAACCCGGGCTTTCCCCGGTTTATTCAGGATCTTTAAGAAACCGAACGAACGTCTGATACAGAATTAACTTTCAGACTGAGTAACGTTACTTTGACTTACAAGGACCAGATTATCACGCTTCCTTCGAAAGCCCGTAACAGCAAATCCATGAATGTTACGAGGATCAGGAAGCAGCAGGTAACTGATCTTAGTTCCTTGAATGAACCTAAATCCGAGAATATCGGTAAAAAAATTACCGGACTTCCCATTGTTTTTTTTTGAAAATATGGTAAAATGAATATAGGATTAGATAAAGGTAAAATCATCCATGCTTGAAAAATCACATATTGGAAAACGTCTATTACAGTTTTTCACCATCCTGAGTCTTTTATATCCGGGATTGATTTTTGCGGAACAAAAGGAAGTAACTGTTCCCGTGGAAACCGTTGTGGACAGCTATCTCACCCTTCTTTTGGAAAGCACCGCGGTTCAAATCAATCAGAACGGGGAAGAAATATCAACCAGGCAACTGGCACCCGGAAGCATTTATTTTGGTGAAGTGTTCGGCCAACAGGCCGATAAACCTTCTCTCCCCAATTGTCCTTTCAGCTGTTCATTTATCACTAACGTGAAAGTCAATATCATCAATAATTCAAAACCCTTTATTTTGAAGCTTCTTTTTGCACCGGTGGAAGATCAAAAAACCCTTCTGGAGCTGAAAATGGCAGACACAGACAAGAGCGCTTTGAATATTAAAACATCCGCGACTGAACTGACAAAATTCGCCAAGCATCTGGAATCCCTGAACATCTGGACTCCCTTTCCTGAAATAGGAGAATTCATCCTGTATGACAGCAAACAAGAGGTAATATCGGATGAATTTACAGTGACTTTCGCGATAAAAAATTTATATTCCAACACCCAGTCTGCTGCTTACAGTGGAAAATTCATCTGGATTCTCTCCTCTCCTATATAAAAAGCCCTGATAACAGAATCTGAGGATTGATGTTGCCATTATTTTATATTTTTATTTTGTTTCTATAACGTCTCAAAGAAAAATCGAAAAAAAGACGAATACGAAGACATCCTGTTAAACTAAATTTTTCCTGTTTTTAAAAACGGCTAAAAGAATCAATGAGTCATGCAAAGGCATGTGTCTTCGGCCTGATCATCAAATCTTCAAATGGTTTTGCTGACTTTTTTCTCATACCCGATTCTCAATTCTTACTAGTCAGGATTTATTTTTCATGAATCACGTTGACTCATGATTGTATTTCTCAGCTGTCAGTAGTGATCATCCCGTCTTATTCGATCTGCAACCCTCCAAAAGAAAAAATTCACTTTTCTTTTTATTCTTATCCCATTAATATTCTAAAAATTTAAATGAATGTCCCTGATAAGAAAGGAAACTGTCACGATGAAAAAACTCTCTCTACTCATATGGGTAAGCCTCGTTCTCCCTGGTTCAGTCTTTGCAGTAGGCTCAGGCGGATATAATAACGATATCGCTGATGCCAGATCTTTGGGAAACGGCATGGCTGTTGTCGCGCGAATAGATTCCCCGGCCTGTAACTGGTATAATCCGGCATGCCTCACCCAAACAGAAGGGGCTCAAATCTCCCTCTCCGGCATGTACGAAAACGTCACGGGGGATTTTGATTCCGTTTTCGGACTGAACATCGAAACAGAAGAAGGCAATTATTTTATACCGTCGCTGTTTTACTCCCAAAATATCAATGAAAAACTTGCCTATGGGATCGGAGTCAGTTCTCCCTATGGCTTGAAGACGGAATGGGATAATCCGATCACCGATTATGTGGCCACTATGACTGAATTGAAGGTCATTTTATTCAATCCCAACATCGCATATACCGTTAATGATCAAATCTCTATTGCTTTTGGACTGGATGTGGCCAGAGCCGACGGAACCATGAAAAAAAAGATCAATGAAACGGTTTTAAACAGTGCCCTGTATGCTCTTTCTACCGGTATACTTGCACTGCTTCCCTCTCCTGATGCCGAATCTTCTCTGGATGGATCAGATACCGGTTATGGCTGGAACGTGGCCCTTCTATATAAGATCAACGACAAAGCCAAAGCAGGCTTTTCTTACCGGAGTCCCATCGAATTTTCTCTGGACGGAAAAGTGGCTTTTTCCGGATTAAATGGGTTGACTGCTCTCGTATTTGGCAGTGCCAGCTATTCAGTGGATGCCTCTCTGGATCTCCCTTTGCCTGCTACCGTGACTGCCGGGATCAGTTACCAGATCTCGGAAAAAACCTCTGTTGAGATGGATATCGAATTGGCCCAGTGGTCCAAATTAGACCAATTTAAAATCGATTATAATGGAGAAACAGACCTCACGAGACTTCTTGTACTCAATCTCGACAATCCTGTTGCAAAAGACTGGGAAGACACCTGGAATACCGCCATCGGCATTGAACACAAAATCGATGAAACCTATGCCGTTGCGGCTGGAATGAGATATCGTCCCACTCCGGTTCCTGAAGAGACGTTCGAGATTTCCATTCCCTCTTCGGATTTATTTGATATTCACGGCGGAGTGTTCATCTCTTTCGAAAGTTCCAAGCTGGATTTCAGCTTCAGCTATGTCATGGGAAAAGCCCGGGACATCGACAACTCCGTCGGTTATACTTCCGGCACATCCATCAATGGGGAACATCACTTAAAAGCCCTGGTATTGGGAATGACTTATACGTATAAGTTCTGACCCGAGTGTCTGGTCTGTATTTTGACTGATCACTTTCAGACAACTGATAGGGTGATGAAACAATCGAATTCATGATTCTGACTCCTGAATTCAATAGATCAATGGCTGGTTATTATTGTGGTTGTTCATGAACAACGCTCAGATCCCATGTCATTTTTACACTTATTTGATCACCAGTTTTTTCAGCATCTCAGCGAGCTTTGCAGCACGCCTTGCGTGTTCACTGTTCACCGAAGCATAATTTCCCAATAATTTGGCTGAATTCCTCGGCTTCATGTAAGATAAAATGCTGACAACCGTATCATCCGGCATCTGGGCTATCATGGGATTGGCATTTTCAGGGGAAAGCGTTTCGAACATCCTGGCCATCTTTTTGAGGTTCTTTTTTTCCGTGTCTGTAATGAGAGGCATGGCTTCATTGATATAAACCGTCATCTTCTGCAACATGTCCTCCACCTCTTTTTGCCTGGCAACGAGCTGCTCCTCACGTTCCTTGAAACGTGACTCGCGAAGCTGTAAATTTTCTTCGCGGGTCATCAGATTCTTTTCCTTTTCGATAAGCTTGGAAGCCAATTCATCCACCTGCTTGGACGTCCTGGTTTCTTCAACCTTGATCAGCTTTTCTTCCTGCGCCTTCAAGGCCTCGTTTTCCTCCTGGATTTCTTCAATCTTATCCCGGAACAAACGGGCAAGAATTCTATCCCTGAATTCAGGTTTCCCTATGAGAAGTCCCAAGGTCAGGACAACCACAATTCCCACGGCTATGAAGACCAGTTTAATGATGTTTGGCATGGTTCACCCTTAAAACGCTTATTTCATCCAACTCTTTTCGTTCCAGCTTTTCGGCCTCTGACTGGTAAATCTTGTGCAATTTATCCCGAAAAGTGAAAAGTATTTTTTTTCTTTTCATGGCTTCGGCCAGTTTGATGCGATAGTCATCGACGCATTTTTCAGCCTTCTTTGTTTCAATCTTCTGCTCTATGATTCTTCTCCGCAACATCATCATGAACATCTCATAAGAACGGATCGTTTTGATATCCGGAACCTTTTTCTCTTTTTCAGCGTAAGAAAGCGCTTCCGATTCTTTTAAATAATTCTGAAGGCGATCCAGGATCTGTTTCTGCTTCAGCCATTCCTTAATGGTTTCAGCCAGTTCCCTTTTCCGTTCGTCCTCACGGATCTCCCTTTCCCTTAATACCGCCTGCAGTTTGAAACTAAATTTCTTCATTTTTCAAAAACCGCTCTGAACTTCATCATTGTTTCTTCAAACGGACACATTTCACGTATTCCCTGAATCAAAAAGGCATTGATCGCATCGATCTTGGAAATCGCTTCATCGATTTTAGGATTAGATCCTGATACATAAGCTCCGATATTAATGAGATCCCTGGCTTCCTCATACACAGAAACCAGCTCCTTCATTTGCTTAGCCAACCGGAGTTGTTCTTCCGTGCAGACATCCACGGACAGCCTGGATACGCTGTCTAACAAGTCGATGGCCGGATAATGATTGGCAGCAGCCAGTCTTCGCTGAAGCATGATGTGTCCATCTAAAATGGACCGGCAGGCGTCTGAGATCGGCTCGTTAAAATCATCCGCGTCCACCAGCACGGTATATAATGCCGTGATGGCTCCTTCTGCACTCATGCCTGTTCGTTCCATGAGCCGTGGAAGAAGAGTAAAAACACTCGGAGTATAACCCTTGGTCGTAGGGGGTTCTCCAATGGATAAACCAATTTCCCTCTGAGCCATGGCAAAACGGGTGATTGAATCCATCATAAATAAAACAGACAATCCCTTTTCACGAAAATATTCCGCAACAGCAGTCGCCGTGTAAGCGCCCTTGATTCTCATGAGGGCAGGCTCATCGGATGTGACCGCCACTACCACCGACCGTTTTAATCCTTCCTCGCCCAATGATTCTTCTATAAATTCCCGCACTTCCCTTCCGCGTTCACCAATGAGCGCAATCACATTTAGTTGCGATTCCGCCCCTCTGGCCATCATTCCCAAAAGAGTGGATTTCCCCACACCTGAACCGGAAAAAATCCCCACCCTTTGCCCCATTCCGAGCGTGAGGCAACTGTCAACGGCCTTAATCCCAACATGAAATGCCGACTTGATTCGCGGTCTTTTCATTGCAGGCGGAATTCTTCCGGTTGTGGAATAAAATTCCACCCCCGTTATTGGCCCCTTTCCGTCTATCGGTTCTCCGACACCGTTTATGACCCGACCCTGCAAATTCATTCCTACAGGTACTTTTAACGGACGACCGGTTGAGACCACTCGGCAACCGGGCGCAATACCCTCCATGGATCCGTAAGGCATGATATAAAAAACTGAATCTTTGAATCCCACCACCTCCCCCTTGATCACACTGTCGCCTTCGTGAGAATAAACATGGCACAAATCTCCGATGGAAACAGGAGGTCCTTCCGACTCGATCACTAATCCAGTCACCCGCTTGACCTTCCCCATCCTTCTGAAGGTCACGGACCTTGCAACCCTTGTATGAAATGGTTTTAAATCAATGAGCGTCTCCACCGTTATTCTCCCGGATTGACTTTTGCAGCTCTTCCCATCTCGTTTCCAGGGAGGCATCTATCATACCCAGACGCGTCTCAATATAACAGCCTCCTTTCGTGATCGCGGATTCTTTTACGATTTCAACCTGATCATTGGGTTGATTTTTATTCCATTCTTCCTTGAATTCATCCAATTGCACCGAATCATCCGGATGCACTTTAATTTTTATTCCTACTGAAGCCGGAATATTTTTTAGCGCCTGCTTGATGACAGCAGACAAATCAGCAGTTCCTGAAGTCAATTCCCTTTCGATGATCTTCTTGGCCGCAGAAATGGCCAGTTCCACCACCTGAGGTTCCAGCTGGCGGATCAACTCATATTGTACGCCTTTTATCTGTTGAAGTGCACTCTGAAGAGAGGATATGAGCGTCAATACTTCATTGGAACGCTGCTGCCAGCCCTGTTTAAGACCTTCGGAAAAAGCCTTCTCATACACGGCTTTTTCCCTCAATCCTAAAAAATGCTTTCCTATGTCTGACTCCAGAAAATGCTGTATCGTCTCCTCATTTTTCTTCTTTTCCGAAGGACTGACCACACAGACGTTTTTAAAAGACAACCCGTTGATCTGATAGGAATTCATACAAATTTCTCTCCTGCCCCGCCTCGACCGACAATGACAACTTCCCCTTCTTCCTCCAGTCTTCTGACCACATTCAC
>JAFGBW010000228.1 GCA_016932965.1 Candidatus Auribacterota bacterium
GATCCAGGCAAATGGAAGGCGTTTTGGGTGAAATTAAATAATACCAGAGTCTATTCTATCTTCAGTACTCCTAACATGCTGGGAGGATTTTTATTGATGACCCTCCCTTTTTTCCTTCTTCCTTTTCAAAATATCATGAAACCATTCCCTTCCCGCCGTTTTCTGAAACCACTATTTTTATACGGGTTCCTTGCTTTCATCCCTGTCCTGACTCTTATTCTGACCCGTTCACGTTCCGCCCTGGGACTTTTCCTTCTTTCCCCCATGTTGGTTTTCTTTAAGACGAAGAAAAAGCTTTCGCTTTTGCTCGTTCTCTCCACACTTCTGGTGATATCGAGCCCGTATTATCTTAAATCCTTTTTCACCTTACTGCCGCCATCCTTTCAGAGCCGTCTGAATTACTGGAGCATATCAGAACGCATCATTGCTGATCATCCCTGGCTGGGTACAGGCACCGGCTCTTTTGAACATGAATTCATCAAACGTTTAGACTGGGATGAAGAAATAACTAAGTACGCACATAACCACTGGCTGCAGCTGGCATCGGAAGCAGGGCTTCCGGCCTCTGCCGGAGTCTTTTTCATCACCGTTGTTCTTCTGGTATTCATCCCAGGCTCTTCTCATGCCGAAAAAAAACGAACCCCCGATCCTCCTCCCCCCAGTTATCGATCCTTCATCTTGCCTTTCTTTGTTTTCTCCCTTTTCTCATTGTTTTATCCGGCTTTCACGACTTTTCCCCTGGAATATTCCTGGCTTTTTTCCCTGGGCATAATAATCCTTTTCTGGGTTTGCTCGTTTTTTTTCCTTCATTTATCTCATTCCTTCCATGAAAAATACATCGATCAGGCCATGCACTTTGCGGCTATTCTATTTTTCCTCCAGAGTCTTGTGGAATTCAACCAGGATACCATGGGCCTATCTTTTCTATTCTACTGTTTATTAGGAAACAAAATTTCTCATCTCTCCTCCCCCCCAACCTCTCCCCGCAGGCTGTCTGCCAATTCTTTTTCCTCCCTTCTTTTCATAGGAGGTCTCATCATTTTTAGCTGTGTTTCCGGCAATGTCTTATTCGTCAAAGCTGAAAAACAAATCCATAAGACCGAATTGATATCAGCAGAAAAAACACTCCGCAGGGCCTCTTGTTTATGCCCCTTTAATCCTGAAGTGGATTTAAAAAAAATCGAGCTTCTTTTATTACAATCTCCTGTAGAAAAAAAATCGGCCGAGGCCATATTGGACCTCTTTTATAAAGCTTTAATAAAATCCCCCAGACAATATGATATCTGGTTCTTGCTGGCCAAATATGCCTATCATCATCCTCAACTAACTCTGTTAAAAAAACAAGCGCTTCATGCCGTCAATCAGGCCATTCAATTAGCACCCACGAACCCCCGGCTTTATCTTTTAAAAGCACAAATACTTGAACAGTATCAAAAAAAACAGGAGGCGCTATCCCTGTATCTTTTTGTGCTGAAACAGCTTCAAAAAGAAAAACATCATTTACACTATGCTTTTTCCCTTTCTGAAAAAGAAATCGAATGGATAAAACATCAGACGGCCTTGATACTCTCGGAAAAAACTGAACAAGGAGCAGCGTAATCACATTCAGAAAACAAGATAAAATAATTGACTTTTCGCAAATAGCCGCAGAAATGAGGAAAATGATCTCATTTCTTTTATTCAAAAAAGCTGGAGAATAAAAACGTGAAAAAACATCACCCGCTTGATGCTAAAGTCACCCTCGTTGGTGCCAGTGTATTATTGACTCTCGTTCTTTTGGAAATACTCCTGAGGATTCCTTCCTGGTTTCCACCTTTTCCGGATTGTATTCCCAATCCATCTGCCTATCGCATCATTTGCATCGGGGATTCCTCCACATTCGGCCATGGGACATCTGACAGAAATAGATTTTCCTATCCGGCTCAATTACAATCACTCTTGGACGCTCATAATAAAAAACCCATCCAAATTTTTAATCTGGGTCTGCCCGGGATCAACAGTTCTCAGGGATACCATATCTTAGCTAAAGAAATCGGACGGCTTTCGCCTCATTTGATTCTGGTTTGTGTCGGTATGAATGATGCCTGGAACTGGGAAGAAAGCAGGCTCCTGGAGGAATACGAAAGTAAATTCTTTGATAAAATCAAACGGGATATGCTGCTGTTTTTCAACAGCCTGAAGCTGGTCAGGTTCTTTAAATTAATCAAGCTCACAAAAGAATGGGTGCCGTCTTTTACTAAAGAAACCATTCAAAATAATCATGACCTGTTGCCGGATGAACAAAAAAGGAGGAAAGCCCTGTATGCCTGCCTCAAAAATAATCTTCTCGACTTTAAAAAACTGGCGGATTCAAATAAAGCCCGGATTCTTTTTATTGAATATCATGCTCCGGGCTGGAATGATCCTCAAATCCTGATCCATCAGCTCTATCGTTCCCTCGATCTGAATTTCATTGAAACTGCGGATTTTTTTTCTCTGGCGGACGGGCTCAACCTTCCCATCCGAAGCCGGGATGGCTGGCATCTGAACGATTATGGATATCGTTTATGGGTCAGACTGATTTGCAATGGACTTCATGGAAAAATCCCTATTGAGATCCCTCACTTCACCCTCACAAAAAAGAGTTTATGGAATGCTAAAAAAATAAAAAAACAGCATGAACGGAAATCCGTAACGAAACCCTTATCAAATTAAAAATAAAATGATATCCACGCATAACACGAATTTCAATGAATGAAGATTTATTATTTCTATTTATTCGAGTATGTTGTGTTATTCATGGTTGATAAACTCTATAGGACATCTTCATGAGCTCATTGATTTATCTTGATAATGCCGCTACCACTCCTGTTCATCCCCTTGCTCTGGAGAAAATGACGCGGCAAATGGAAGATCAGTTTGGTAATCCTTCCTCCCTGCATCAACTGGGAATGCAGGCTGAACAAACCATTTCCCATTGCAGAAAAAATTTGTCCGCCATTCTTTCTTGCGATCCTTCCTCTTTCATTTTTACCAGCGGGGCGACCGAGGCAAATAACTGGGCGGTTGAAAATGCGTGGGAATCCGGAAAAAACAAGGGCCATCTTCTGATCGCGGAAGCAACCTCCCATCCTTCCATTCTGGCTAAACTCGAATCCATGAAAAAAAGAGGGGCAAAAACAGCCTTGGCTTCTGTTACCTCATCAGGTCTCATTCATCTCGAAGAATTGGATAAACTGCTATCAACAGATGTCATTTTCTTTTCTTTTACCTGGGTAAACAATGAAACCGGCGTCATCCAGCCGATTAAGGAGATCCTTTCATTAGTAAGAAAAAAATGCCCTCGCTGCCTCATTCATGCAGATGCGGTACAGGGATTCGTCAAATTGGCGGAAATAAAACTCATTGAAGGATTGGATTGTTTATCCATCAGCGCCCACAAGATCTTTGGCCCTAAGGGAACAGGTGCTTTCATCACGAGAAAAAATCTTCCTCTTTATCCCCTCATTCACGGAGGAGGGCAGGAATCCGGAAAAAGAGGGGGGACAGAAAATATCCCTGGAATTGTCGGTTTCTCAGAAGCCGCGAAAATCTTGCACCGGGAAATGACCGCCCATCACACCCGGGCCCTGGAATTGAAAAAACTTTTCGAAAAAATGGTACTGGAAAAAATAGAAAATGTCTTGATCAATGGAGGCGAAAACCGCCGTTCTCCCTACATCACCAGCCTCTCTATCAATCAACTCCGCGGTGAAGTCCTCGTTCATGCCCTGGAGAATAAAGGGGTCATTATTTCAACCGGCTCCGCCTGTTCCAGCAGAAAAAAGACCCGTTCTCACGTGCTTTCCGCAATGAAAATTCCTGATGAATTCCTAGATGGGAGCGTTCGTATCAGTTTCACCCCTTTCCATAGCCAGGAAGAAATTGAAACGGCTGCAACCATCTTTGTCAAAACGGTTAAAGAATTACAACACAGTTAAATTTCAATTGGGGTGTATTCTGGAAGATATTTTTATAATGGAATCAGCCACTCAACAGGCAAACAATTTTAATAAAAATCGGTTTGGACTGAACCTATTGGTTTCTGCTCTGTTGAAGGCGGGCTTGATCTATTTACTGGTTGAACTCATGATCACTGTCCTTCAGCCTCTGCGGACAGATGATACCTTCTGGCATTTAAAAATTGGAGAAATCCTCTGCCAGCAAAAACAATTTCCTGCTGTGTCCCCCCTTTTGTTTACCTCGGGAACCACAAAGCCGGTTTATCATGAATGGCTGTTTCAGGTGATTCTTTTCCAAGTCTATGCTTTTTTCGGCTGGACAGGGCTTAAAATTTTTCATGCCATCTTGTGCATAAGCATTCTGGCAGCCCTTTTTTCCTTTATGAAAACCGTGACGAGAAACGGCTTCATTCTTTTAAGCGGACTCATTCTTTTTATTCTTTTCAGCTACCAAAGGCTGATCCAGCTCAGGCCGGAACTCTTCAGCATGCTCCTTTTTTTCCTTCTGTATAAAAGGCTGATCCAGCTGCCCTGTTTTTCCTTTAAACAGGCTCTTTTCTTTTTCTGCATGACTGTTTTTTGGGCTAATCTCCATTCACTCGGTCCCTTGATCCTGTTATTTCATCTTGGATTCATTCTGGCAGGAATTATTTTTAAAAAAATTTTAAAATTGCTTCCTGCCCTTGATCTGTTATCCCAAATCAAAGCTTTTCTTGTCATGATGATGGGTTTTTGCGTGAATCCTTTGGGAGTCCGTTTTTATACTTTTTATTTTACGGGCAATGCCATCAATCCCTATTCCAAAGTCATTGATGAATGGGGACATATGAATCCGTTTGGATTGCACGACTTTCTCCCCCTTTCTTCCCCTCTTCTGGTATGGGGTTTTGTATGTCTGGCGGGGCTAACCTTGTTTTCCTGTATCGCTGTCCGGCTGACCCTGTTGAAAATAATCAGAAAAATCATTCCTTTTCCGAACCAGGAGACCATCCTGCCTCTTTTTCATGACGCTTATTTTTCTGCCTGCGGAATAGTGGCCTTGGCACTCATGGGATATGCGGTCCGCTTTTTCTGGCTGATCCCTCTTCCCTGGCTTGGTATGGCTCCGTACTTTAAAAGCCGCATCAAAATGCCTCCCCTTTTTTCTTTCCTGTTGTCTTTAATACTGGTTCTATCCGGATTTATTCATTTTCATCTGGAAGGAACGAAAATCTACCGCATCCCTTTGGATGTTCCCGGTATGTGGAAAGCGTACTTCTCATGGCCCTATGATCAAATCAAATATCATGATCGCTCTGTCCGCTTTTTAATCCATATCCATGCAAAGGGAAATATCTGCAATCCTTATCATTTGGGGGGTTTTCTGGCCTTTCACCTGTATCCTCAGTGCTCTATGTTTATCGACGGCAGGTTTGAGCATTACACAGAAAAAGTGAATAAGGATCACTATGAATTGATGCATCCAGGAGAATCTTTTTCGCGTCTGATCAATCGATATCCGATCGATTACTTTTTTCTTCCTGTTGAAGAAGAGTATGCGGATTTAATACGGAAATTAAACCAGCTCCAGTGGACTATCCTTTTTCAGGATCATCATACGATTATTTTCCAGCGCCCGTAGGAATGAAAATTTTTTTATGATCATTTTAGAAGGCCTCGATTCTATATCTTTAAGATCTTTTAGAAAAAAGAAAACTTCTCCTTCATGAGATCATTTTCAGAAATTCATCTGCTGAAACAGCAGCCTTCCGGCCATGATAGATGGCTCTGACCACCAGTGAAGCCCCTGTATTGGCATCGCCGGCTGCGAACACTCCGGGATTTGATGTTTTATACTGGCCGTCGGTCCGGATATTGCCCCTTGCATCATAAGCCACCCCCAGCGCATCAAGCAGTTTATCATGCTCCACATGGACAAATCCCATTGCCAGAAAGACCAAATCAGCCTTGACCGTGAATAATGAATCCGGAATTTCTTCAAACCAGGGCGCTTTTCCGGCCTCGTTTTTCCAGTTGACGCGGCAGCAGAGAATCTCCTCCACCTGATTTTTACCCTGAAATTTTTTAGTGGAAATACCCCAATCCCTTTCTCCGCCTTCTTCATGCGAAGAAGACGTCCTTAAAATAAGGGGCCAGTCTGGCCAGGAAGGATTGGTGCTTTCTTCCCAGTTGATTGGTTTGGGTAAAATTTCAAACTGCATGATTTTTTTGGCTCCCTGACGCACGGCTGTTCCCACGCAGTCTGAACCGGAATCCCCGCCCCCTATCACCACTACGTTTTTCTCTTTGGCTGAAATAACAGGCACAAAGTTAGTTTCTCCTGACACAGCACAATTGGACTGGGTGAGATACTCCATAGCAAAATGAATACCTTTTAATTCCCTGCCCTCTATTTGTAAATTCCTGGCTTTTCCCGCTCCAATAGTGAGAATAACACAGTGATAAGTTTTCTTTAAAAAGGATGCTGGAAGATCCTCTCCGATCTTTACATCGGTTTCAAAATGTATGCCTTCCTTTTTCATCAGATCAATCCGCCTGTCTAAAACCCACTTTTCCAGCTTAAAATCCGGGATGCCATAACGAAGTATCCCGCCGGGCTTTCCTGCTTTTTCATAAACCGTCACGTCATGTCCTTGTCTTCTCAGCTCTCTGGCAGCAGCAAGACCAGCCGGACCGGAACCAATCACAGCTGCTTTTTTACCGGTTCTCATCTTAGGTGGTTTGGGAACAATCCATCCCTGTTTGAAACCGTATTCAATCACAGCCAGCTCAATCTGACGGATGGTGACGGGTTCTGAATTGATTGATAACGTGCAGGAAGCTTCACAAGGTGCCGGACAGACACGCCCTGTTATTTCAGGAAACAGGTTGGTTGCCTCCAGCCTTTCAAGCGCTTCTTTCCAGTTTCCTTTGTATACCAGATCATTCCATTCGGGAATCAGGTTTCCCAGTGGACACCCGAGAGCATGACAAAAAGGCACCCCGCAATCCATGCAGCGGGCAGCCTGCTGACGAATTTCATCATCTGATAACTGTTGGGTTATTTCTTTATAATCCCGTATCCTCTCGCTGACCGGCCTGTAATGACCGGTTTGCCTCGGAATCTCCATAAATCCTTCAGGTTTTCCCATTTTATTCTGCCCTCATAGGTTATCAGTTAAAATAGATAATATTACAGGAAAATATTTACCACGGAGAGCTCGGAGAATGAAAAGAAGCTTGAATGTTGATTTCAAATCAAATTCCATCATTCCAACTCATAACTTAACACTCATCATTTGAATCCCTCCGTGTCCTCCCCTCCGTGGTAAATATATCGAATAAATACTGATATTTATTATAGCCTATCAATTGACTCTTAAATAGATCTGTCTAACATATCATTACTTCACTTCCTCGGTCATAGTGACTACTTCCGTATCCCTGGACTTTTCCATTTTCATCCGTTCCAGGGCATTTTTATAATCCAGGGGCATGACTTTAACAAAACGCAGTATCATTTCGCTCCAGGCATGCAGAATTCCGGCGGCGTATTCGCTCCCCGTATAACGGACATGATTCTGGATGAGCTTATACAGAAGATTCTGATCTTCACGGTAAGCTAAAGGTTCAATATTCACCATTTCCAGATTGCATCGGGTATCAAAGAGCTGGTTTTCATCCAGAACAAAGGCGATCCCCCCGCTCATACCAGCGGCAAAATTGATCCCGGTCTGGCCCAAAACCACCACCACACCTCCTGTCATGTATTCACAGCCGTGGTCCCCCACACCTTCCACAACAGCCACAGCGCCACTGTTTCTGACGGCAAAACGTTCTCCGGCCATACCATGAAGATATAATTCTCCGCTGGTCGCACCGAACAGATTCACATTACCAGTAATGATGTTGTTGTTTGGACGGAAGGGGGATTTTTTGGACGGGTAAATGATCAATTTTCCCCCGGAAAGACCCTTGCCCACATAGTCGTTGGCATCCCCTTCCAGTTCAAAGGTGACGCCAGGGGCTAAAAAGGCGCCGAAACTTTGCCCGGCAGATCCCGTGAATCTACAATGAATTGTATCCGGGGGCAGCCCTTTTGCACCGTAACTTTTTGAAATAACCGAACTGAGCGTTGCTCCAACTGTCCGATTTGAATTGCGTATTTTCCGATTGAATTTAACAGGGATTCGATTCTGAAGAGCTTCCCGGCTTTCTTCAATCATCGACGCATCCAGGGAACCGGATAACTCATGTTTCTGCTTACGGATGCAACGTAGAGGTTTTTCCAGGGTCATATCAGGTTTTTGGAACAGGGAGGAAAAATCCAGACCTTTTGCCTTCCACTGATTAATGCCTTCCTTCATATCCAAATATTCAGCATGTCCCACCATATCATCAAATTTTTTAAAGCCCAACTGCGCCATGAATTCCCTCACTTCCTGAGCGATGAATTCCATGAAATGGATCACATATTCGGGTTTGCCCTTGAATTTTTTTCTGAGATCCGGATTTTGTGTGGCTACGCCAACAGGGCAGGTATTCAGATGACATTTTCTCATCATGACGCATCCAAGGGTGATTAAAGCTGTTGTCCCGAATCCGAATTCTTCTGCCCCCAAAAGAGCCGCCACCACGACGTCTCTTCCGGTCATCATTTTGCCGTCCACCTGGACACGAATGCGGTCACGCAGAGAGTTGATAACCAGGGTCTGTTGGGTTTCAGCCAGTCCTATTTCCCAAGGGATACCGGCATGCTTGATGGAGGAAAGAGGAGATGCACCCGTTCCTCCGTCATGTCCGCTGATTAAGACCATGTCTGCTTTGGCCTTGGCCACTCCTGCGGCGATGGTTCCGACTCCAACCTCGGAAACAAGTTTCACAGAAATCCTGGCCTCCGGATTTGCATTCTTCAAATCAAAAATCAGCTGCGCCAAATCTTCAATCGAATAAATATCATGATGCGGAGGGGGAGAAATGAGCATAACACCCGGAGTTGAATGACGCACCCTCGCGATCGTTTTATCCACTTTGTGACCGGGCAGCTGCCCGCCTTCACCCGGCTTCGCACCCTGAGCCATCTTGATCTGCAGCTCACGGGAATTCACCAGATAATGACTAGTCACACCGAAACGACCGGAGGCAACCTGTTTCACTGCGCTCATAGAAGAATCGCCGTTTTCAAGTATTTGATAACGTTCCTCCTCTTCCCCTCCCTCACCGGAATTACTCGCTGCACCGAGACGGTTCATGGCAATGGCAAGGGCCTCATGAGCCTCTTTGCTGATGGATCCAAAAGACATGGCGGAGGTGACAAAACGTTTGATAATGGAATCAACCGATTCTACTTCATCCAAAGGAACCGGATGTCCTTTTTTAAAAGTAAAAAGGCCGCGCAGGGTGCATAAATAACGATTGTCTTCATTGACAAGCCCGGCATATCTTTTATACAGGCTGTAATCATTTTCCCTGACCGCCTGTTGCAGCAAAGAAATGATTTCCGGGGAGTACAGATGCTTTTCCTGTTCGCTGCGATAATGATAATCCCCTCCGGAATCAAGCAGGGACTTTCCTGTTTTTATATCCTTGAAGGCGGCAGCATGGCGCTGAAGGGATTCTTTTTCGATCATCGTAAGATCAACCCCGCCAATACGGGAAGGCGTACCCGGAAAATAACGAGCCACTAACTCAGTGTGCAGGCCGACTGCTTCGAAAATCTGTGCGCCTTTATAACTGCGGATGGTGGAAATACCCATCTTAGACATGATTTTCAACAGCCCCTTTTTAACAGCGATAATGTAATTATCAATGGAAGCTTCCAAAGACAATTCTCCTGAGAGTGCGTTCATGCTTTTCATGTCTGCGAGTGTTTCAAAAGCCAGATAAGGATTAATCGCGCTGGCGCCGTAACCGATCAGCATGGCAAAATGCATCACTTCACGTGCCTCTCCTGTTTCCGCTACTAATCCGGTCAAATGCCTTTTGCCGCTCCGGATCAAATGATGATGAACCGAGGAAACAGCTATGAGAGCGGGAATAGGAACATGCGAGGCATCTATCCCACGGTCGCTCAGGATCAGGATCGAATATCCTTCTCCGACTTTTTTTTCCGCTTCCTGACAAAGCTTGCTGATGCCTTTTTCAAGAGATCCCGGACTTTCATTGAGTTCAAACAGCATGGGAAGCGTGAAAGACCGGAAATCCTTCAACTCAGCATGACGGAGTTTGTCCACATCATCATTAGAAAGGATGGGATGGTTTAGCTTCAGCTGATGGCAGTGTTGCGGCGTTTCACTCAATAGGTTCTGCTCGCGGCCGATGTAACTCATGAGCGACATGACCAGGTTTTCCCTGTAAGGATCAATGGGCGGATTTGTGACCTGGGCAAACAACTGCTTAAAATAATGATAGAAAATTTGGGGTCGTTCAGACAGGACGGCTAAGGGAACGTCGTTTCCCATAGACCCGACCGGCTCCTGAGCCTTTTCCGCCATAGGGGCCAGGATCATCTTCAAATCCTCAAGCGTGTATCCGAATGTTTTTTGTTTGGTCACAAGAGATTGTTTCTCAATTTCCACGGGTTTAGGAGGCTGAAAAAGTCCTCTTAGCTCTATCCTGTTTTCTTCCAGCCACCGGCGATAGGGCTGCCTTCTTGAGATGAGGGCCTTGATTTCATTATCACGCAGGATACGGCCTGAAGATATGTCCACCAGAAACATTTTTCCCGGGGCCAGTCTTCCTTTTTCCTGAACCTCTTCCAAAGGAATGTCCAAAACACCTACTTCTGAGGCCATGACCACTTTACCCTTAGTGGTAATCACATAACGAAGCGGACGCAGTCCGTTTCTATCGAGAGAAGCTGCCACTTTTTCACCGTCCGTAAAAACCATGGCGGCGGGCCCGTCCCATGGTTCCATCAGGCAGGTATGATATTCAAAAAATGCCCGTTTATCCTCACTGATATGATATCGGGTTCCGAATGCCTCCGGAATCATCATCATCATCACATGTTCAGGGGATCTGCCTGAAAGCAGCAACAATTCAAACACATTATCAAAAATAGCTGAATCGCTTCCGCCTTCCGTGATGATAGGAAACAACTTCTCCATGTCATGACCAAAAAGCTCAGAGGCTAGGGTTTTTTCCCGTGCTGTCATCTTGTTGATATTACCCCGCAAGGTATTGATTTCACCGTTATGAGCCATAAATCTGAAAGGCTGGGCCATGGGCCAGGAAGGAAATGTATTCGTGCTGTAACGTTGATGAATGAGGGCAAAGGCGCTTTGAAAATCACTGTCCTGGAAATCAGAATAAAATGCCTCCAGTTGAGGGGCAACAAACATGCCCTTATAATTCACCGTTTTAGCGGAAAAAGAAGGAATATAAAAATCATCGATGGAAAAGCCGGCTGCCTGGATTTCTTTTTCCATTCTTTTTCTGATTACATACAATTTTCGTTCAAGAGGCAAATGTTGCAGTCCATCGAAAGAGACAAACAACTGAAAGGGAACAGGCATGGTTTTTAACGCCTGTTCTCCCAGACAGGTAAAATTGACCGGAACGTACCGTGATCCAAGGATATGGCCGGATTCAAGTTTTATCACTTCCTCTACAGCGGAAAGGACCTCTTTTCGGGCCGTTATATCGGATGGCAAAAAAAACATCCCCATACCGTATTGACCGATATCCGGAAGAGAAAACCCTATTTTTTCGGCTTCTTTCTTATAGAACAGATGAGGGATTTGCAGAAGAATCCCGCATCCGTCACCGGTTTTGGCATCACCGCCGATAGCTCCCCGGTGGACCAGGTTTTTTAATATAGTCAGTCCATCCTGAATGATCTGGTGGGATTTTTCTCCATTGATATTCACAACAAAACCTACACCGCATGAGTCATGCTCATGAGCGCATGAATATAAGCCTTGGTTTTTTAACTTTTCATTTTTTATCAATTTCATATGGTATTTCCGTTCTTTTGCGACAGAGCTCAAATGCAAATTCATCTAAAATTTCCCCCCGATTCCTGCTCACGTTGTATTTCCCCCTTTTCTTCTCTCAACAGACTGATAAAACGCTGAACATTCACATTAAATTTTTTTCCTTTTCGATGAATGATTCCCAACGGTCGAAAGAACTCATTTGTAGTTAACGGAACCGCCGCCAGAAGACCCGTTTGCACTTCCCTGTCTAACGTAGGCCTGGGTAATATGGATATGCCAGAAGCTATCTCCACGGCCTGTTTGATGGATTCAATGTTGTCGAATTCCAAAACCACGTTTACCTGGACACGGTTCTCCTTTAAAAAACGGTCGATTTCCTTCCGGATAATAAAACCCTGATCAAAAGCGATGAATTTCTCGCCGGAAAGATGATAAAAAGGGACCTTTTTGAATTTGGCGAGAGGATGGTCCGGATGACAGGCCAACACCATGACTTCGGAACGCCAGGGGATCACCTGGAGTTCTTTTTTTATCTGAGGGAAAGAGACAATACCCATATCTGTTTCTTCACTGAGAACACTTTCATAGACTTTATCCGGATGGATGTATTTGATATTGATTTTTGCCTGAGGGTACAATTCAGAAAATTTTTTCAAATAACCGTCCATGTGGCGTAGACCCACGGAATAGATGGAAGCGATTCTGACAAGAGAGCTGGCTTCGTCGTAGGTGTTTTTTACTTCTAATTCCAGTTGCTGATATTCTTCCAGTATATCCTTGCCACGGTTGTAAAACATTTTTCCTTCATTAGTGAGTCTCCATGGCCTCTGAGTCCGGTCAATCAATACCACACCTAGCCGTTCTTCGATGCTTTGAATGGCCTGGGTAGCGGCAGACTGTGACAAATTGCTTTCTTTAGCGCCCATGGAAAAACTCCTTGTTTTGACCACATCGCAAAAGATTTTTAAAGTTTCTATTTGCATCAAAATAACCTTGGTTTGTAAAATGTTCCTCAATATCAAGCCTGATTTTAATATTAAATTTGCTAATGTCAAGAAATAAAAGAATAAGATAATCTAATATATAAAGCAGCAAATCCATCCAAAAAAAATAATGAAACAAGGAAAAAATAAATATTGCTATCTATAAAATCTTTATTAATCTTGCGCCTTACAAAGATAAAAAATGAACAGTCAAATCAAAATCAAAAAAATCATACAAACAAAAAACGCCATTAGGAGATCCTATTTTGTTTAAAATTGTGATGTCAGAAAAAATCGCTGAAGACGTGCTGAAGTTTGAAATCCAGGCTCC
>JAFGBW010000229.1 GCA_016932965.1 Candidatus Auribacterota bacterium
ATCCCCTGCTTTTCAAAAAATGCGGCCGGAATGTGGTATTTGGTTCTCATATCGTTCTGAGGCATCCCCATAAAATCGAAATAGGGGATTCGGTCATGATCGATTCCAACTGTCTTTTGGACGCCAAGGGTGAAAACAACAAGGGTATCATCATTGGAAACGGGGTATTCATCGGCAGAAATACCATATTGAGCTGCAAGAACGGCGACATCGTCCTGGAAGAGAATGTGAATATCGGGGCTAACTCCTATATTTTTTCCGGCAGTACCGTGATTTTAAGAAAAAATACGCTGGTGGCGGCTTATTGTTATTTCATAGGCGGAGACCATGAGCTGACAGACCCGGACAAATCCTTTCTGGAACAGCCCCAGGTGTCAAAAGGAATCGAAACA
The DNA here is from genome assembly GCA_016932965.1 of Candidatus Auribacterota bacterium. Taxonomy (GTDB): domain Bacteria; phylum Auribacterota; class JAFGBW01; order JAFGBW01; family JAFGBW01; genus JAFGBW01. The sequence goes on from JAFGBW010000229.1 coordinate 393, forward strand.
GGGGAAAACTGCTGGTTCGGAGCCGGAGTAAAGATACAAGACGGCGCCAAAATCGGCAAAGGATCTGTCATCGGCACCGGCGCGGTGGTGACAAAAAACATCCCGGCTTATTCCGTCGCTGTCGGCCTTCCGGCCAGGGTCGTGAGTGACCGGAAACCAAAATGAATACGAAAAATAAAAAGGATTCAATCATAAAGGAAACAAAAATGAAAACAGGTAAAGATTGGTTCATCATCTCTTTCATTCTTTCTTTGGTATTTATTACCGGGTGTGCCGTCACCGGATCGACTTCCTCCTTTGTGTTAAAACCCGGAGCCGCTATGGCGGATTCCAGGGCTGCCAAAATAAATGTTTCATCTGTTGAACTGGAAAAAGACGCAAGCCGTCTTGAGAATGTGGGAGTTTTTTCCTGGGGAAAATATGACAGTAAGGATGTGGGGATTTTTTCAAAATCGCTTAAGGATTCCATGGCCGGAGCCCAGAGTGCCCAAAAAATCGAGGCCGGCAAAATATTAAATGTTTACGTTATCATCAGGACTTTCATGGTGGCTTCCAGCAACACCGGCGGGGCGGCTCTTGCCTGCGTTGCATGGGCGGCAGCGGATACGGACAACAATCTGATTTATCATGAGCAGTTTTATGCCTCTGATTCAGTGAAATTAATCGGGACCCTCGGCGGATTGAAAAACGGTCTGAACAAAGCCATTGCCAGAAGGATCGTAGAAACATCCCTCAAACTTGCGGACCTGGACAGGACCCAAGCCGTTGAAGAGCAGCCTTTCGAAAAAACCTACGGCTCGTTTGATAAAGCCACGGAACGTCTTCCGAAACAAATGACCAGTATGTACCAGAACAATTTTGTTTTTGGAAATCCATACCATGTTACTGCAACACTCTCATCAGGAATTGCATGGAACTGGAGCGAACATCCGGATAATGTGAACTGGGAAGAATATCTCAATAAAAATCAGTAACCCTTTCCCGTATTCAGAAGTTCCGGTTTCTTTTCATCCAATGGATAATGCGGATTCTATCCTGAGAATTCATTCTTTTTAAAACAACTCCCGCAGAGGCGCAGAGGAAAAATAATTTTTACTGTGTAAGGACATGGAGGGAAAAACCGGATCGTCCTCTGTTCTTCCGCTTTTCTATCGGCTGAAAGCTTCTATAAACCCGGCCATTTTGAAGATCTGCCAATTCTCTTATTCTCCCCTTTTTTCAAAAAGGGAGTATCTTTTATTGATTCCATTCTATTGACATATTTTAAATTATAGAGTATCAATAATGAGAGGCAGTTTAACTCCATGAAGTTGAATATCGTTAGAACGATGATCCTATTATCTGTATTCTGCATCTGTCCATCCAGCCATGGATCGGCCATCAATCACAGCCTGGGACCTTTATCGGACTTTGCGAAAACAGGTTCAGATGTCGCAGAAACATCCAATTCTTTACTTGCCGAACAGCAGACCAGAGCATTACTAAATATTTTTCTGGTTCAATTAAACACTGTCGCCCTGAAGAAACATCATGAAGACATCAGCAAAGTGATAGGGATTCTTCAATGTGAATCGCATGAAAGAATGCTGTCCAGTATTGCCCAGTACGAAAATGCTGAATCAATGACTGAATCAATGAAAAAAATCAGGGAACTGGTTGCTGAAAGACAATTGAATCCCTTATCCGCTCCGGATATTTTGGTTTTCTGGCCCGTTCTTATTGAATTGATAAATAAGACGAATGATCATGATGATTATCATCTTGTGACTGATTTTATCGAACTCAATCAAAACCGCCTTGGTGCAGATGCAATCGGACAATTGGACTGGAAAAGTTATTTAAGAGACTATGCTTATACAAGTTTTTTTGGATTCATGATGGATGGAGATGTCCGTCTTATCACGCCGGATTATCATAAACATGCACGTTCCATTGAAGACGTTATATTTTATTTACACATCCTGACTTTGACCAAATTGATATCGGACGGGCCAAGAACCCCTCTTTCCCTTTTCAGGACAAATTATCTGGATGACGTTGTGCGTTATGTGCGGCGGATTATGGATGATCTGGGTTCAGATCCGTCAAAAATAGAAACCATCAAAAAAGAACTCGACGTATTGGTTCCGGCAGGAAGCCCAAAAAGAATCTATCTGCAATTCATCAGCGATATTTTTGACATAACTCTTGCAAACAGGACGCCGGATGAAAAAACAGAAGGAGAACAGTTGGAAATACCTGAAAGATTAATTGAATTAACAACAGCTGAAAAAGCTGCAAACGTGATAAAAAACTTTTCATCCGTATGGAGTGTAACCGGCCTGCCTTCCAGATGGGGATTGAATCAATATTTCACCGATACCCGATTTTCACGCGGTGTCTTTACCCCGTTTGTCGATGCGTTATGCACCGATACATCATTCTATATTGATTTGTTCAGGATTTGTTACCGGAGGGATCTAAGAGGACTTTCTCAGGTTCCTATTTTGGCTTACATGTTCGAGCACATTTATCCCGGTATATTTCCTGACGGAGAAGATTATCAAATTCTTCCGGGTTCCAACGGGCATCTCTATTTTTGGTGCAAATACCTTGTTGAACAAAGACGAGACGTTTTATATGGGCTTTTTGCCACATTCACCAGTCCTGTAGTCAGGACGGACCTGGATTTAGGTCCTCATGAAGACCCTTATCAGGCTAAACGAGCCTATAAAGAACACGTGGTGGATTTTATGGGTGATTTTTTTGAAAGGGCCAGAGTTTCAGGGACTTTGGAGGAAAATCCCTTGATCACAGAAATCGGGGTCAGCACAGGACATAGTTGCCAGCATTATCTGAAAGAAGCCAAAAGAACTTATCCGCACGTTTTATTCAGAGGAACAGATATTGTCCATTATCCTGATTCTGTTTTAAAAGATGATGAATTCATTTTGCACGATATTTTGTCTTCCCCGCTGCCTTTGCGGCCTGATGTTATTGTTTTTGTGAATGTTAACGTCCATTTGTCTCCTGGTCATTTTGATACACAGAAGATCAGTGGAGGCGGCAGAGAGAAGGCGTGGAAAAATATTTTATCTTCTGCAAAGGAAGGGACTGTTATTATTTCAGGCACAGATGAATTTGAATACTGGATCGTTGAAAACAGAAGGCTTGTTCAAGTTCAAAACGCTGAGGAAGCGATAGAAAGAATTGCCGGAATCAGATTACAACACAGGACGATCTCCACTCCGGTTTCACCACACTCACGTGCAAGCTAAATTTTTTGCTTTGCAAGGAAAAAGGACAGCCATAAATCAGAAATGGCAAGTGTTTAAGGAGAGGCTTTTTTACAGTTCCCAGAGTGGCGCAGAGAAAAAACATCAAATTGAGAATTAAGAATTGAGGATGGTTGTTGGTGGATAGAGAAAGGGAAAAGAGATTAAAATGACATTTTGACACCGTCCCCCTATTCCCTGCAGGATCAATCACGGGCCGCATTTTTATGAATGATATTTCTATAGGGATAGGGGATCTCAATCCCCTGTTTATTAAAACGTTCCTTGATGGATTGATTCAGGTCGCAAATCATGTCAAAGGCTTCTGTGTGATTGCGGGCCCAGACCCATGCCCGCAGGTTGACGGAGGATTCTCCAAACCCCACTATCCTCACCTTGACGGGGGACAGGCCTTTCTTTTTCTCTTCTTTTGTACGGTTGTCAAAAAAATCCGGATGCTTCATCACCTCTTCTTCAATGATTTTCATGGCCTTGTTGTGGTCGGAATCATAGCCGATGCCGATTTCAAAAAACTTGCATATGGTTTCATCCACAATATTGGCGTTTTCGATGACTTCCGTGCTGACAATGGCATTGGGAATGATGATCCTCTTGTTTTCAAATGTCTTGATGATGGTATGCCTCAGAGTGATATCCTCGATCGTACCGATGATATCTTTCCCGATGAATTTGACCTTGTCTCCGATGCTGAACGGCTTGAAGATGGCTATAAAAAAGGCGCTGATGATGTTTGCCAGTGCATGCTGAGCCGCAAATCCGATGACAATTGCGATCACTCCCGAGCTGGCAAGGATGGATCCTGTCAGATGGCGAAGAGGCGGAATGACGTAAATGCACAGCAGCCCTCCCAGAAAGTAAACCACCCCGAAAAGCAGGTAGGCATAAAATCTCAGCGGATTCCATGTGCCGCTGTCCAGCCGGCTGTTTTTGAATATGAATTTTCTAAGCAAGACAACCGAAAACCGCGTGCTGAACACGATCAATAACACAAGAAAAAATTTCTGAGTCATCTCCATTAAAATCTGTTTATCCCTTCATTTATGATTCCAATTATATCAATGCATTTTCATCCGGTTTTGTCCCTTCCGCCGGAAACAAAAACGCCTGTATTTGAGAATAAATCGAAAAAGGTGATGGAATTTAGAATGAAGAAGGAAAAATGGGAAGTTAAATTTTCATCAGGGATGAAAAATCATTTTTAAACGACTGCCTCAGAGGCGCTGAGAGATAATGATGAATAGTGAATAAGAAAGAGTTCATGGTTGCTGGTTTTTGGTTGTTAGTTGAATTCGCCGGGGTTAATGAACATCCTCTCATCATTCACCATTTACCAGTCACCAATCACCAATTAATGAAAATGGCGGCCAAGGCATTCTAGAAATGGGTGTTTAGCTGGATTTGCCTCATTATATTCCAAATAGGTTGATCTTCTTTCCATTTATCGGATGGGGTACCGAAGGTGAAAATATAGATGGTACCCGTTTTGTCATTGGCAAAGATGGTATGATGAACCGTGTATTGTTGAGTGATTCCGCGCACGGTCATTGTTTGTTCCACTGTAATTCCACATCGCTTAATCCCTTCTGCAAGTTCAACAAAGTCGAATAACTGAATCTGCCTGGCTGATTTTTGTTTCTGGTCGATGAAATAAGCGGCATAAAGTGTCGGTTGAACATGGGTTTTCGTTTTGACATCCCGAACGACGTTCAAGGTCAGTCCTGTATGAAATCCTTCTTCCGGCGTTTCTCTGGTGAGTCTGAAAACATAAGTGCCATCCCTGTATATCGGTTCACAAACATACCAGCCATCCGGTTTGAGGATGGAAACGGAAACAGCGGGCGCTTCGCACCATGAATATCCTTCGGGGGCTATAGAACGTTCTGCCCGGGATATTTTTTCCTTGTCCTGTTCTGATGCAAAAACCGAGACGGCCAAAGACAGGGACATCAATACGCTCATCATTTTCATTTTGTATTCCTGTTATGTATTCTGCTTTTTTATTTGAAAGTTCATCCGAAATTCTCTTATTAACATAATATAATCTGACAAATCAAAATCATTGAATTCATTTAAACTCATTATTCTGGCTTCCGCATCCAGATAAGAGGCAGAAAAGGCAGAAATTTTTTCATCTTATTGTTTTTTCCCAACATCAGCTTCACGGGAGAGGGTGAGAATACGAGTCATCAGGATGGTTTTTCATCCCAACGCTGGATTTTTTCACCAAAAATATGATTGCCATAATATTCATTTTTACGGTTACGGGGGTATTTTCTAAAATCAATATAAGGTTTTTTACACAAAGGACACAAAAAAGAATTCAAATAATGAAAAGTCCCATTACATATCGAACACCGAGGAAGTTTTGATTCAAGCCTGTTTAAACCATCCGGATCCGTTTCACTGAGCTGGGCGGGGACGTCTTTAATATAAGAGCTGACCACAAGAGTATGAGGATAATCGCTGCAGTAAAAATACTGGACATCACTAAAACCGGCATGAAATGACTGCAGGTGAAAACTCTTACGGCAGTAATCACAGATGCAGATACAGGAAACATTCCCGGGGGTTACTCTCCCTGGAAAATGGAATCCCCGTTCAAACAGACCTTTTCCGATGAATTCTTCTGGTTTGACTTTTCCTTCTGGCAGGAAAAACGGCTGGAACCGGATCCCGCTGATTTTATGTTCACGATAAAGTTTTGCTGAATCGCCGGCATGAGAAGTGGTTGATATGAGACAATCCGCCTGCACTGCAAAATTATCCTGAATTCTTATTGAAAAATGGACATACCGGGAATCTGTTACAGAATCGGAAAAATCATATTCATATTCAAGACCGGAACTATCAATCAATTTAAAAACAGCGGAATGATTCCTGATTTTTACAGCGGATAATTTTTCAGATGGAAGATTTTTCAGATAAAAAGTCTCGATAAGACCATCATTGACAAACGCCCTTAAAATTTCCTTATTTTTTTTAAGGAAAAACATCATTTATGCCCCGTATTTAGACCTTGTTGCATGTACCGTATCAGGCAATGCGTTGGATGGGATTCCTGAAATTTATTTCGTTAACAGGCTATATGGATTCAATCCTGATTTTCTGGTGAATAGAGAACAAAGGAAGTAAAGGGGTGCAGGTTGATAGATGAAGAGGAAAAAGGGGTTGAATTGACTTATTTTCACGGCCCTTTATTCCTTATTTATTTGAGCTTTGTCAGTGATATTTTCGCATAATCGATTGACTGAGAACTCCCGAATTCCCTGGACCATCCGTCTTTAAGGGGCATTTGTACGCAGGCCTGCAAAACCTGGACACCGGGGAATTCGACGATACCGCCGTCGACGGCTTCTTTTCTGATTCCATCCACCCAATCCTTATAAGTCGGAGCAGCGTACTGTGCCTTGTTTTTTTCATAGGCGGCCTTGGCTCCTTCCTCGGATAAAACACATTTATAATCCACTGCAAAAAAATTATCGTTCGGCAAATGAAGCGAAACAGAATTGCCGGATTTTTTTCCGGAAACATTGAAGCTTTCTTTATTGATATAAGGCGTTTTATGTTTTTTGCCGTTTTGATCCGTATAGGATCCGGACAAGACACTGCATGTGAAAAGCCCTGCCGGCACGGAATGAGGTTCAAAATTTCTGAATTTTGCCGTGCCTGAACCTTTGCTGTATTGATTATTTTTTATTTCAAAATTGGCATCGATCTGCCAGTGAACCCTGATTCCCCCGCAGATGAGACTGCCGAAGTAAAGCGTATCCCAGCCGATGATGGTCATTTTCCATTTTTCGATTTTTTCCCCTTTTAACGTCCATGTCATTGTCCCGGTGGTTTTAGAAGGCGCATGGGATATGTTCTGGACGACTTTTGCGCCGTTTTCCACGTTGATTTTGACGGGTTTATTCCCGCCCACCATTAATCCGGCGTTATCCAGAGGCACGGAACCGGCAGAGGTTTGCGCGACACCTGTAGTCAGCGAGCTTTTCGGGATGAATGTCAGCACACCATCTTTAATGTAACCGTCCAGAATCAGTTTTCCGTTTGAAAATACTCCCGTGGCCTTCAGGGTCATGGGTCCTTCCCCTTTTGCAGGACCGTTTCCCTTGGGAAGCGGAAATACGGCTTTGCCTTCCATGACGTTTTTCATTCCGTAGGTTGTCCAGGCTGCATGACATTCCAGAGTCCAGTTTTCATCAGAGGCACATAAACTGGAAGGAAAAGAAGAAAAATAAAGGATCAAAATTGAAAAAAAACGAATGACGGGATTCAATTTTCTCATTCCATGCATTTTAATTAATTCCTTTCTCTTTGTAAACCAATAGCTGGATCCGGAAATGCCCGCAATCGCTCGCCAAAAAAAGACTCCTGCATAGGCGCGGAGGCGCAGAAGAAGGAAAAGATTGTTTTAGCCAGGATGAACAGGATTGTGTTTACCCTGAAGGGGAAAACCTGCGATGTTCTGATGTTGAGTCAATTCCTATTTTGGCGCTATATAAATCGGGATCGATTTATTCGTTAACTAACTGCCTTGACTCTGTCCCCATCCCCCGTTTTGGCTTGAGCAAGAACATACTCCAGAATTAATCCAGGGTATTACATTTTATGTTTCTTTTTTTATGGAAAAAACCTGGTTTTTATTCCTCCATGAAAAGTGGAAATACAAATGGATGTGCCCAGAGAAAAAATTCTGAAAGGTTTTTTCCAAAAAAGACGAAAAATTTTTGTACGAAAACCAATGCCCAAATAAAAATCCCTCTGAATTTTCCTAAAAAAATATTTCAATCGACCTTCATCTAAAAAACGGGTTTTCATAACGGGAAAATCCCCAGTCCAATGAGATAAATTGAAATCAAAAATTAAGTTTTCGGAATCAGCTATTTTTCTGATAGGAGTTCCGTTAAAAGGAATACAAAAGGAAAGTCCCAGAATATCAACGGGAAGAGTTCGAAAAAAATCCAGATTTCGGTTTAAATCAACCTCTGTTTCCCATGGAAAGCCAATGATTGCAGTTCCCAAAATCTGAATATCCGCATCCATTAAATATTTGGCGGTCGTTTTAATTCGGGAGATGGAAGTTTGTTTATTTATTTTTTTCAATCCCTCATCGCTCCCTGTTTCAATTCCTAAATTTACAAAACAACATCCGGCTTTCCTCATATTTTTTGCCAATGCGGAAGTTACGTTTTCAGCACTGACAGTTGAGCACCAGGGGATTTTAATGTTGCGAGTTAAGAGCCCATCGCAAATTTCCATAATTCTTTCCGGGAAGGCTGAAAAATCTTCATCAATAAAGGCAATCAAATTTGCTTTGTATTTTGTATATAAAAGTTGAATTTCATCCAAAACCTGGGAAACAGGACGAAGAATCAATTCAGTTCCCCGTATAACCGGCGTCTGACAGAAAACGCATTTTTTTCTACAACCACGTGCTGATTGAACTGTAAAAAAATTTTGACCAAACGGCCAGACATCAGCGATTCCAAGCCAGTGATATGGTGAAGGATTCATATCATCTCTATAGGGAATGCCAAAAGATTCCAAAGACTTTATTCTGGGCTGCGGCGGATTATGAATGATTTCCTGTTTGGTTTTAAAACTCAATCCATTGATTTGCCTCATCTTTTTTTCATCACCAAGGCCCTGCAGCAATGATTTAAAAGGTTCTTCTCCTTCCCCTCTGATAACCATATCCACTGAATCTTCAGCCAATACTTCCTTATTCCCACTCACGTGATAACCACCGAATACAATTGGAATTTCATGATTCCATGATTTGATTTGTCTGGCTATATTTAAGGCATGCGGGAACTCGTGTGTTGTGGACGTAATTCCAATCAAATGGGGTTTGATTTTTTTTAAAGATAGCAACAATCCTGATGATGTTCTGTTTTCTTTTTGTGCCTGGTCCAGAATGATGACTTCATTTCCCAGTGACTTTGCAACTTGTGAAATGCAAATAAGCCCCAAAGGCTCAAAAAGGGAATCCCACGTTTTAGACCAATCCAATCGTGGTTTAATCAACACTATCCTTAAACGATCCGCATTAATTAATGATTGATAGCAAATCATCGTTGTCTAAAATAATCTATAAACCGTTTAAAAACTCTATCCGAGTGAAATAAATAAAGCAGGAAAATCCTTATTTCACTTTCTGGTTTTCCAGCTTGTTTTCTCGATTCAGTGAGGTTTTCCATTTTTCAAAAAAATAGAAAATTTGAGTCACTATTACAAGTCTATAACTGAATTACTTTCAAAAGAACAGAACCTAAGCTTAACAACAAAAAATAATAGGAAATAGAAGGAATGATAGAGGATTTGGAATGGAGGCAAAATAACCATTTAATGAAATAAATAGAAGTTATTCGAGCCGTTTTCCAGCCACTAGTAGTCACCAATCACCAGTTATTGAATCCTCATATTTGTTCGGAATAGCAGAGGAATTGGAGTGTTGAGTTGAAATGCATTCTCCGCTGTCGTTCATGGACAAAACAGACTCCCGCAGAAGGGTGGGGAAGAGAATAGTAAATGATGAATAGTAAACACTGAATGGTTGTTAGTTGATAGAGAAAGGGGATAAATTGATATTTCGATATGTGCCTTTTTCCTTTTGATTGTCTGAATGAATTAATCCATTAACACCATCCCGTACTCCTGCTGCACGGAAAAAATACATTTTCTATTGCTTCATAACTTCCTATCTTTAAGAAAATTACGAGAAAATCCTGAATCATATCCACGGGTGCCCTTTACAACATTGATATTTTGACTTAACAATAATACATGAACACGGCGGCCAGTAAAATACAATACAAATTTATTCTTCCATATATTTTGTTTATTCAAATTGCCTGCATGACTTCTTTTGTATCAGCTTTAGACTTTCTGGCCCCCGAGAGCAGAACCGCTAAAATCACCGGTTTCTTGGATGAGGGGGATGACCAATCACAAAAAAATTTAGGAATAAAACTGGAAAATTTGATTGTCCAAACTGCCGAACAAAATACCGGATTACGAGAAACGCAATCTGACCCTTTTGATACGGCTTTACTCAGTTTATCCGCTTTGGAGAAAGGGCTTTTTACTCCCGACCAGGCCGCTAAATATGTCGTACCAATTATCCATTATTATTTGGATCCGGGATCATTTGATTACTACGCCGCCGGACTTCTGGTGCTCCATGCTCTTCATTTGAGATTGCCCGGCGTTACTGCCGTCATGCTTGAACAGGCTTTCAGGGAAGTCGAAGGGGTACAACATGAAGGAGATCATGCGAAGATGATACTGGATTATATCGAAGATGATCCGCCGCCTCCGGAACAGAAAGAAGCGGTCAACGCTATTATAGAAAAATATATTGGGCCGGAGTTTTATGCCCGCACTCCGGACGTTGTGTCAACTTATGACGCGGCAATACGTGATATCAATACTCATTTTATGCAAGGACGAAACGTTCGTGCGCGGAAATTTTTATTATTATTGTTTGAAACCTATCCGGAAAAAGCTGATGAGATCATTAAAAAAATATGGGAAGGTTCTAATCTTCCGGTTGCTTTTATTAAAAAGATTATTCGTCGTTTTCATGCATCCATCACGGTTGAATCAATCAATCACCTTTTTGATACTTATTTCACCCATTATCCCGTTAAAGCGGCTGAGATTGCAGTTGCATCCTTGGTATATCATGTGGCCGGTTGTCAAGAAATGCTTCCAATATGGAGAGAGCGTCTTGCCGATACTACCGGTAGAAGCCGCCCGTTGGAGGAGCGGAATTACCTTCTTTATGTAATCGATTTTGCGGCGGCAGGCGCAGGGGTAGAAGGCTTTACTCTGGCTGCGGCTGAACAGGAAGTCGATTCGTTTTTCCAATCTTTAGGGAAAACGCCGGACATCGATTATGCTTATACGGCTGCTGCCGAAATTATAGAGAATAAAAATCCCTTAATCGACGCGCGTCTGGTCAAAAAATGGATGCTGCATTGCATAGAAGGGGGCAGACTCGACATGGCCGCAGATTTATTGCGCATTGCCTTAGACGAAGGGGTCGAAGGATTCACTAAAGCCGATGTGGAAACGGTGTTACAGGAGAGCTTAAGCCGAAAGGATCCTTTAAGCGCGGCGCATCTGGGAATCAGCTCGCTGGCGGCCCTGAAAAAAAATCCCGCGATTTTCTGCGCCTGATTATAGTTATACGATTTTATTTTTTAAATAAGTTAATCAGTAACTCCATTCCCTATTCTTTTCTAGTAAATAGTCAACAGAGAATGGAAATCATGAATTATGAAAGGGAAAATAATTTTAACGAAATACACGAATTTCACAAAAAAAATTATTAATTGATGAAATAAGGTTTTACCCGAAACTCTTTTAAAAAAATTTATGCACGGAAAGGTTTTTTCCTGAAAAACCTTTCCACGCATCATTTAAAAATTTTTGAAAAAGGGGTATGGGGAAAAAACTTTTTATAAAAAGTTTTTTCCCCAAGCTTACCCCCTTATTCCCCGCTTTTCTTTCTGAAAGAAGCGATCAATAAAACAAAAGCGATGATCAAGGTGAGGCTCATGCCGGCTTTGCTGATGAAACGCAGTCTGTCTGCGTAGACGTAGCATTGGTCCAGGCAATTCCATTCGGACAAAAGCCAATTCCAGTCGTGGATGACGGGGCCGCCGAACCCGCCGACCAGGGGGAGCCGGGTTTCTTCAGCGTCTTCCACGTACCGGGCGATGTTCATGAAGTTTTCAAAAAACCAGAACCCCATGACAGAGGATGCGAATTTCTGGCCTTTCATGAAAAAAACGACGGCGATCAACAGGGGGAAGAACAATTGACCGAGCGTTCCGCCCAGGATGTGAAGGGTCTGGCTGCCGCAGGAGAGAAAGAGGTGTCCCGCCTCATGGTATGCGAGATTCAGATGATCCAGAAAAATGGTTTCTTTATTTTGAAAGACCAGTTGATAGAAGAAAAAACAGATGAGGACAAAGGCGATACTGTTCGCGACTTTTGAGGAACTGTACTCAGCGTCTTCCATGATCCATGATGATAATGTATTTTTCTTTTTTATGAATTTAATATACACTATCACGATTTGATTTTTCTGGGACAGAAAAAACAAATCGTCCAATAAAAGTGTTTGGAAAAGGTCCGGAAGAACCTTTATTCATAAAGGTTCTTCCGGAACAAATAACATAACAGGATTCTGGCATGTCTTTCATAGCGGATCTGCACATTCATTCCCATTTATCCAGGGCCACGTCCCCTGAAAACAGGCTGGACATCTTGTCTGCCTGGGCGCATATAAAAGGCATCCAGGTCCTGGCCTCCGGGGATTTCAGCCATCCTGAGTGGTACAGTGAAATCCGGGAAAACCTGGTTGAGGCGGAACCCGGTCTTTACAAGATAAAGAACCCGAAACAGATCTCTCTGGGAAACCATCTCAAGGCAGACACCGGGAAAACCCGGTTTATTCTGTGCGTGGAGATCAGCAGTATTTATAAAAAAAACAACCGCGTGTATAAGAACCACAATCTGGTATTTGCGCCGGATCTGGTGTCCGCGGCCAAAATCAACGCCAAACTGGCTGCTATCGGCAATATTGAATCAGACGGTCGGCCTATATTGGGGCTTGATGCCAGACATCTCCTGGAGATCATTTTGGAAATCTCCGAACAAGCTTACCTTGTTCCGGCGCACATCTGGACGCCGTGGTTTTCGCTGTTGGGGTCCAAATCCGGATTCAACTCAGTGGAGGAATGTTTTGAAGACCTGACTTCACACATTTTCGCCTTGGAGACAGGGCTGTCATCGGACCCGGACATGAACTGGATGGTTTCCTCCCTGGACAGGTATTCTCTGATTTCCAATTCTGATTCCCACTCTCCTGAAAAACTAGGCAGGGAGGCCAATCTCTTTAATTGCCCCATGGATTATTTTTCACTGTTCAAGGCATTGAAAACCAAACAGGGGTTTTCAGGCACCATTGAATTTTTCCCTGAAGAAGGGAAATACCATTTTGACGGCCACCGCAAATGCCATGTCATGTTGCATCCTGAAGAAACCAAAAAGCACCATTCCCTGTGTCCGGTATGCGGGAAAGAGCTGACGATTGGCGTGATGAACCGGGTCTGGGAGATCGCTGACAGGAAAAAACCGGAGAAACCAAACCCATCCGGGGATTTCCATCATCTGATCCCCTTGAAGGAAGTGGCGGCTGAAACACTGGGGATCTCCATTCAGTCCAAAAAAACCGGTGAAGAATACGGGAGGCTTATATCGCAATATGGATCGGAATTCAACGTGCTTCATCATCTTCCTGAAACGGAATTTGAGCATGATTCCAACCCGCTTTTAAAAGAGGCGATTCACAGGATGAGGGAAGGAAACGTGATCAAAGAACCGGGCTATGACGGGGAATACGGGATCATCAAAATTTTCAGGGAAAAGGAACGGGAAAACCTGTTGGGACAGGGAAATCTTTTTTCAGGTTTAATGGGTCCGAAAACAAAAGCCCCTGTTAAAAGCCGGCCCGTGAAGAAGGAATTGAATGAACCCCGGCCTGTTTCCGTTCCGGCAGGCAGGGAATGGAATCAGGAACAGAAACTGGCGGTGGAAAATGAAGATCCGGCTCTCATCATCACAGCCGGGCCGGGCACGGGCAAGACCTGGACGATGACCAAAAAAATCGCATCATTGGTTCTGAAAAAAAACAAATCTCCTGAATCCATTCTGGCGATTACTTTCACAAACCGCGCAGTCAATGAAATGAAAACACGGCTTCAGGGTTTGCTGGGGAAGAAAGCTGATTCCCTGACGGTCTGCACCATTCACCGGCTTTGTCTTTCCATACTGGAAGACAGCGCTTCATCCAAACAGATGATTGTGGACGGGGAAGAAAGAATGGCCATCATGCACTATCTTTTTCCTGATTTAAGTTCTTCAGCGATTCAGTCTGTGATCGGGGAAATCAGCCTGTCCGACAAGATGGCATTTTCTCATACGCAGAACAAACCACAGGAATCTGAAACCGGAACCCTTATCAAACGATATAAAAGTTATCTGAATGAAAACAACCTGTTGGATTTGGACAGCCTGATATTCA
>JAFGBW010000028.1 GCA_016932965.1 Candidatus Auribacterota bacterium
CCTTAAGCATCAGCCTAATTTTAACGGTTCAAAATTGATGGTTAATCTTTGGTTCAAAGCCGTTGCCATTTTTTCAAGAATTTTCAGGGAGTATCCGTGATAATCGGCAGAGCACGCTCACACGGGAATCTGAAGAAAAAGGTTCCGAAATTGGAACCATGAAAAAAGCCTCATGAAGGGGTGAAAGAGCGGCAGGGGGAACAGCCGGATCACCTGATTTTCGGTCAAAGCATTAATAATTCAACAAATCAAATCCGATCTATTTTCATTTTGATCAACTCAAATCCCATTTTCTGGTTTCATCATGGTTTTGACATATGATTTTCTGATGTTCCTCGATTCTTTTCTGTCTGGCGTTTTCAAGGAGGATTTTCTGTTTATTCCAGTCCGGTTCCAGACAGGAATAGGCTTCAAAAGGCGTGAGTGATTTCAATTCCCCGTGGGGTTTGACGTAATTGTGCTCATTCACCGCGAATTCCAGATATTGTATCGTATCCTCAAGACCAAAGAGGTCTTTTCTGAAGAGGTAGTTGTATTTCATCTGTTTATTGACCGCTTCGGCCATGCTGTTGGACCAGGACACGTCAATCTGGGCAATGATTCTTTGGATCTGATCCTCATGGGATTCGATGAATTGCTTCACTTCGCCTTTGTTTTCGCTTCCGTCATCGGTCATGTATTGTATGAGAGGGAAACGGCTTCCGGGTTTAACATATTTTTCAAACACTTCTTTCAGGAGTTCATGATGGATTTTAGCGGAGCATTCAAGGGAAGCCTTCCAGCCGAGGATGAATCTGGAGAAGTTGTCCGTGATGAAATACAGCCAGATAAGGACATTATTGACAGTTCTGTATCTGGTGGTGTCCGCGTGCCAGATTTCATTGGGCAGAGATGCCCTGACGCCCTGATGATGATTTTTTCTTCTGTGTTTGGGTTTAAAGCGTTCGATTCCGATCATACGGGCATATTTATAGAAAGTGGCATGGTTGAAGTGAAAAATCCGGTCACGGACACCCTGATAAAAGACAGATATAAGGGGCCAGTGGGAGAATTGAGGGTTGCTGAGATACTTTTCAATGAGATGGACTTCATGATGAAGAAGCTGGTTCGGGAATCGTCTGGCGCATAAGCCGGAGATGGTGTTCAGGCAGGGTTTGTCATTCATCCAGGAAAAGAACCGGGAAGGGGGGAGATCAAAAAGCTCAAGAGCGTATTTCAGGGAGATGCTGTCTCTGATGTCGTTGATTTTTTTAAGGATAAACGGCTTTGATTGTTCAAACACTTCTTTTCCCTTATTGAGAGAAAAGAGCATCGAGCGATACATGGCTGAGACAGAAGAAGCGATCCTGTGGTAATATTTTAATGTATCTGATCTGAAAGCGAGAACAAGATTTTTGAATACTGAAGGGGCTGAATCCAGATCAAGAAATTCAGATGATGAAGCCTGTCTGAACCTATGGAGGGTGGATTTTGGAATGAAGAATTTCAGCTCATGCGAATCACCGCCCTGAGAAATGAACAGTTTAACGTTGGTATGGTATTTCCGGTAATGGCGTTTTCGTCTTACAGGAATTGGAATGGCAACAACAGATTGCATGGATTTACCCCCTTTTTTGACAGGGGAATACCTGATGATGAAATAATTGTCAAAACGATGAAAATGAAGATTTCTGAAAGATGTAACATAATTGGTTAAAATAAATATTGATATTGTAACCAATTTATGGTTACAATATAATCATGATCAATACAGTTGAATTAAGTAAGAATGCTAAAAGGGATTTAACAAGGGTACCGGTTTATATTGCTCAAGCCTTATATGAATGGATTGATCTCGTGGAAGAAAATGGTTTGGAAGAAGCGAGAAAGTGCAGGGGGTATCATGATGAACTATGCAAGGGAAAGAGATTAGGACAGCATTCTATAAGGTTATCAAAAGCCTATAGAGCGTTTTATCGGATTATAAATGACATAATTGAATATATCTCTGTTGAGGAGGTCAATAAACATGACTATTAAGAAAAAAAGCGATGCCAGAAAATTTTTAGAAAAACTGACAGGCGGTCCATTGACCATGTCCAAGATTCTCCAATCCACAAGGCTTGGGGAAGAATTATCTCAGGCGGAATTTGCAAGGATATTGGGAATACCAAGAGCCAACCTATGCGATATAGAAAAGGGCAGACGGTTTGTCGGCCCTGAATTAGCGGAAAAGTTTGCCGGGATATTAGGAAAATCCAAGGAGCAGTTTGTAAGGATTGCCTTGCAGGATCAGCTAAACAGAACCGGATTGCATTATCAAATTGGTACTGTAAAAGCGGCTTAAATCTAGCACGATTTTCATTTTTTTATAAAATAAGATTTCAAAAAATAATTCTATAAATCCTGTTAATCCTGTCTAAAAATTGGACTAACAGGGGTTGCCACTGCATTGCCCGGAGGGTTCGGGAAATACAGAAAAGATGTTTAAAAAAGCGTGAAATTTTTCTGTATGGAAATCAATTTAGTAATGTATAATTCAACGCGTCAAAATAAGAACAGGGGGCGCGGTGCCGCATTCCATTTCTCACAAGGTTCTAAGTTCTGTAATATCAATTCCTTTGATTGTTCTTCCTCTTCCGCATAATGCAGAGGCTTCTGGACTTCCGATATTCCCTTTAA
>JAFGBW010000230.1 GCA_016932965.1 Candidatus Auribacterota bacterium
CGAGTCTTCATTCTCATTTCCCCTTTCCATTCTCAATTCTTAATTCTAAATTGGACTAGGGCCATCCTGCCCTTGCCTTTCAGGCAGGCAAGCTGTCCCTCTTCTCCGTCCTGGCTTCGAGTCTCAATTCCTTCCTCCCTCCTTGTCCTGCCGTGGTGAAAATGATTTTAAGCTGTTATGCCTATCGATGTCTGCTCGTGCTTTAGCAGGGACGATAATTTTCCTTATATAATCAATGCTCATCCCCTTTAAAATGGGGGAGCCGGATCATGCTGAAAATAAGGGCCAGACTTCGCATTTCTTCGACAGGCCGGACTTCCTCCAGGCGGAAGGGAATCAGGAACGTCAGCAGTCTTGCAGCGGCGGACACGATCAAAAGGCTGAAGATGGGGGTGCCCATTAAAGACGGCAGGCAGTGGGACAGAATCCCGCCGAGAAGCGACCCCAGACAGAGAAAAAATCCGTTTGTGACGTTGTAGTAGGCAATACCCCGGATCCGGTTCTCCCTGGTACAGGCGTCATAGATAAAATTTCCGGCGCATAAATTGAATCCGGCCCAGACAAAACCGGATATAATCTGCACTCCGACCAGATAAAACGGATTCTGGTTGACGAGCCACAAAACCGGCACAAAAATGATGAAACGGGAGGTAAACCGGATGATCCGGAGATTGCCCATTCTGTCCGCATGAACGCCCCATCTTCTGTTTGAAAGAATGATGACCAGAGCCGAAGAGATCATGACTAACGTATATTGCATGTAGCTGAAATGCAGGTCGCGGAGCATCAGGACGGAAAAAAAGGGGGCAGAAAGATTGACTGAAAAACTCATGAGCGAAATAAAAAGGACGAAACGGCCGAAGTTGTTTTTTTTGATCTGAAGGATGAAATTAAAAAAGGACAACGGTTTTTGTTCCCTCTCCTGGGGGGAAGGGTCGTGCATCCTCGTCAAAAAAAACAACGAGATCATCCGGCAGACGTAAGCCAGAAAAAATATCAGGGCAAAGCCGGCAACGAGATGTCCCATTCTTTTTGCTGTGTAGATGAGATAACCTGATACAAAAGACGTGATGACAGTAACCAGTCCAAGGATTTTATTTCTCCAGCCGAAATATTCCCCTCTTTTCTTATCCGGAATAAGATCGCACATCAGGCTTCCCCATGCAGGCAAGGCAAATGCGCCGAGCGAAGTAAAAAACATGAGGATCACGATGTAAAAAAAAATGCTTTTCTGGTGTAAAATAATTGCCGAAGCCATGATCAAGATTATGGTCGCCTGGAAAAAGACAAAAATATTGATGATTTTTTTCCGTGATTTCCATTTTTCCGCCGTGTCCGCGCTTTTTACCTGGACCAGTGATGCGCACAGATTCGAAAGGGCGCTGAAAATTCCTATCTGTCTTGCCGAGGCACCCAGCGTGAGAAGAAAAGGAGTGAAATAATCCTGAATAAATCCGGTCATGCTGGCGGCAAAAATACCGTCCCAAAATGAAACGATGAGCGACTGGTTTACTTTTTTATCTGAAGAAGCGTAATGAAGCATGATTGATACTGAGTTAAAACTCCTCCGGCTCAGACTTCAGACTGAAGATATAAAAGGACGAAAGAATTAGTGAACTAGCAGGAATTGAAAATTCAGAAAAAATGATATCATGGATAATTTTTTGAAATCCCCAGGGGCTTCGATTCCCGATTCTGACTCCCGAAGTCTGAATACTCATTTTTTATTGTCCATGTCTATTTTCCAAACCAGTTTATGCGCCTTGTAGACTGTCACAATCAGGGCCGTCATTAAAACGGCCAGGATATACGGCAGAGTCAATTCCAAAAAACGGGTTCCAAAAAAAATAATCAGCATGTTCACAATCACGAAAATAATCCTCATTTCAGTAGGCCCCAGATTGAAATATCCGATGTTGAATTCATTGGTCACGGAAAAAGTGAGAAAGGCATTGACCATGAACGCCCCTGATAACGCAAAAATGAAGAACAGGCTCATCCTGCAGTGTTCCGGCAGAATAAATGCCCATCCGATCAGAATGGAGCTCATGAAAACATAATCGAGGAAGTGATCCATGTAATATCCCCATTTGATGAGACCGGTGTCCCTGATTCTTCCGACAGCTCCGTCAAAAACATCCGTGATGTATTGCATGACGATCATGAACGAAACGAGCCATAGCCAGTGCAGATTCTTTCCGGCCAGATAGCTGAATACCAGAATCAATGCGCTCCACAAAACCGTCATGAGCGTGAGATGATAGGTCTCGAGACATCGCGGCACTTTGGACACGTAAGTCTGGACGAATTTTTTTTCGATTTTTGCCAGAAACCATTCCCCGGTCTTCTGATTTCCGGCAAAAGCAGTTTGTTTTTCTTCTCCCATTTTGTTTTCAATCCTCCTTCAATTATTCATAGACGAAATACGGCCTTCATGATATGAAACTTTCCCTAAAAATCAACAAACAAAAGGAACGCATCATGGATAAAAACAAAACATATCGTATAGCGGTGCTGCCCGGGGACGGAACAGGTCCTGAAGTCGTCAACGAAGGGCTCAAAGTTTTAAACGCCGCATCCGCCAAATATGGCTTTAAACTGGATTATACTCACTATGACTTCGGGGGTGAACGATTTAAAAAGACCGGTGAAGTCCTACCGGACTCTGCCGTTGATGAAATGAGAAAATTTCAGGCCATCTTCCTGGGTGCCATCGGCCATCCGGATGTCAAGCCCGGCATTTTGGAAAAAGGGATCCTCCTGCGCCTTCGTTTTGAGCTGGACCAGTACATCAATCTCCGTCCGGTCAAACTGTATCCCGGTGTTGAAACCCCTCTCAAGGATAAAACCCCTGAACAGATTGATTACGTCGTTGTCCGGGAGAATTCAGGAGGCATGTACACAGGCATGGGCGGGATCATGATGCAGGGGACCCCGCAGGAAGTGGCCATCCAGAACATGACTTATTCCCGGTTTCAGGTTGAACGCTGTTTACGCTATGCCTTTGAATACACAAAAAAACGCAATAAAAGAAAAACACTGGCCCTTTCAGGAAAAACCAACGTCTTGACTTATGTGTTTGATCTCTGGGAACGTGCCTTCAATGAAATCGGGGGGAAAGATTATCCCGACATCAAGAGGGAATATTATCACGTGGATGCCACCACCATGTGGATGATCAAAAATCCGGAATGGTTTGACGTGATCGTGACGGAAAACATGTTCGGCGACATCATCACGGACCTGGGCGCCATCACCCAGGGCGGGATGGGGATCGCAGCCGGAGGGAACATCAATCCCGAAGGCGTCAGCATGTTCGAACCCATCGGCGGGTCTGCACCCAAATACACAGGAAAAAACGTCATCAATCCTCTGGCTTCGATCTGTGCCGGCGCCATGATGCTTGACACTCTCGGAGAGACAAAAGCTTCCATTGCCATTGAAAATGCCGTCATGGATGTGACTGCAAAAAAACTGAAAAGTCTTGGAGCAGGCAAAATGGGATACTCCACCACTGAAGTCGGGGACCTTGTTGCGGAAAGGATATAATAAAAATGAGCGCTGGCTGGAAAAGCTGTTTTATATTCAGATGGTTTTACCGGTTCATGGCTTTTATTGGAATCCTGGTGACGCTGGGGATTACAGCGGGTATTTTTCTAGGGGAAAAAAACAAGGGCAATGTCGCTCATATTAAACTCAAAGGCTCTATTGTCACGGATGACCCCAAAGAATTCTTCGATGACTGGAATACGGTCCGATCCGGCAAAGTCGTCAAATTATTGAAAGAAATCGCGAAAAACAAAAAAATCAAGGGGATTCTTCTTGAAATCAATTCTCCAGGCGGAACCCCCGTGGCATCGGCTGAAATTGCCAGGGCCATCAGGGAGTGCAACCTCCCCACGGCGGCCTGGATTCAGGAAATCGGGACCAGCGGCGCATACTGGATTGCGTCCGCTTCAGGCCATATTGTCTGTCATCCGTTGTCCATTACCGGCAGCATCGGGGTCCTGGCGAACAGTTTCGGATTCGAAGATCTTCTTAAACAGTTCAATATCAATTACAGAAGACAGGTGGCCGGTGATTTAAAAGATATCGGGGATCCGTTCAGGAGCCAGACTGATGAAGAAAAAGCCTATATCCAGTCTGTTCTGGACCAAATTCATGCTGAATTCGTTCAAAACGTGGCGCAAAACCGCCGCTTGAATCCACAAGAAACAAAACAGGTCTCCAGCGGCGTCTTCTATACCGGCAAGGAGGCTATCAAATACAAATTGGCAGATGAGCTGGGCGGAAAAGAAGAAGCCATCAAGTGGCTGAACAGCGTCATCAAAGAGCCTGTGGTATTGGAGGAACTCCGCTGCACGGGATCATTCATGGATGCCTTTCTCAGTGAAGTCACCGGCATGATCAATCAATTCGCTCTTCACATCGGAAAAGGAATCTCTCACTTTTTTGTTTCACAAAATAATACGGGGGTGAGATTAAGCTAAATGGGCCAGTTAGTCATATTGGAAGGATCGGATCAGGGAAAAATTTTTATTCTGAGGACAAAAAATATTATCGGAAGATACAATGACTGTTCTCTTGTCATCAATGACAAAAAAATCTCCAGCAAACATTGCAAGATCGAAAAAATCAACCGCACGGAATTTTCCATCACGGATTTAAACAGTTCCAATGGAACCTTTGTAAATGGATTCAAACTCACCCAGAGCCGGACGCTGCAATACGGAGACATCATCCTCATCGGAGAGACCCTCATGGTCTATCAGACGCTCCAGAACTCCCAGACCAATACCACCATGATCTTTGATTCCACACGCGTCATGGAAGCGGATAAAACCCATTGCAGTAAACCCCTTGCCCATGACTGGCTTTTTTGCCCCTATTGCGGCAAACCTGTCTGAATCTTTATTGAAGATAAAATCCGCGGA
>JAFGBW010000029.1 GCA_016932965.1 Candidatus Auribacterota bacterium
AATTTGAGATTTGAAATTTGTCATCTGAGATTCATCATGCCTTAAAGGCATGATGACAAACTCCGTGTCATCCGTGGTGAAATAAATATTTTTTCTGTTTTTTATTCGTGTTATTCGTGTTATTCGTGGTTTCAAATTGTTTATCCCTGGAATATGTTTCAGGGAACCGGGCATTATATTGGAAGTAAGGAGAAAACAGCTAATGGAAATGAAGATAGAATCAACTCATTTGGGTGATGTGGTTGTGCTGCAGCCGGAGGTGTTTGAAGACGAGAGAGGGTTCTTCATGGAATCGTTCAGGGAGGACCAGTTTAAATCTCTGGGACTGCCCTGGCTTTTTCCCCAGGACAACCATTCCCGTTCGGAAAAGGGGGTTGTCCGCGGACTGCATTTTCAATGGGCCCCTCCCATGGGGAAGCTGATGCGCGTCACATACGGCTCTGCCTTTGTGGTGGCGGTGGATATCCGCAAAGATTCCCCGACACTCGGCAAATGGTTCGGCATGGAAATTTCTGCAAAAGACAAAAAACTCGTCTGGGCCCCGGCTGGTTTCGCGAGGGGATTCTGCGTGCTGTCTGATTTTGCCGAAGTGCAGTATAAATGCACCGGTATTTATAATCCCAAGGCCGAATCCGGCATTTTATGGAACGACCCCTGTATTGGCATTGACTGGCCGGTAAAGAATCCCACCCTTTCCAAAAAGGATGAGTCTGCACAGACGCTCGAGCAATGGCTCAAACGGGCCGACTCCGAGCATTTCAAAATCTGAAGATCATCCTGATAATTAATCCGGTAAATCTTCGGCAAAGCCTTTCGACAACCAGAGTTTGTCAATTCCGAAACTTTCTAAAAGAATTTGTTCCGCCACTACCGAAAGCAGGCGAAACGCCTGTAATTTGAGATTTGAAATCTGTCATCTGAGATTCATCATGCCATCAAGTCATGGTGACAAACCCGTGTCCTGCGTGGTGAAAAAAAGATTTAATGATAATAAAAAAAGGGAGCTTCTTTCGAAGCTCCCTTTCAATGAATCGCGGACATAGCCCCGAGAAAGAAAAAGGGGGGAAGGGAACTACATCCGCGAAAGAATATGTTATGTTAATTTTGTATAATCTATATCTTCGGCAAAACTCTTTAAAATGTCAAGAGAAACTTGCGTGCCGCTGACGGTCACCAGATACCGGTTGGCAACCACGATATTGATATCGCCGGATTGGACCTCTGCGATGTATTTAATGATGGCCTGCTGATTTTTAATTTTGGTTAATTTGCCGCCGTCGGAAGCGGCCATTGCCGGATTGGTCATCATCATCATCATGGTTGGAAGATACGGTGAATCTGTCATGATCTTGACGGAGACGCTGGAAGTGTCCTTGGTGTATTGTCTTTCCGCGGAAGAACCTCCCCCGAACATGGCGACTTCCATGGCCATGGTGGCCGCGTCGTTTGAGGTCCATCCGTCAGGGGCCTTGGGAAGGAACGCTTTTAACTGCTCTGCTTTTTTCTGGCGGATCAGCTGGGCCGCGTAATCCAGCATTCCGGCTGCCCCGGAATAATCGCCCTGATCATATTTCTGAAGCGCATCATTGATGGAATCTTTTATTTCATCGGCCAGGAGAATAGACAAGGGAATCAGCAGAATGGCGGTCAGTGTTATCATCAGGCAAGAATTTACTTTTTTCATGTTTTCACCTTTGGTATGGATAATGGGTAATGATTTACCATTTTTAAGAAAAATGACTAATAAATAATTATTAATATTTTTTTATCACGAATAACACAAATTACATGAATAAATAATATTTTTCAGACAGGATCAACAGGATTGACGGGATTTAATTTCGCATTGATGCGAATTTTTATACTTATCCTGTCTGAATCCCTTTTTGGATTAAAGGGTAAATTATATAGAAGCTCCATGAATGCAAAATAAAGCAACAGATTTTCTTCTCAAACGTAACTTTTTGATTCCGGATTTTCCTGAACGGATCATGTTCCAGACGATCTCAAAGTGTAACGCCTCCTGCGGATTCTGCCCCTATCCATCCGTTTCGCCGGATTTGCCTCACGGAAGGATGGAGGAGGATTTGTTTTTAAAAATACTGGATGACTGCCAGCCGTATCAGGAGCATCTCATCAATCTCATTCCCGGTCTCATGAATGAGCCGCTTCTGGATAAACAGCTCATCCAAAAGATCACGATCATGAAAAGGAGATTTCCCAGAGCATGCGTTCATTTTCTGACCAACGGGTCGCTGATCGATGAAAAATGCGGCGACGAAATCCTGGATTCGCCTTTAGACTGGATCGGCATTTCTTTTTTCGGGCACACAAAAGCCAGTTACGAATCCAGCATGGGGCTGCCCTATGAGAAAGTCCGGAAGTATGTGGAGGCGTTTGTAAAAAAGGCCGTTGCCGTCCGTGGCCCTGAATTCGTGATGATCACGTTTTTCAAATGGAACCTGTTTACCGAACAGGAGGTCAAAGACGAAGTCGCTTTCTGGAAAGACCTGGGTGTCATGCGCATTTCCAATCATGAAGGGGGGATCAGCCGGGCAGGGAACGTTCCTTCGATCCCGGCTCCGGTCAATCAAAGGATGAACAGCTGCCATTCCATCTGGAGCCGGAAGATGATGCACATTCTCCATAACGGGGACGTGGTTTTATGCTGCATGGACTGGAGGAGGCGTCATGTGCTGGGCAATGTGAGGGAAAAAAGCATCCATGAAATCTGGCATTCCGCTGACTATGAGAAAATAAGAAATGTCATCCGGGGTGAAAGCCCTCTTCAGCCCGAGCACCTCTGCAGCCGCTGTGAAATGGCTGTGGAGACAAAATATTACAAAATCGTCATGATTCATCCCCATGACATTTTCAGCCACAAGGAACCCTGGACCATACGCATTAAAACCCTTGGAAGGGAGCTGGCAAAGATGGGGCATGACGTGACGCTCGTGACATTCACCCTGGATTCTTTTCCGCAGGAGCCTTTTGTCCAGGACGGGATGAAAATCGTTTCTTTGTCGAGGAAACTCTCGCTTGTTTATTTTTTTAAAAAGATCCGGATATTAAGACAACTGATCAAAGACGCGGACATCGTGCATTTTCAGAAAGCGTTTTATTACTGTTCTGTTCCTTCTGTCATTTCCGCGTGGCTTGAGAAAAAATGGATCCATTACGACTGGGATGACAACGAGACAGCCATTTATTTTTCAGGAAAAAAAACGTCTTCCTACTGGACAGGGTACCTGCTGGGGGCGCTTGAATGGATTCTGCCGCGTGTTTGTGATTCGGTTTCGGTTTCATCGGATGTTCTCATGAACAAGGTTTTATCGTACGGGATCGAAAAAGACAGGGTCGTTAAAATTCCCGTGGGAGCGGATCCGGTTGAGGTGTCTTTGGACGACGTCAGGCAGATCAAAGAACGTTATCATTTAAACGGGGACACCCAGATTTACATCGGCCAGCTTCACGGGGCGCAATATGCAGAATTGCTCTTACATGCCTGCAGGAAATTAAAGGAAAATGGGAAACGGATCAAAACGCTGATTGTGGGTGATGGCTATGACAGGAGAAGGCTGGAATCCCTGAAAGACTCGCTGGGACTGGAGGAGGAGGTCATTTTCACCGGAGCGGTTCCGCATGAAAGCATTCCCATCTGGCTGGAAGCCGCCTCCGTTGCCATCGCCTGTTTTGAAAAAACGAAGGTGACGGAGTGCAAATCCCCTTTGAAGATAGCGGAATATCTTTGTGCCGGAAAGGCGATCGTGGCGCATGCCGTGGGGGAGGTCCCGTTCATGATCGGCGAGGCGGGGATCTGCATTGATCCGGACGATCCGGATTCCCTGTGGAAGGCGTTAATGTCCCTTCATGAAAATAAAGACACGATAAAAAAACTCCAGGCCAAGGCACGCATCCAGGCCAGGCAGTTCACCTGGCTGAGCGGTGCGGAAAAATTGGACCGTCTGTTCCAGAAGATAACGCTCAAATGACTACTACGTCTGTATTGCCATCAGAACTGAAGAAAGTGTTCAAGTAATTAGAATTTACTTTGGCCGGACGGGCAGCAAGAAGGTTCAAAAAGTATCAGCAAAATAGACAGATCCATTTTGTTGATCACATGATTTAAGGTTGCCTCAAAGCTTCCGGGTAAAATCTGTTTTTCAAACATTACAGCGGTCATCATGCACTGTTCATAAGAATTTTCCTGCGAGAAAAATTGATTATTTCGATTTTTTTATAAAGAAAATGAAGGTGAAGGGAACTTGTTCGACAGCTTAACATGTTTAATCAATAGACTTCTCTCTAACTTATTCTGAATTCTTAACTTTAATTCAAGGGATTGAGTTATCCAAATCTTATCTTGACAAGATAAGGATATTCTGTAGGTATAACAAATTATATGTATAAATATCATTTTTTGTAACCTTGATCATGACAGGAGGTGTATCTATTTTTATATCAATTCATACTTTTATCGATCGGACAATGACATCATATGAACAAAATTGAATAAGAGGAGAATCTCTACTATGTGTAAAACGATTAAAACCTTTTTTATTATTTCATTATTTTCTTTTTTAGTCATCCCGGCTTTTTCTTTAGGCGGAGATACTACGGAAGAAGGTCTGGAGTATTTATTGTTTGAAGAAATCCCAGAAATAATTACAGCTTCAAAAACCTCGCAGTCTGTCAATAGGGCAACGTCTGTAGTGACCGTTATTACGGAAAAAGATATGGCCCGTTCAGGTGCAAGAACCCTTTACGAAGTCTTAAAAAGGGTGCCGGGATTTTTCCCGTCAGTTCAGGCTTCCTGGACGCAGATGACGAGCCGCGGAATCAGTGCTGACAGCACGGATCATCTTCTTCTGTTAATTGACGGTCATCAGCAGAACAGTATCCTCGGTCAGGGCTATCAGCAGCAGGATATGTTGCCCACCCTTGATAAAGTCAAACAAATTGAAATCATTCGTGGCCCTGGTTCAGTGCTTTGGGGTTCTTCAGCAGTATGGGGAATCATCAATATTATCACAAAAGATGGCGCTACTGACAGGATGCAAAAAGCAAGTGTTGCCTATGGTGACGGCGATGGGATGGAAAGTTACAGTTATCTGACCACCTTTGGCATTGAGGAAAAAACAAATGCTATGGTTTCTTTCACCTATTGGAAATCAAAAGGTTATGATCGTCCTGATAAAACCGGTCCCGGCAATGCCTGGTCAAAAGCTGATGCTCAAAATATTGAAGGAAATATAGAATTTCCATGGGGTGAAATCGGCGATTGGCCGCCTATTGATCAGCACAGGGAAGGCTATGAATTGTATGGGAAAGTCAACATGGGAGAAAACAAATTAATTGGCCGTGTTGTTGAAAGTAACGTTACCTATCCTTGGGATACATGGATGGAATCTGCTGGTTCTGATCTCATGATGAGAAAAGCTTATTTGGAATATAAAAATACTCATCCTTTCAGTGACACGATCACTCTTGAAAGCACTGTTTACGGTGATTATCTGCTGCAGAACCGTTTTCCGACTGAAGGAACGTTCTTTAAACCCAATACAAGCAAAACCATAATGCAGGATCAAACGAATGAAGAGATGGCTTTTGGATTAGAATTCCTCGGAACCTTTAAACTCTCTGATACGCAAAATTTGAGGGCAGGTCTCAAAGGCGTCAGAACAAAAATCGGGCCTAACAGAGATGCCCGTTTTGATATTTATCAAAACTATCCTTATGATGCCGATCCGAGTTCAGGAGCAGGGCTTCCTTACCTGGGTGTTGAATCCGGTTATGACAATAACTATGCGGTTTATTCTGAATGGCTTGGATCATTTGATAAATTCGACCTCTTTTTAGGCGGACGCTATGATAAGAATGACTTCCGTGAAGATAAGGGGATTGTTCTCCCACGCGGCGGCGTCATCTTTAATATTACCGAAGATTTGACGTTAAAGGGCGTTTATAACACGGGTTATTTAAGGCCTGCAGCCGTTTATTCTAAAACTGTCGGTAAAATTGTGGATACAACCCGCGGACCAACCCAGGATATTTTACGTGTTACCGATTCTGAAAAAATATCTTCTATAGACGTTCAGTTGTTCTGGAAAAAGGAAAAGAACCATTTTGCAGTTAATCTTTATATCATGAACATCGAAGACTACATTTCCTTTGATGCCAATAACACTCCGCAGGGATATAAAAACCTGGGTGAGGTTACAACCAAAGGCGTTGAATTGGAAGCGAGAACACAACTGGGTAGTAAATTCTCTGTTTACGGCAACTATTCCTATGCCCTTGGCAAGTTGGATGAAAGCAGACATCAGGGTGCCATCACTAATGATTCTGATGAAACGCTCAACTATCCAAAGCATATTCTCAATTTAGGTATAGATTGCTTGTTTACAGACACCACCTCGCTGAATGTCAATTTGAATGCCTGGAGAGATATGAATGTTGTTTTACCGTTAGGTGAAGCAAATACCTATGGGGAATTCGACAAGCTGGACGGCGAACAATATATCGATATCAATCTCACCGCCAACCAGGTTTTCGGTTCTCCTTGTGATTTATCGCTGTTTTGCTTCAATATATTGGACAATACAGAACCCATTGGTCTGGTTGTCAATAATGGATTCTATCATCCAAGAGGCAGAAATCTGGGCGCAAAGATTAGCCTTTACTGGTAATTTTTTTAACCCGGCTATCGAAAAAAAACCTCCCTGGTTAGGGAGGTTTTTTTTTCGATAAATCATTCCCGCGGGACGTAGCCCCTATAATTGCACGGAATTGTCCATCTGAATGATAAAGAACTAGTTAATCATGAATGACATGATTTGAATCAGGATGGTGAAGAGGGACAGCATGTTTGAGGGTGAACAGGAACATAATTTTTTTATTTTGATTTTTTAGAGTGCGCGGGAAAGCCCCGCGTTTTCAAAGCAGAAGTAAGTTTTCGCATTCCAGATTTATTTACGGAAATCTTAAAAAATTTGAAGTTTTCAGACAGCCTCTCAAGGGATGTCCGTGGGCCAATAACACGAATGGAAGATATCATGTTATTAAGGGAAAAATCATTCGTGCTATCCGTGAATTAAAAACAATAAAAAGATAACCGATCACTTCAGCCATCCGGTGCAGGTGCGGTCAGGATTTGACCCCGATAATGGCCGTGTAATCCACCCGGTTCATGAACATGGCGATGTTGTTTTCCCTGAAGTATTCATCGACTGCTTTCCTGGCGCCTAAAAAGTGGCCGTAATCATCAACAATGAGAATACCTCCTTTTGCCAGGCGGGGAAACAGGTGGATCAATTCATGTTTAGTGGATGAGTAAAAGTCCGTATCCAGACGCAAAAGCGCGATTTCAGAGTTGGCTTTTTCCGGAAGCGTTTCCTCCACCCTGCCCTGGATGAAACGAAACTGCTGCAGGGTGTTGCCGATTTTCGCCAGATTACTGCGGACTTCCTCCAGGGAGGATGCGTTCCATGCGGCTCCGCTTCCGGCATGGACATACTGGTCGCTTTTTTCGCGGTACCATTTCTCGTCATTGCCGTCCAGATCGATGTCCAGGTCACATCCCGGCGGCATTCCTGTGAAGGTGTCAAACAAGCATATCTCCCTGTGGTACTTCAATTGATCGAGCATCATGGCCATGGCCATGGCGGAACCGCCTTTCCAGACCCCGCATTCGACAAAAACTCCGGGAATATTGTTCCGAACGATGTATTTGACAGCGCGTATCAGGGCAAACATGGTTTCAGGTGTGGTCTGGGTATAAGGCCGGCAGATTTGCATGATGTGCTTCTCCTCTTCCCCGGCATAGGGAATGCGCCTTAAGAAATTATGTTCATCGATGATTTTTTTCGGCACCAGATCATAGCCGAAAGCATGAAGGATTTTTCTGATTATATTCATGGATATTCACCATACGGCTGAATCATAACCTATTTTTTAAATTTCAGGTACTTTTTTCAGACTCAATAAACCTTCTCCGCTTGTGGGAGAGGAAGGGTTTGAATTGATCGTGATCATAGAAAATGGAATGTGATCATGGGTATTGACTTAAATGAAATTATCAGGTAAATATAACAATGCAAAAAGTGTATGTATTTATTACAGCGTTGATTAATGAAGTGAAGGAAAAGTTTTTTTAACATTTCTTTATGAAAAGAGTTCTGACAGGTTTTTTCATCGCAGCGGCCGTGTTATTTTTTGCCTGGGCAAAAGACACGGATTCTTTATCTCCTTCTTCTTTTTTAAAGGATATCCCTCCGTCTGAACCTGAAGAGGCATTGGTTTATCAAGCCAGGGAAAATCTGCTTCGCTCTGTTGTAGAAAGTGCTCATCCAAGGAGTCTCGAGGATTTTGATGAATCGGATATAACCAAATCCCTTCAGACTGTTGCAAAAAATCTCTCCGGTGTTTTTGAATCCGGTTTTCTTCAGTTGTCTGCGTTTGACCGGGCCATTCCCATTCAGGAGGCGGTTGCCAAATTTTTGTCCGGCAGGCCTGAGCTTGGTGTAAAGGATGTCAGTGAACTTTCCGCTGTATTATCCGCTGCAGCAGCAAAGGCATGGAAAATCGAATCCAGGGCTCCGCAGGACAACTGGATGAATTTTGCAGGAAAAGAGGGAAATCTTTTTGCGGAAAGTCCGGTTTTCCTGGAAGAGGTGGCTCCCGGCGGAGTGCGGGTGATTGTCTCGGAGCCCATGTGGAAAACGCTGACACCGGGAGAGCGGATTTCACTCATCCTCGGCGCGTATCTGAAAAATCATTTCCGGCAGACACCTCATGACGCAGAGGCCATATCCCAGATAATAAAACCTGCCCTGGAAGCGGCATTTGACGCAAAGTGGAATGAAGCTCCCTTAATTTCAGAACTCAAAGAATACGGAAACATGAAATGGAACCTTTTAAAAGCCGGATTCAAAGGCGACATGGAGGCTTACCGGCAGGCGAGAACGGCTCTTTTGAATCAGATCCAAGCGCTTCATGAACAGACGAAAGCCTTGTCTTCAGGGACCCTGACCATGCTGTTTGAGCAGGCCAGGATGGAACTCGTTAAAGAGATCGGAACCGACCCGGATATTCCTGAGATGGTCAAAAAAATACGGTTCCCCGGAATGGAAAAAATGCAGCCTGAAAACCTGTTTTTTCTGTGTCTCCCCAATCCGATGGAAATCAGGCAGCAAGTGGGTTTTTCATTTTCCGCCGGGCAGTTGAAAGTCATCAAGGAGGTGACGGGTGAGACGGCCCGGGATTTATACAGCTCCGAAGGCGAGGTAAAAGTCGCGGATAAGCAAAAAGAATTCATGGACGATGTGTTGTCCTGGAATCTGGCCAGTTTTCTTCCTGAAGAACCTGATCCGGCTTCCCTGCAGGAGGTTGTCTTCGGAGGTTTATTCAATTTATCCAGGATGGAACATGCGGGCGGGTACTTTCATCCGGGCACCCGGAAGCTTTATTTTCCGGATTTAAAAAATCTTTTGAATTTGCGGATTTTTCTCAAGCATGAGCTGGTGCATTACCTGGCTTTTAAGAAAATTTTGAAGTTTGATTTCAGGTTTGAATGGACCACCACGGCGATTCATGTTCTGGAGGCTGTAGAATACGCCGGGGAGGACAAACTGGGATTATTGCGTTCCTCCATGGGGCCTTTGGTGGATTCTCTTTTTGAAAAGGGAAAAGAGGCCGCAAGAAAAGGCGCTCCTGGACTTTTATTTGCCCAGACAGCCCAGGGTCCTGTCATCAGCCTGGAATATTTAAAAAGTCTCGTTGAAAAAGTGTATCATGAAAATGGATACCCTACTGAAGGACTCTCTGTTGAAGACGGCTGGGACAGGGAAATCGGTGTGGTTCTGGCAGGCATCATGTACGCGAGGCGTCATGATCAGGAGGACCAGGAGCCTTATCTTATTGTGCTCAAGAAATTTTTTGACGTGATTCATGAGACCATGCGTCCGCCGACTCCGGAGGAGCAGCAATGGGTGGATAAAACTCTTATTCCAAAATTAAAGGCGTACGCGGATTTTACACTGGATGGAAAAACAGTCTTTGCACCCATTGATCCGAAAGATCCGGTGCGCCAGTGGAAGGTGGAGGTACAGGGCCAGAAAAAAATTGTCCGCTACGTTCCTGAAGAAATCTGGCCAAGGGATTATTACGGAGCTGATCCGGAGGCTCGTCAGCAGAGGGCGGAGGACAACGCTTTTGCGGCCTTGTCGGAAACGCTTTTCCGGCATAAGCATTCCAGGCTTGACCAGGCCATGCCCCAGGCAGTGGCAAAAGGGATTTCCGATGAGAATAAAAGTTTGTTTGAAACGTTATGGAAAAACCTGGAAACGATTGAAATCCTTCGTGAAGGATTGTCCATGTACAGGGGGCTCGAGGCAGCCGGGGATGATTTAAAAAGCGCCGGCACTCCGGGATTTTCCGGTTTTACTTCTACGAACCTGGGACGTCAGATCTATAATACCTGGAAGGAACGGTTTTCCATACGGAATGCGGATGTGGCGGAAACCTTACTGGCAGGGCTCCCCTATCCGATCCAGTTTTTGAACAGCATATTATACAGGATGGTCATGGGTGAGGCCAATGATCCCCGGCTCAAGAATAAAAAAGTTCTAGACGCCATAGACAGGACGCGCGAACACTGGCAGGCGCTCATGAATGGCACAGCCTGGTCTGAAAACGCTGAAGCTGAATTTGAAAAAATCTGGGATAAAATCTGGCCTGAGTTTCTGGAACTGCACAAACTGGCATTGAAGGAGGAGGAGGAGAGAAGAGTCTACGACCGTTTAAGACGGGACAATTTAAAAGGCGACGAGCCTTCCTGGGATGATTTGTCGGACGAGGACAAGGAGGCGTTGAGGGAATTCATCGAACGCGCATTGGATCAGATGACCCCGGAAGAAAGGGAGGCATTAAAGGAAGCCGCGAGGGATGCGTTGGAGCAGGAATATCAGGATGCAGGAGAGATGGCAGGGCAAGCCTGTGCACAGCCTGCTCCGGGTCCGGCTGGGGCTCAAGCTGGCGGTCAGGTTTCTCCGGAAGGAGGAGAAGGAGCCGCACAGCCTGGTATGGAAGGCGGCGCACAAAGACAGCCTGAAACAGCCCCTGGTCAGGCGGTTCAGCCTGCTCCGGGTCCGGATCTGACATCATTGAACCCGGATCAGTTGAAAGAGTATCTGGAGGATTTGAAAGGAGAAGTGGCAAGGCTGGAAGGCGCGCTGTCTGACATGCAAAGTAAAATCAGCGAGCTGGGAAATCAGACAGGAGAAGTGTCGAGAGGAACGGAAGGAGTGACAGGCGCGGTCAGCGATGAAAATGCAGGAAAAGCAGGAGAAATTGCCGACGCATCCGGCAACCTGGAAAACAAGGCTGGGGAACTGGACAACAAGGCAAAGGGGTTGGCAAAAGACGCGGGACAGGTGAGAGGAGGTGTTGAACGTACTGGCAAGGATGCTCCAAGTCCTGAACTCGCGGACAAGGCAAACCGTTCAGCTAAAAATATGGAGGGAGAAGCAGGCAATTTGTCAAAGGAAACCGAAGAACTGCTTCGTCAGATCAGGGAGGCGGCGGGCCAGGCCAGGGACCTCAAGGCAAAAATTGATGAAAAAGCGGCCGGAAGCACGGTGAGACAGCATCTGGACAAACTCAAGGAGAACCTGGAAAAGGCACGGGGGAAGATTGACCAGGTGGCAGCACAGGCGGCAAAAACCTCCGGTGCAGCCGGAGAACTTGGAAAAGACCTTCAAAACAGGGACAACTCAAAGCCCCTCCGCATGGACAATCTTCCATCGAACAAGGGGAAGAAAGGTCAAGGCAAGGCAGAACCACAAACCTCACCTGGTCAGGCAGACCAGACATTTGAACCAGCGGAACCCGGAGAACCCGGAAAAGAAGAGAAAGCCGAGGCCAGCCCACCGTCCTTTGAGCAGATTTTAAGTTCAGTGGGGGCAAAAGAACCGGAAGCTTCAACGGATGAAGAGAATGTTCCCGAATTCCCGGTTTTTTCTGATCCTCCCTCAGAGATGCCTTCTTTTTCCGAAGCAGGGGAAACAGCGCCTACACCCGGAACCGAGGATCTGCCGGAAGGATGGCGGGAGAATTTAAGGGAATTCAGTGCAGCAGTGCAGATGGACGCGGATCCTTTGATCCGCAATATAAACCGGATTTTAAATCCTGATGCCAGGGTCGGTGCGATACCCGGGTTTTTGGAAGGGGATCTTGATGAACTCGTGGATATGAAAGTTAATGGAACAGGCTTCACCCAGCCTGGTGATGAAAAGCCGGAAGACATGGTGGTCTCTCTTTACCTGGATCTGTCAGGCAGCATGATAATTGAAGGAAGAATCGGGCAGGCCCAGTACGCGGCATTTATTTTAACCAAGGCCCTTTTTGAATTGAAGAACAAGTATAAGCTTTTTGACGTGAACATTCGTTTTGAGGTTTGGGGATTCACGGACATGCAGGAACCCCTTATTTCCTTTGAACACAGCGACAAGGTTCAGCCCAGCCAGGTGGAGGCGGAGATTTACCGGATGCTCATGAAAATCCAGCCCGGAGGAGAAAACGATGACGTGACAGCGCTCCAGAGGCAGTGGGACAGCCTGAAACGGCAGGGCTCCAGCGGAACCAAACGAATTGGTTTTTTTGTTTCGGATTCCACCTCCAATGAAGGTGAAAATGCCTCCAGGATGAATCAAATTGTAAAAGATGCGAAGAACAAGGACAATATTCTGCTTTTCGGGCTGGGGGTGGGAAGCCAGATGTGTCAGCGTCTTGTGGGTTCGATTTTTGAGGATCATGCGGTTCCTGTGGGAGGAAAACCGGGGAGCCTGGGAAGCGCGATCATCAGGAAATTGTTCCAATTAGCAGGTGTCAAAGTGGCGGATTATTCCTGGATGGAGCTGGTGAAGAGGGTGTTTTCTCCTGTTGAACAACTGTTCATTCAGGCCGGACTGGTCATCGGCAGGCAGGTGCTTTTAATGACGCAGGCGGTCATCAATGCCATGCGGGAGGAGGACATTCCGGGTTACGAGGAATACGGGTTCAAATACCGTCATGAAAAAGGCATCAAGTACCTGGTGCATTATCCCAAAGACACCAGCGGAAACCGGTCAAAAACGTTTGATTATAAAAAGCGCATCGGGCATGAAGGAGACTTCAAACCCAGTTATCTGCCGTATTCAGAATCAAATGAAGCGGTGCTGATCGATATGCTCAAACGATCAGACAAGGGATCTGACACCAATGCCAAGCTGGATTACCGGTCTTCCATGACGCACCCGATGGTGTCTGAAGACGGCGAGCGTTTCATCCGCGGCGTATCCACGGGAGCCTTAGAATTATGGAACCAGAAGACCCGGTCGTTGATCGTGCGTCTGGATAAGCAGGCGGATTTTGTGCCTCAGCCGGACTGGCCAAAAGTGGAGGAAACGGTCTGGAACGGAACCGTCCGGGACGGAAAGCTGTATCTTTTGACCGCCACGAAACAGGGCGGGCTTGCCATGAAAACCTATGAACAACAGGCAGGACAATGGGTTCTGGCTGAGAATCTGTTCTGGGATGATGAAAGTCCGAACGGGAGGCTGGTGAACCTCATGGGGGAATCCGGCACAGGGAAAGGGGAATTATTAAAAGCCGCGGCGCATCTATGTCAGAAACGGCTTGTGTTTGTCTCCTGTCACAAGGACATGGGCAGGGGAGATTTTGTGTATTACGCGACCTACGGCGAGGAAGAGGAAGGCAAGACCGGCAAGAAATATTCGCATTTGAACGAAGCGGCGCAGTGGGGAGACTGGGTGGTTCTGGACGAATTCAACAAGGTGGAGACGAACGTCCGGAAGGAACTCCAGACTTCTTTCCAGGAACGGACCTATGAACGTGATATCGAGGAGACCGTTGCGGGTGGGTCCACAGCCATCCGCCCGATTTCCTACCGCTGGCACCCGGACACCCGGGTGTTTCTGACAGGCAATCCGTTTGACAACGGCAGGCTGTACAAGGTGAACGAATACGACGATGCGGAAAAACGCCGCATGGAAACCATACCCGTCAGGTGGCAGACCCCGTCTGAAGAAGTGGAAATGCTCATGAAGCTGGCCTTCCCTCCGGGAACGAAAAATTCGGAAAAGGAAAAATGGAGGAAACGGTTTAAATTCTTCGTGAACTGGTCCATGAAAACCAGGCTCATGTACCTGGGGTACTCGGAAGCGGACAGCGACAGGATGATCCGGGAGGAAGCGGTTTACAGGAATCCTGAAGATTACAACATCAAACCCAAACCCAATTCCAAGGGATTGCAGATCGGCCGGCCGGTGTCCACCCGCGTATTGATTGCGCTGGCAAAGGGAATGGTCCGGTTCCCCCTTCTTTTTGAAAACAGGACAGTCAGTTTTGTGAGCCGTTATTTCAATTACGCGGCGGATGACCCGTCCGTCTGCACGCGCGAACAGTATGCAAATATCATGAGACCCATCAAAGGCTGGAAGGATGATTTAAAGGATAAAAGCGGGAAAGAGGTGAAACCGGTCATCACAGTCAACGACGTGAAAGTGGTGAAAGAGCACGGGGTGCTGTTTTTGAAGGTGACACCGCCGCCGACGGAGTATGAAGACGCCGAAGGTAAAAAGACAGCCCGATGGGAAGCCCTGAGCATCGAATTGGGGACAAAGGTGGACCAGGCGTTTGCTGAAAAGCAGATCAAAACCCTGTTTTCGAACCAGTCGAATGCGTTCATGACCTATCAGATTCTGGTGCAGTATCAATTGGGGACACCCATTGTTTTTGTGGGATTTCCCGGAACCGGAAAAAGTTATTTCAGCGAAAACACCGGAAAACTGGTTGACGGCCCGGAATTGCTCTCCAAGACTTTTGCCCGGGGAACCAAGTACCAGGACGTGGTGGAATCCCGCGAACTGGGCCAGCAGAAAAAAGGGGCGACAGGCTGGATTCGGCAGGCCCTGGTCTGGGCCATGGGGGACAGGAGAAAATCAGAAACAGACAGGAGTCAAAGGGGACAGATATACAGGGCCGAGGAATTGAGTCAGGGACCGGCCGCTTTGCTCGCGCTTTTCAACGACATCATGCAGAACGGCCGGTTGTTGTTACGGGACGGGACGGAAGTGGAATCCGGGGACGGATGCAGGGTATGGATCACCATGAACCCGCCCGGCGCCAAGACGAAAGTGACGCCTCTTTCCGGGGAACTCCTGGACCGGTGCGTGTTTTTTGAAACAACGGACATGGAACCGGTATATGAAGTCGCGGAATACAAGTCGATCTGCCAGCATAAACTGGATGAGGATTTTCTCGGCGTTTTGAACAAGCAGGAGGTTCCTGTCAGGGGGCTGATCAAGGCCGTCACGGATTTGAGGGTGGCTTATGACCGGGATCCATCCTGTCTGCCTGTGAGGCCGTCCTTGGGGGATATGGATGCCTTTTTGAAAGAACTCGTGATGGAGTATGAATTTTTTCCTGAAGCGGACAGGGGCAGGGAAATTTTCAAACGGTTCATGATCAACATTCATGCGGACCCGGAACAATACCCGGACCGTGCTGACGCCATCCGGGCATTGGTCAGAAAAGCACTTGTGGATGCCGGAATTTTAAAAAGCATTACTGGTAAACCTGAAGACAATCTGACTGTTTTATTGGAAGGAAGGCCTCTAATCAAGGAGGAGCTGGAACTGATTGAAAAAGCCGACACGGGTGATCCGGATCTCAACAAAGATCTGGACAATCTGCAGACTGCGGTCATTTCGGCCCGTACAGAATGGGCAAAAAGGATTCAGCAGAAAATAGGCGTAGCGATTCAGACCTGGAATACGGGCGATTCATGGGATGCCCGAAAAGATGCCCTGCTTCTGATGATCCAGACGGACAGAATTTTGAAACTCATTGAGGAGCAGAGGGAACACCGGTCAGAAATTGCGGATGTTTTATCAGTCGTGAGAAATGACATCAGGAATGTGGTCACGACATTCGGACTCGGTGAGGATTTTCTGACCATTGAGACTGGATATTTTAAAAATCAAAAGATATCCCAATGGAATCAGGGCGATAAGTCAATGCTTGACCGATGGTTCAGAATCCAGCTTCTGGGGGCAGGCCAGAAGTGGAACCGATCTGCTGAAGAGATGAATACTTTGATGAGAGAATTGAAGGAATCGGTTGAGACAAGCAATCTGTTGCATGAGAAGATGGTGGATTTATGGAGGCTGGAGTTTTGTGTGCTTCTCCTCAAGGATTCTGATGATTTTAAATTAAAGAAAATGGCGGAAGCCGGGGACCAGGAAATACAGAGTCTTTGTCAGGAAACGGAACAAATGCTGGCGGAATATGACATAAAAAAGATGAACCTGCCCCAGGAGCAGGTCATGGCCGTATTTAGCATGATATCTAAGAAATTGTCTCCGGATTCAGCCTGGACGCCAGAACTCATGCTTCTAACGGAAGGCTTTACGGATGAGATTGAAAAAATCCCCGGAGGTTTTGTTTCAGC
>JAFGBW010000231.1 GCA_016932965.1 Candidatus Auribacterota bacterium
ATGCCTTCCCGTTCCAATAAGATGATGATATCCTGGTCGCTCAGGGGATTTTTGGGATCCTCTGCCTTGATGATATCCTGGATGCGCTGTTTGATGTTTCGCGTGGAAGTAGACTCTCCTGAGACGGTTTTGATTTCCTGGGAGAAAAAATATTTCACCGGAAAGATTCCCTGGGGGGTCTGCACATATTTTTTGCTGATCGCTCTCGAAACAGTGGATTCATGAATATTCAAGCGGGAAGCGATGTCCTGCATGGTCAGAGGTTCCAGAAAACCGACCCCCTCCCGCAGGAAACGTTTTTGAATCTGGACAATTTCCTTCATGATACGGAGAATGGTGTGTTGTCGCTGTTGGATGTTTTTGATCAGCCATAGTCCCGATTGAACTTTGTTTTTGATATAAGTTTTAGTTTCTTCCTGGGTTTCGTCATTGTTCATGAGACTGCGGTAAAGGTTTGAAATCCTCAGATGCGGGATGCGGCCGTCGTTTATGTTGATTTCAAATTCCCCATCTTTTTCTTCGATGAAGATATCGGGTATGATGTAAACGACATGTTCCTGAGAAAAATTTCTCCCGGGTTTGGGTTCCAGGGTGGAAATGTATTTGGCGGCTTTTTCCACTTCTTCCGGAGGCACTTTAAAACGTTTAGCAATTTGCGGATATCGGTGTTTAGCTAGGTCCTCCAGATGGTTTTCAATGAGAAGGCGCACCAAGGGGGCATCGTTTTGAGATAAATTCAATTGAAGAAAAATACACTCTTTAAGATCCCGGGCTCCGACCCCGGGAGGATTGAACTGCTGAATCTTGGTCAGGACCCGCTCAATTTGCTCTTCATCACAGGAAAGGGCAAGAGCCATCTGGTCCGTCGGAAGAGACAGGTAACCGTTTGTATCAATGTTGCCGATGATGTATTCGCCGATTTTGTATTCCATTTGTTCCAGGTCAAGGAGTTCAAGCTGTTTTAAGAGGTGTTCGTGGAGTGTCTCGGAAACAGAAATGGAGGATTCCAGGAAACGTCTTTTTTCTTCATCTAACGTATTGTAACGTCTGAGAGCATATGACTGTTTAAAAAAATCTCTCCATTCATCATCCATATTGGAAAGGCGTTCAAAACGGTCCTTGAACTCTTCCGAGTTGAAGTCTTCCGGGGAAGAGGAGGGTTCTTTTTCCATCTCTGATAGATTTTTATCCAGGGAAAGATCCACGCTCATGGTTTCTTCGAGAATGGGGTTTTCAGCCATTTCCTGGGAAATTTTGGCCCGGAGTTCCATGATGGGCATTTGGAGAACCTGGATGGCCTGCTGCATTTGCGGAGAGAGCACCATCTGCTGAATGGTTTTCATGCTCTGTTCCATCCGGGTTCCTATAACCATGATCGATTCCTTTTTTTTAGAATGGCCAGCTCATCTCAGTTATCCTATCGTTTCCTTCTTACTTTTCACCGGCAGATTGAAAGGTGAATGTCAAATCATGAGGAAACTAAAAGATAGTAAAATCTGTTTTTCTTTTTATGTGTACTAAATCATGAGGCATGCTTCATGCTTTAGCATATTAAAAACCCTTATCTTCTCTGTCAACGACTGTTTCTATCAGTTATTTTTCTATTTTTTATATCATGAAAACACTCTCAGGATCAGGAAAATAAAGAATCAAACGATCAAGAGCGGGCCAGTGCATTTTTTGTCTAATGCAGGTAAGAGGATGATAAAATAGGAACTGGATAAATAGCGTCAAAATGTCTCATTTTAGTGCAGCAAAATCTGTTGATAGCAACATGATCTCCTGAATTCCAGTCAGTTCTTAAGCAAAATCCCTGGTATATCTTTTGCTATAATTGCCATGTGATACACGAAAGAGATTATTTATTATAGAATGAGGAGCCGCAGAACCATATGAATTTCGATCATTACACGACAAAAGCATCTGAAGCAGTCCAGGGGGCTGTTCAATTAGTTGGACAACTCATGCATCAGGGGATCACACCCATGCACCTTTTTCTTGTTCTGATCGAACAGAAAGATGGAATGATTCCCTCCCTTTTACATAAACTTGAAGTCAACGTTGAGAATTTAAAGGAAAAAGTAAAAAAGGAGCTGACTTCCTTTCCCCGTATTTCAGGAACCAGTCCCTACCTGACTTCGGAACTCAACAAGGTTTTAGAGCAGGCTGAAAAAGAGGCCGCCCAGTTGCATGATGAGTTCGTGAGCACGGAACATTTGTTTCTGGCCTTGCTGGAACAGGGGGCCATAAAAATTAAGGTGACCTTTTCCAAAGACGATGTGCTAAAGGCGCTCATGTCATTCAGGGGGAACCAAAGAGTCACCGACCAGGAACCTGAGGCAAAATATCGCGTACTGGAAAAGTACACACATGATCTCACTAAAATGGCCCGAGAAGGAAGGGTCGATCCGGTTATCGGCAGGAATGACGAGATTCGCCGTATCCTTCAGATTCTTTCTAGAAGAACAAAAAACAATCCGGTGCTGGTAGGGGAACCTGGAACGGGGAAGACAGCCATTGTGGAAGGGTTGGCGCAGAAAATCGTGGACGGGGATGTTCCGGAGGCCATCAAGAATAAAAGACTTTTGTCCCTGGATTTGGGAGCCATGATTGCCGGAACCAAATACCGCGGAGAATTTGAAGACCGTTTAAAGGCCCTCATCAAGGAAGTGGAAAAATCGTCCGGCCAGATCATCTTATTCATTGATGAACTTCATACCATTGTGGGGGCGGGGAACGCGGAAGGTTCCATGGATGCCGGTAATCTATTGAAGCCTGCCCTTGCCAGGGGAACATTGAGAACCATTGGCGCTACGACACTCAAGGAATACAGAAGACATGTTGAAAAAGACGCCGCCTTGGAGCGGCGTTTTCAGCCTGTCATGGTGGAAGAATCTTCTGTCAAAGACGCGATTTCGATTCTGCGCGGCATCAAGGAAAAATATGAGCTGCATCATGGCGTTCGTATCCGTGACAATGCGATTGTGGCTTCGGTGCTTTTGTCGGAGAGGTACATCAACGACCGATTTCTGCCTGACAAAGCCATTGATCTCATGGATGAGGCGACTTCCTGTCTGAGAATTGAGATAGACAGCAAACCGACGGAAATTGATCAGTTGGAAAGAGTGATCCGCCAGCTGGAAATTGAAAAGGAGGCTCTTAAAAAAGAAAGTGATGAAGGTTCTTTGAGACGGCTGCAGCAACTTGATAAGGAACTATCGGATTTAAAGGAACAGGAGAAAAAACTGGAGCTTCAGTGGCAGACGGAAAAAGAGGTCATCAACCGTATCAAGGTTTTGAAAGAAAAAATGGGGTCTTTAAAAGAGGAATCCGTCCAGTCTGAAAGAAGAGGAGATCTGCAGAAAGTGGCCCAGATCAAATACAGCCATATTCCTGAGCTGGAAAAGGAGATCACCAAGGCGGAGTCCCAGTTGAACGCGATTCAGGAGTCTTCTGCCATTTTAAAGGAAGAGGTCACGGAAGAGGACATCGCTCGCGTGGTGGCAAGATGGACAGGGATTCCTGTTTCAAAAATTTTGTCAGAAGAAACCTCCAAGCTGGCGAGGATGGAGGAAGAGCTGGCGAAAAGAGTGGTGGGACAGAAAAAGGCAATCGCAGCGG
This sequence comes from Candidatus Auribacterota bacterium, assembly GCA_016932965.1. Taxonomy (GTDB): domain Bacteria; phylum Auribacterota; class JAFGBW01; order JAFGBW01; family JAFGBW01; genus JAFGBW01. Next base: position 3,622 of record JAFGBW010000231.1, read on the forward strand.
TTTCCCATGCGGTCAGGCGCAGCAGGGCGGGAATACAGGAAGAGGGACGGCCTATTGGTTCCTTTATTTTTCTCGGCCCGACGGGAGTCGGAAAAACGGAATTGGCCAAGGCCCTTGCCCAGTTTCTGTTCAATGATGATAAAATGCTTATCCGGGTAGACATGAGCGAATACATGGAAAAGCATTCCGTGGCGCGATTGATCGGTGCCCCACCTGGATATGTCGGCTATGATGAAGGCGGGCAGCTGACTGAATCAGTCCGGCGGCATCCTTACAGCGTGTTGTTGTTTGATGAAATTGAAAAAGCGCATCCGGATGTTTTTCATGTTCTTTTACAGGTATTGGATGATGGCAGGCTGACCGATTCCAAGGGCAAAACCGTGGATTTTAAAAATACGGTCATCATCATGACGTCGAATTTGGGAAGCAGGGAGATCGCTGAATTTTCAAGCGACGGTAAAAAGCAGGCAGAAGCGATTCAAACCATTCTGCATTCCGCCTTCCGTCCGGAATTTTTAAACCGGATTGATGAAGTGATCGTCTTTCAGAAACTTTCTGAAAATGAACTGTCAAAAATCGTCAAGCTTCAAATGGCTTTGGTGGCAAAACGGCTGGCCGGAAAAAATATTGCCATGGAAATTTCAGAGAAAGCATCCAGCTATCTCGGCAAAGAAGGCTTTGATGAGGTTTTTGGCGCCAGGCCATTGAAACGTCTGATTCAGAATGAAATCCTGGATGAGCTTTCTTTGGAGATCATTGAAGGTAAAATCAAAGAAGGGGATCATATCCTTGTGGATTTGGAAAAAGATAAAATTAAAATCAGAAAAATCCAATAATAGGGCCAGAGGAGTTTGACAATTCCGGAAATATTTCAAGAAATAGTTTCATCATGGAGGACACGGAGAGCAGAACGAGTTATGAATGTTGAGTTTTGACTCGAAGCCAGGAAAGCGAAGAGGGACGACTTGAGTCACCCGCAAGGGCACGATGCCCGCAGTCCAATTTTGAGTTCAAATGAAATTTCATCATTCCAACTCATCATTCAAAATTCACAATTCCAGTTTCCGTGATGAAAAGAATGAATAAGTTTTTTATAGATTATGCCACTATGGCTGAAGAAAAGATTAAAGAGCCCATTTTTCGATGGTTTTTTGCAAGGAATCGAAGATGACCGGTTTAACGATGAAGTCATTGACGCCGTTTAAAAAACACTGCTCGCGTTTTTCCCGGCTGGCAAAAGCGGAAAGAATGATGATGGGGATGTTTTTTTTATCCCAGTCTTTTTCGCGGATTTTTTGAGCTGCAGTCAGGCCGTCCACCTTGGGCATATTGATGTCCATGATGATCAGATCGATTTTTTCCTTTTCAAGGATGTCGAGTACTTCCTGTCCGTCTCTGGCCAGAACATGAGGATATCCCATGTCTTCCATGAGCAAGGTCAGCAGTTTTAGATTAGAAGGAATATCGTCAGCAATAAGAATTCTGGATTTTTTTTTCATAATCCAATAGCCGTTGAATCATGACCTTTTCTTATTTTTTGATCAAGTTTCATTTTTTGCGCGGAGCCTGTCTGCAGATATCGTAAGCCATTTCTTTTGTGGCCCGATCCAGTGCATTTGAAATCAAGCCGTCCTTGTTTTTCTCTCCTTCTTTGACCGCACCAAGAGCCTTTTTTACTGCGGTTTTTTCCTTGCCGTTCCATTTGGAGATGGCCAGGATTTCTCCGGTGGACAGATTCACGAGCCGGCCTTCCAGACTGATTTCCAGAGTAGTCTCCTCTTTTGAAATGATCCCCAGGCTTTTTTTCTGTTTATTTTCTGAAACATGGATGATGCTGCCCAAGAGCATCAATTCCGCGCCAAGCTGCTTTCCAAGCTGGCTGACCGTTTCCTGTTTGAAATAATCTGTCTGTTGAATCTGGAGTTCCTGAAGGACAGCCGTCAGTTTTTCCCTTTCTATGATCCTGAAGCGCTGATAAGAAAAAATTTCATAGATCATCTGGTCGGCAACCGGATTGCCGAGGTATTGGTATTGTTGTTCTTTGGTTTTATCTTCAAACGGCATGACGGCCAGGAGATACCTTTCTTTTTCATCAAAAGGTTCCAATATCTGTTTGGATTCTTTGGGAATAAGATGGGTGGAAAGCATAAAAATGATGAGCCACATCCAAGATTTTTTCATGGGGAATTCCTTTTTTTATGAACCGTTTCCTGAATAGCCTGTTTTATTTTTTCAATAAATTCTGCCGCAGAGAACCGGTTAACGGTTTCCCGGAAAGCTTCAACAGAAAAAGAAGATTGTTCAGCCTTTTGGACGGCCTGGATCAGAGAATCCGTAGTCTGCTCCTGAAAAAAACAGCCGGTTTTTCCTTCTGTAACGGTTTCGAGAAGCCCTCCTTTATGATAGGCAATGACAGGGGTGGCAAAAGCCATGGCTTCGAGAGGGACAATGCCGAAATCTTCCACCCCAGGGAAAAGAAGGGCTTTGGCGGATTTAAGCCACTGGAATTTTTCTTCATCTCTCACCCATCCCAGGAATTGGACAGTAGGACCGGCTAATTTTCTTAATCGTTGTATTTCAGGCCCTGATCCGATTACTTTCAAAGGATACCGGCATAGATTGCAGGCTCTGATGGCCAAATCGATCCGTTTATACGGAACCAGGGCAGACAAAACCAGATAATAATTTGATTTCGGCAAAGAAGGGGTAAAGGGAATATCCACGGGTGGGTAAATGATATCGGATTGCCGGTGATAATATTTTTGGATTCTTTCCTGAACGGTTTTTGAGATGGCAATGATCCGGCTGATTCTTTTTGCCCCTTCTTCATCCCATCTTTTTAAATGATGAATAACCGGAGACAATAACAAGTGTTTGAGCTTATTTTTTCCGAAATATTCCTCCTGAAGTTCCCAGATATACCGCATGGGACTGAAGCAATAGCACAGATGAGGGGTCCCTTCAGGCACAGGAACGTTTTTTGCCGCACAGTGAGAGGTGGACAGAACCAGATCGAAATCCCTGAAATGGAATTGTTTCACTGCGGCAGGATAGAGCGGAAGATACCATCGGTAGAGTCTGTCCTTATAAGGAAGCTGATTGATGAAGGAAGGATGGATGCTATGATTAAGAATGTCTGCAGAGATTCTGGCCGGGTCCATGTGCAGGGTGTAAATGGGTGCCCGGGGAAAAAGCCGGCACAGTTGTTCCAGCACTTTTTCTCCTCCCCGCATGCCGTTCAGCCAATCATGAACAAAAGCTACTTTCAGGTTTGAAAACATGGTAGGCAGTATACATTTTTTCATGGTTATCACCACGAATAACTTTTTATCTGCCCTGTCCGGTAATAAATAGGATCATGAGTTAACCCTGACGAATAAGTTAGGATTGAGAATTAAGAACAAGGAGCCTATAGACCCGTCATAACCAGGATTCCCATTGAGATTGATAAAATAAAAGAGAAATAATATCATTGGGATAGAATCAAGATAAAAGAGGATCCCATGAACCAAGCTGTTGTTTTTCATGTTCCGGTTTCGGAAACAGACACTGTCCAACAGATTCAAAATCAATTTTCCAGGATGCTTGACTCAAGCGGTCTGTTCCAGGATGTGTTGCCCGGGTTCAAACCGGTTATTAAAATGCATTTCGGGGAGGAAGGCAATACGGGTTTCGTTGATCCGTCCTTTGTGAGGGTTTTGTGTCAGGATTTGATTAAAAGAGGATCAAGTCCGGTTCTTGCAGATACCAACACGTTGTACAGGGGACGGCGTGTATTTTCAGATGAGCATAGAAAACTGGCCTATGAGCACGGTTTCACGCCGGAGAACACCGGCGCTCGTGTTGAAATTCCGGATGAAAGAAGGCAGGAAGAGGTGGTTATTGTTTCCGTGAATGAGAAACAGGTGAAGGAAGCCAAGCTGTTAAGATTGTTCACCGGGTCGGAAATGCTGGTTTCCCTGGCACATTTCAAGGGTCATATCATGTCGGGTTTTGGGGGAACGTTAAAGAATCTGGGAATGGGATGCGCGACCCGGGAAGGCAAGCTTTTCCAGCATGGTGATGTGGCTCCGGTTGTGGAGTCAGCCGCTTGCATTGCCTGCGGCGCCTGTGTAAATGTATGTCCTGCTGATGCCGTTTCGATGGTGAATGGCAAGGCCCGGGTGGATGAAGGTAAATGCATCGGCTGTGCGAGCTGCATTGCCGCGTGCGCTTACGAGGCCATGAGCGTCAACTGGGGAAAGGGCGGTGCGACTCTCCAGCCTAGGATGGTTGAATATGCTGCCGCGGTTGTTCGTAGTGTCCGCTCATTTGCCTGCATCAATTTTGCGACAAAGATCACGGCTGAATGCGACTGCCTGGCCAAGGATGACCCCAGGATTGTTCCGGACATCGGGATTTTTGCCGGCCGGGATCCTGTGGCTGTGGATCAGGCCTGTTATGATTCGGTGATCCAGAAGGCGGGCAAAGATGTTTTCAAAGAAGCCCATAGTTACTGTGATCCTGCCGTTCAGCTGGCTTACGCTGAAAAACTCAAAATCGGAACCAGGAAATATAAGCTACAGGTCCTTTGAAAAGGAATCCGCGAAATATCAGGGAATACCCCACTTTTTTTTTCTGTGGAGGAATCAATTCTCCGTCTGTAAGGACTTTTTGAGAGCCCTGATCAGAGGTTCAATAGATCTGCTGGGTCAGGCAGTGGACACCCCCAAGTCCACGGACGAATGTGAGTCCAGGAACGGGTATGATTTTCCGCTCAGGACAAAGCCGTGTCAATATTTCCATTGCCACTTTGTCTTTGGGATCGTTGAAGACGGGCAGGACGAGGATTTGATTGGCAAAATAAAAATTGGCGTAGGAGGCGGGGATTCTGAAATCCTGGAAATATTTCGGTTCAGGCATGGGAAGCTTGACGATGTGGAATGGTTTGCCCATGAGATTGGTTTCGGATAATAGCTGTTTATAGGCTTCGTCAAGCGGCTCAAAATTTTCATCTTTTGGATCCTCTTCATGGGAACAGACAATGATATGGGGATTGACGAATCGGGCGAAATCATCAATGTGGCCGTCTGTATCATCACCGGCGATCCCTTGTTCCAGCCAGATGATTTTTCTGATTCCCAGATACTGACGTAATTTGTTTTCGATGCTTTTTTGGTTCAGATGGGGATTTCTGTTCGGATTCAACAGGCAGCTTTTTGTCGTGAGAAGGACCTCCTCACCATTCACATCAATGGAACCTCCCTCCAAAATCATTTCAGGTTCTAAGAGAGCCGGACATCCTATCCATTCGGCAAACCTTTTTTTTATCTGGTTGTCATCGTCCCATGGAGGATATTTCCCCCCCCAGGCATTATATCCCCAGTTGGTGATGGCCCAATTTTTTTTCTCTGAATGAGACCAGACGTAATTAGGACCGGTGTCTCTCATCCAGCAATCATTATTTGAGACAGGAGGAAAATGAATCCGGGACAGATGGCCTCCCTGGTGTATGACGGATTGAAGGATGGCCTGTTTATCGTCAAGGGGTTTTGTTGAAATATAAACATCTTCAAATTGCGAGATAGCCGAGGCCAGGACAGCCATGTCTTCCTGGACCTGGTGTTCTGTTCCTTTCCATGTTTCCGGATTGGTAGGCCAGGCGATGAGCGTCCCGCGATGGATGTTCCATTCAGCAGGCATAAAGTAGGGGGATTGTCGGCTGTCGTTCATGGTAAGTCTTTATAGGATTAATTGTTTTTCAAACGGTTATGCTTTCTGCTGATGAGAGGGAGGATTGATCGAGGGTAGTTTGAGCATTTCCAGATAAATTTGTCTGCACACCCAGGCATCCGTTGCTGCGTAGAGGAGCTGTTTGCGGGTTAGAACCGGATTCTCCCAATTGGAGGTCCGGGCAGATTTGGAAATCCTGATTTTTAAGAAAATAGCCGCCAGGCTTTTTAAATTTAAAGGCGAACACTTCCATTGTTTGGCCAGAGACACCAGATCAATGATCCCTTTGACTTTGACCCCGTGTTCTTCGTTTAATTTGTTTATTTCATATCCGGGTTCCTGTCCAATCTTAAGGATTTTTTCATTTTGAAGGATATATTTTAATCTGGAGGGGATACCGGTTTTGGATATTGCGAAAAGACAAACATGATCCTGCGACGCCAGCTGAAGCAACGCAATGGGGTGGTGCTCCCCTTTTTTAAAGGAGGGTTTTGTTTCTGTGTCAAAACCAAGGATTTGTTCATCCTGAAGAAAAGAAAGGATGGAGTCACTTTCCTTTAGGGTGGAAGCAAAATGAATTTTCCCTGTAAAATGAAACAGGGGAAGATTGATCAAAGTATCCTTGTTGAGCACGTATTCCATGATATGATCATAAATGAAGATTGTATAAAATACCAACGTTTTCTTTCATCATAATCGAAAACAATCCAAGTATTTAGTATCTTTAATTATTTCCAGGAAAGCAAGTTATAACTATTATTCGAATGAATATATTGTTTGGTATTTTATTTGCTAAATAATGGCAAGGAATAAAAAGGAGTTTAAAAAAGTGAAGAAAACTCTACTCATTATGATAGCTATATTTGGTTTTATTACTCTTAGCTGGGCCGCCAAACTGACTTTTTATGATGGAACGATTTTGGATGGTAAAATCGTTAAAGTCACTGAAGATGAAGTGACTTTACAATATGATTTTGGCCAGATTGACCGTCAGAGAAGCCAGATTGCCTCCATCACGAATATGGACCCGTCAGAAGAGGCGTTGTTTGCTGCGATAAAACAAAATGCTGTTCCGGAACGTCAGGAACAGATCGTTTCCTTCAATTCACAACCTGTTCGACAGGAAAGAGATACTTATGCAGTCGCCGATTCTCAAAAAGGATTATTACATAGCGATCAGGCAGACACGGAAGAAGACAACCTTGAAAGCGGAGACCTTCGCAAATCCGTCATGAATTCGCTCGCAGCATTAAAGGAAAGTTTAAAAGTGCAATATGAAAAGGAAAAAAATGAATTGATACAATCCTTTGAGAGGGAGAGGAATTTATTGGGAAATAAGCTTGAAGAACTTTCCGGCAATAATTCCAGGCTCAAAGAAGAGCTGGAAAGTGAAAAGCTGAAAACCTCGGCCCTGACTGTACGTCTTGAAGAGCAGCGGAATATGAATAATCAGCATCAGGAAAGCATAGTGGAGTTTAAAAATGAGCTGGCTCAAGCCCATGAAAACAGTTTGAAAACAGAAGTGGTTTTTACGGAAAAGATGCAGGCCGCTTTGAAAAACAACCGGGAAGCATACGAGAAAGAAAAGCGATCTTTGATTGATGACTATGATGCCAGAAATTCGGAACTGGAAAAAGAATGGGCGAGGGCGAATAAAAAAATACTGGAACTGGCCAGAGAAAAGACCGATTTGGAGGCCAGGCTGGCTGCTACGGAAAAATTAAGCGATCAGACAGGAAAGGCTCTGTCTATTCTGGAAAGAGAATTCGATAAGTATAAAAAGGACATGAAACAAAATCACGCCGAGTTAAAAGCATCTGCTGAAAAAGAAAAGGGAGCGTTGGAAAAACTTCTGAATTCCAGCGGCGAATCCTTTGTCAGGATCAGGGACGAAAACACAGCCCTTCAGGAAAAAAACACTCAATCGCAGGAGCAGATCGAATCGCTCAAAACCCAAATAGAATCCTTGAATGATAAAATTGAATTCCTGGAAAATGAAAAGAGGAAAAATCAGGCGGAAATCCTGCGGGTATATGAGAAAATCAAGCAGACAAAGGAAGAGAATAAACAGGAAAGAGAAAAACTGCTCAAGTCTCTTATTCAAGGGGCCATGGAGAAAAAGAAACAGGCCGGTTACTCCGGTGCGGCAGCTTCTTTACAAACAGCCGATGATTCCAGCCTGTTAGGCAGGAGAGGCATGATGGAGTTATTTCAGGATGATTTGAACGCCATGCGCTCCCAGCTGGAAAAAATGAAGAAACACGTAGCCAGATTAAATGAGGAAAATGCTTTTCTTAAAACCATCGCCCAGAGAAAAAGCCGAGAAATGAATCAGTTGGAAGCAGAGCTTGGCGATGCGAGAACAAACATCATCAGACTGGAAGAAGAAAAAACGAATTTAAAAATCGAGATGGACAAAACCGTAAAAAGAATCCGCATGGAAGATAAACTGCATTATGAAAGGGAAAGAGACCAGATCGCCAAAGAGCATGATCGTTCAGTCCATTCTCTTGAAAGTAGGATCAGGGAGCTGGAAGACCGGATATCAGGAGCTTCCGCATCCCATCCGGAGCCTCTGCAGGAAGAGGAAGAAGACGTGTTGTCGTTTCCATTTTTGCTTCCCGAGAGGCGGCCCGAGATGAAGGTCTCAACGAAACAGGATGTGATTCTAAAAAGGCCTTCACAGCCGGCCCCGGAAGAAATCACGGCCATTCAAAGGTCCTCTTCTATCAAGGTCAATGTTGGAACGGTTTCAGATATTGAACCTGATTTCAACCGGATTTATATTGAGACAAAAGAAATCGTCCGTGAAGGTGATATGCTTTACTTTTTGACTGACAAAGGCGAGGAGGTTCCTCTTTCCGTCATCAAGGTTTTCAAGGATTTAAACGGCGCTATTGCCGAGATAAGGGATCCCCAAAAAATTCAAGGTCTGAAAATCCAGGCCACGGTCTATGCCCGGTAAACAATCAAGCACAGCTTTTGATTTCTAAAAAAGTTTGTTCAATACGGGAATATCTAAAATAATTTTCACCACGAAGGACACGAAGAGAGATTAGAAGAAGATTTAAAGTTATGAGTTGGAATGATGACATTTTATCTGAGCTCATAACTCAACATTCCAAGTCCACGGCGTTACCGGAGGTGATTTAATAGGTAGATGATTTCCGGGTTAATCGACGCCGGTTAAAAAGCGTTCAGTTTCCAGGGCGGCCATGCAGCCTGTTCCTGCGGCAGTGATGGCTTGTTTCCAGTAACGATCCTGTACGTCCCCGCAGGCAAAAACCCCTTTGATGGAAGTCTTGGTGGAATTGGATTGCGTTATGATGAATCCTTCTTTGTCCAGGAGAATCTGGTTTTTCAAGAAATTCGTATTGGGGGTATGGCCGATCGCATAAAACAGTCCGGAACAGGCCAGATTCTTTATTTCGCCGTTTTGGACGTTTTTCAAGTTCACTGACTCCAAGATTTTCTGGCCCTTGGCTTCCGTCACAACCGTATTCCAGATGATTTCGATTTTAGGATTTTTCAGCAGCCTTTTCTGCATGATTTGCGATGCTCGTAATTGATCTCTCCGATGGATCAGATAGATTTTGGAGCCGAACCGGGATAAATGCAGTGCTTCTTCAGCGGCCGAATCACCGCCTCCGATCACAACGAGCACCTTGTTTCTGAAAGCAGGCAGAGCTCCATCACAGACGGCGCAGGCTGAAATACCCCTCTGCCAGAACTGTTCTTCTCCGGGGATGTTCAATTTTTTTGCCGTTGCGCCTGTCGCAATGATGAGGGTTTCAGATTCCAGTTCCTGGGTTTGACTTTTGACTTTGAAAGGCCGGGAGGAAAGCTGAACTGAATGGATTTCCTCGCTGAGGATCCGCACTCCGGCATGAAGAGACTGCTCTTTCATTTTGGTCATGAGTTCCATTCCGTTGATCCCTTCCTGAAATCCCGGAAAATTCTCAATCACGGTCGTGGTCGTCAATTGACCTCCGGCCTGAATTCCTTCAAACATCAATGGATTTAAGTTCGCCCTGGCCGCATAAATCGCTGCTGTGTGTCCCGCCGGTCCTGATCCGATGATTACTACTTTTTCTGTCATAGCCGATATCCTTTATTTAGCTTATTAAAATAAGACTGTCTTTTAGTTCTTACTTTAAGAAAAGAGAAAAACAAAATATTTTTATAATATTATTTCGCTTTCATGGGAACATTTTGTTCTCATGAAAGCGCCGATAAAAATTTTTTGAAAAGGGAGCGGGAAAATCTTTTTTATAAAAAAGATTTTCCCGCAAATCCTTACCCCTTGTTAAAATTTAATGTAGATCATTATTCCCGGATATGGCCTTTGCCGATGATCACATATTTATAGGTGGTCAATTCTTTAAGCCCCATGGGGCCTCGGGCGTGGAGCTTATCAGTGCTGATTCCCATTTCTGCACCCAGGCCGAACTCGAAACCGTCGTTGAACCGGGTGGAAGCATTCACAAAAACTGCGGAAGAGTCCACGTTTTGAATGAATTTGGATGCTGTGGTTTTATTTTCCGTGATGATGCTGTCGGAATGGCGCGATCCGTACAGTTCAATATGCTCAATGGCTCCCTGCACGGAATCTACAATACGGATGGAAAGGATCTTGTCCAGGTATTCGGTTTTCCAGTCTTGTTCGGTAGCGGCTTCAAGGGTCGGATCAATTTTTCGTGCGGCTTCGCATCCCTTTAAAAGCACATTTTCTTTTTTATATTCGCTGATCAGTGCCGGCAGAATATCCCGGGCGATCTCCCGGTCGACTAAGAGTGTTTCCATGGCATTGCAGACGCCTGGCCTCTGTACTTTGGCGTTTAAGGAAATATGAATGGCCTTTTTAAAATCTGCTTCCTTGTCGATGAAGACATGGCAAATACCTTTATAATGCTTGATGACCGGAATTTGCGAGTGGTTGGTCACAAATTCGATCAGTCCTTCTCCGCCCCGGGGGATGATGAGATCCACCTTGTCTTTTTGCTTCAATAATTCCAAAACAGCCTCTCTTTCCTTAAAGGGAATGAGGGTGACACATTCTTCCGGCAGTTTGAGCTCTTTAAGCGTTTCACAGATGCAGAAAGCCAGGCTGCGATTGGTATAAAAGGATTCCTTGCCTCCTTTGAGGATGACGGCATTTCCGCTTTTTAAAGTCAAAGCCGCCGCATCAATCGTCACATTGGGTCGGGATTCATAGATCATTCCGATGACTCCAATGGGAACAGAGATTTTGGAGATTTCAAGACCGTTTGGACGAACGGTTTTATCCAGAATCACACCCAGAGGGTCCGGTAAAGCGACGATCTGTTCAAGAGAGAGCAACAGGCTTTCAAGGCGTTTGTCATTCAAGGTCAGCCTGTCGAGTATGGCGCTGGTTAATTTATTTTTTCTGGCCAGTTGGAGGTCTTTTTCATTGGCTGCCAGGATCACGGGTTTTTCCTGCTGGATTTTTTTCGCCAGCAACTTCAGGATTTCATTTCTTTTATCCAGAGGCAGATTGGCGAGGCTAAACCAGGCTCTTCTTGCCTTGAAGCAAATGGATTTGATGGTTTCAGTTATCTCATAGCTGGATTCAGAAGACTTCGATGTCATGATTGATTCAGGCTCCTTTTATAAATTTAAGACATAGGAAGTCATTTTTTCATGGGGGTTGATTCTGGATCACCGCCAGATTGTCCTTATGGATGACTTCCTCATAAATGATGTTGTTTTCCAACACTTGAGAAAATTCCCTGCTTTTCAGCCCCTTGATTTTCAAGATATCAGCAGAGGAATAATTCACCAGTCCACGGGCCACTTCCTCCCGGTCACAAAGTACACGGACCACCATACCTTTATTGAATTCTCCCGTGACATTTCGGATTCCGATGGCCAGAAGGGAACTGTTTTTCTTTATGAGGGCGGTTTTGGCTCCCTCATCCACATGAATTTCCCCATGGGGTTTTGCAAAATACGCGATCCATCTTTTTTTACGTTTCATGAAGGTTTCTGATGGAAGGAACAATGTGCCCAATTCCTTTCCCTCGAAAAGCTCCTGCAAGACATGCATTTTATTTCCATTCGCCAGGATGACGGGTTTTTGGCTGTTAACCAGCTGTTGAATCGCGAGGATCTTGGATTTCATCCCTCCTGCCCCGAAAGAAGATTGGGAATCGGTAATTTTAAAAAGGACGTTTTTATCAATTTTTTCAACAAGCGGGATCACGGATCCGGCTTTTTCCATGTCAAGAAAACCGTCGATATTGCTGAGGATGATCACGAGGTCCGTGTAAACAGTATGGCTGACAAGGGTGCAAAGCCGGTCATTGTCGCCAAAGGTGATTTCATGTGTGGCTACGGTGTCGTTTTCATTGACAATGGGTATGATTTTTTTATTCAGGAGAGCTGAAAAAGTATTGGTGATATTCAAATACCTGTTCGGATTCTGAAAATCTTCCTGAGTAACGAGGAGCTGGGCAATTTCCACATGATGTTTATTGAACTCGTTCCGGTATGCTTCGATCAAAAGGGTTTGCCCCACGGCAGCCAGGGCCTGGATATCAGGCAGCGTCTGGGGTCTTGACCTGATCCCCAGTTTTCCCATGCCTGAGGCAATGGCGCCTGAGGAAACCAGGATGATTTGCTTTTTATATTGTGTCGAGAGGATGTAAATTTGTTCAGCCAGATGGGAGACCCTGGACCGGTTCAAACTCCCTGATTCCGCGGCAAGGACATTGGAGCCAATCTTGATGACAATTCGCTTTGCATTTTTTAAAATTCGCTGTCTGATGTCTTTCATGGTCTGCCTGAAAACTATTGTTTTTTTTAATGGGATAGGATATAGTATACATTAGGTAGAAAAAGAGGAGTTTATTAAAATGAAATCTTTTTTTCAAATAATAATGTGTTGCTGGCTGGGACTGAGTCTGGCTTATGCGGAGGGTCCGGTTATTTATCAGGGCATTCCGGTTTCAGTCGAGCAAAATACCGATAAAAACAGGGTGGTCAGAGGAATTTTGGTCGGGCGCCCCTATCGTGAAGCGGTTGTATATCAGGGCTATCGTGTGGATACACGCCCGGTGTATCGGGGCATCCTTGTTTCCCCGGGGTGGGGTAGCAGCACGACCACCCGTTATCATTATGAGGACCCCGGTTACGCCCTGGCGGAAAGCCTCATTACGTTTGGAATCGTCGGAGGATTGACCGCTCTTATTCTCTCTTCCGGACATCATCATGGGTATGCATCATGGGGACATCATCATCGGTCTTCCCGTTGGAGAGGGACATGGGGTTTCCATCGCCGCTAATTTTTTAACCACGAAAAGCACGAAAATATTCTTTATGATAAAACATCCTTAATATGATTTTAGGATAATCAATTTTTCGTGTCTTGGGATTTCGGGCATCCTGCCCTTGCCTTACGGCGACTACGTCGTCCCTCTTTACCGTCGTGGTTTCTAATCTTTTTTATTTTTAAGGATAAAAAGTATTTTAGTGATGCAGCGCATCAGCGGGATAGTTTTATTCTGTGACGAATTCCAGGAGTTTATGGATGATATCGCGGGAATTTTTTCCTTCCGCTTCTGCATTGAAATTGGTGAGGATACGGTGATTCATGACCGGATCAGCCACGGCCCGGACATCTAACGTGGCTACGCTGAAGGACCCTCTCAGTATGGCATTGGCCTTGGCTCCCAGGATAAGATAAAGGGCGGCTCTGGGGCCTGCTCCCCAGCTGACCCATTCCTTGATAAAATCCGGAGAATCCGGATTTTTCGGACGGGACTTTCTGACCAGTCTAACGGCATATTGAATCACATGGTCTGAAACAGGAATGCCCCGGATGATGGAAGGAATCTGGACCAGTTCTTCTCTGGTGAGAACCGGTACAGGAGAGGGGCCGACAGACCCGGTTGTCATTTGAACAATGTTTTTTTCTTCTGTTTCATTGGGATAATCGATGAAAATCTTGAACATGAAACGGTCCAGCTGGGCTTCTGGGAGGGGATAGGTTCCTTCCTGTTCCACAGGATTCTGGGTCGCCATGACGTAAAAGGGTTTATCCAAGGGATGATTGACACCTCCGGAAGTTACACAGTATTCCTGCATGGCCTGGAGAAGAGCCGCCTGGGTTTTAGGAGGGGTGCGGTTGATTTCATCTGCCAGGAGAAGATTGGTGAAGATGGGGCCTTTTAAAAAACGGAAGGATCTCTGGCCGGTTTCCTTATTTTCCTCGATGATTTCAGTTCCTGTAATGTCGGAAGGCATGAGGTCGGGCGTGAACTGGATGCGGGAAAATTTCAGATCCATGACTTCCCCCAGTGTTTTGATCATGAGGGTCTTGGCCAGTCCAGGCACTCCTTCAATAAGGCAGTGCGCCCCGGAAAAAAGAGCGATCAGCATTTCCCGGATCACTCTCGTTTGGCCGATCACGCTTTTTTCCATTTCATTCATGAGCGAAGTGCTGGCATGGGCCAGTTTCTCTATGGCCTCTTTTTCTATTTCAGCCATGATAGGAATCCAATTTAGTTGAGATCGCATTTTCCTGCTGAAGACCGACCATTCTTTCGACTTCCTCGCCGTTTTTAAAAATGACAAGAGTGGGTATGCTGAAAATCCCGTACTGATTTGCTACTTCCTGATTGTCATCCACATTGCATTTTCCCACTTTGATTTTTCCCGCGGTTTTTTCGGCGATTTTTTCGATGATCGGGGACTGCATCCGGCATGGATTGCACCAAGTGGCCCAGAAATCGACCAGAGTGACGCCCTCTTTTATTTCTGATTGAAAATTTGCATCCGTGAATTCAATGACATTCTGACTCATGAGATTCTCCTTTTTCTGAGATGTGCCAAACAGTGAGTTAATCGTCTTACTACTAATGAAATCCATTCATTCACAAAAACAGCCCGATACAGGTCTTTTGTATTTGAGGGGGTTTTTTTCTGTTATTGGATATTCATATTAATGGGATCATCCTGGACTATCAATACAAAAATATACCAAGTCAATCATAAGAGCAGCTATCATCTTTGAGGATTTCCCGGCGGCAGGGGGGCTGATCCGGTCAAAGAACGGCGGATTTCCAATAGGAGTTGTTTTGCGTCTTGATGATCCGGGTCCAGATGCAGAATTTTTTGGACCGCTTCCAGGCTTTCTTTGATTTGATTTCTGCGCAGTTGAATCACGGCATAATTATATAAAGACGGAATGTGAGCCGGATCGAGCTCGAACGTTTTTTGGAAAAAAAGAACCGCTTCCTCAAGCAGTCCTGCCCCGGCATAAAACACAGCCCTGTAATAGAGATACGGCCGGTCCCTGGGCGTTTCTTTTTCAAGCTGGTCAAACCATTTCAGTCCGTTTATATAATCCCCTTTTTTTTCCATGAACCGGATGATCTGCCATATCACGAAACCCTTGGCTTTAACATGATTCAAACTCAGTTGAAAAAATTTTAAAGCTTCCTCATCTTTTTTCAGTGTTTGGCAGAGTATTCCCATCTGGTATAAAGATTTGCCCTGAAGAGGCGGGTCGGCCAAAGCGCAGTTAAAACACTGTAAAGCCTCTTCATATTGTTTTTTTTCCTGAAGAATCAGCCCGAGATAAAACCAGGCCAGATAAAAATTTTTTTTCAGCGAAACCGCCTTTTTGAAACAGTCTTCCGCTTCATCTAATTCCCTGAAAAAGCGGTGGCTGAGGCCGAGTTCATAAAATGGTTTGGCCTCC
This sequence comes from Candidatus Auribacterota bacterium, assembly GCA_016932965.1. Taxonomy (GTDB): domain Bacteria; phylum Auribacterota; class JAFGBW01; order JAFGBW01; family JAFGBW01; genus JAFGBW01. The sequence continues at coordinate 19,058 of JAFGBW010000231.1, forward strand.
TGCGGAGTCAACCGCACCTGTTTTTTCAGAAGTTCCATGTACTTCAAAGCCTTGTTGTTTTCCCCGGATTCAGGGAAACCATAATTGTGGATCAAAATATCCGCCTCTGCGATTTCCTTCCCCTGTTCCAGAATGGATTTATGGACAGATTCATGAATGATGCCTCTGTATCGGATTTTTTCATGAGACCTGAAGCAGATCAGGCGCTTGGATAAGGTAGCCCCATTTTGGGAGGGGTCCAGCCTGGAATCATTCGCCGGATAAAAGTAATCGAATTCACCGAAATTTTCCGGCTGCCTGTAAATGGCTATGGTTAGAGACAATCCCCAGACCGATTCAGGAACCGTTTCAAGGTAATGGATCAATTTATTCAGTTCTGCCGCATCGATGAATTCATCGCTATCGAGTGTCAGTACCCATTTTGTCCGGACGATGTTGTTGAGGTAGACATTTCTGGCCTCAGAAAAATCATCATTGAAGGAAAAAGACAGGACTTGGACCCCGAGATTTTTCAATAAAGACACGGTCTGATCCGTTGATCCTGTATCGACTGCGACACAATTTGAAAACACCCGGATCAGTTTAGATAGGCGTTTTTTGATCTCCGGTTCATTGTTTTTAACGAGCAAACAGAGAGTGAGATTGCCGGTATGGGTTACACACTCAGGCTGACAGACTGCTGGGAGAGCTGGGTTTTCTGGGATTGCATCTGTTTTTCCGCCTGTTTCCATGTGCTTTTAAGATCCAGAAGCATGTTTTTGACCCCGTCCAGCGGGGCAATATTATTATCATTTGCCACGGTCACATTGATCAAGGTATTGATAATATAACTGTATAAATTATTCAAGCGGATTGCGATTTCTCCGGCTTCAAAATTCAAGGCATTCCGTAATTCACCCACGCATTTTTGGGCATGGATGATGGAATCAGTGAACTTCTGACGTTCTCTTTTTTTGGCGAAACATTTTGCCTCTTCGATATCACGGACTGCCCCGTCGTAGAGGATGTAGATCAATTCCATGGGACTGGCGCTTTCAACTTTTACCCTGAAATACTGTTCTGCCTGGTTGATCCTGGTCGCCATGTTTTCCTCCTTCTATATCATCAACTTTTAATGAAATTGATCTGATAAGCCTGGGCCTGCGTATAATTGTACTCCAATTGCTGCAGGACGGTTTGCATTTTTACTAGGGTCTCGATTAAAATATCTCTTCTTTTGCTGAAGTAGTCCTCTTTGCGCTGGATCTGATTTTGAGTCTGGGTGATGCTGTCGGAAATGGTTTCCTGTCTTTGTCCTATGAATCCGGTGGCCCGGGTGTATTCGTAAAGGTAATTCTTCATCACATTGGCAATACCGCCGTTGTCCCGCAGACCGTTGCTGTCGGAATCATAGGAAAAGATTGAGACGGTTGAATCCGTATCAGTGGATAAATTGGAACGGAGCTTCGTTTCATCCAGTTCCAATTTTCCTCTTGATTCCCCTCTGGAAAATGAGAGGCCTATATCGGTTATATAATGATAAGAATACGGGTTGTCGACCTCCTGGATCAAAAGGCTGCGCATGCCTGTTAAAATTCGGGTTAACATGGTAGAGCCGGAAGCAGAAGTTGTTTCCGCCTCTCTGACCTGATTGATGGTGTCGACGGCGGCATTATAGGCATAAACCATGGAACCGACAGCCGATACGATTTTATCATGGTCGGGTTCCACTTTCACCGTGGATGTGCCGGTGCTCAGAAAGGTGAATGTGGTGCCGCTGATAGTCAGGGTATTCCCGTCCGTATGCATGGTGGTTCCGTTGACGACCACCGTGGATTGCGCCGGGATATAGGTGGATTTTCCGGGGTCCCCGTCCTGATCGCCGGTTGCATCCAGAATATGAATCGCATCTAAAAAACCGGAAGTGGTGTCATTTTTCAGGACAATATCCTGACCATCCACTTTGGATGTCATGATGATTTCATC
>JAFGBW010000232.1 GCA_016932965.1 Candidatus Auribacterota bacterium
AAAGAGGCATGGGATTCTCTGGCCATTCCTGTTTCACTGCTGGAACCTTTGATGAATAAACTGATCGTCCACGCCGAAGAAACAAGCCAATTATTCAACCCGATGGTTCCGGAATGAAAAAAGACGAATCAGAAAAACGGAACAGGGACCAGCTGTTTATCGAAAACAGGGAATTGAGAGAAAAACTTCTTTTATGGGACAAGTCCCTGGACAAACTACAGTTTCTTCAGAATTTTCAGGAAGAATTGGAATTGAAAGAAGAACCGTTTTCCCTGATGGAAAAACTCTCTTCTTCCCTGGGGCTTCTGTTTGACACAGGAGGGATGGCATTTTATCTCACGGATGAAAACATGGAATTCATTCAGCAATATGTTACCCCCCGGGAATCGGTTTGCTTTTTTGAAAAAAATTTTGAGTCCATGGTGAATGAAGGCGTATTTGCTTCCGCTCTTGAACAGGACAAGCCCATAGCCATTGAGATCAAGCCGGATAATCCGCTCCAGGTCTGCACGCTCATCCTGTGCCCCCTGAAAAAACAAAGGGAAACAACCGGCATGATTTTCCTCTTTTTGAAGACCGCCCAGGGAAGAGTGACCATCCAATCGCTTGAACTGCTTGGAAAAATGTCCCGGATTGCCGCCAAGGTGCTTGATTACCTTCAGTTAAAAATGCATACAAACCATTATGCCCAAGAACTGGCCACCCTGTCTGCCTACAAGAAAAACATGATTTCCCATATCACGGACGGATTGATCGTGATGGACTGCCAGTGGAACATCCAGGAGATCAACCGATCCGGAGCCAATCTGTTCGGATTTTCAGAATCAGAGCTGGCAGGCAAGGATTTCAGAAAGCTTTTTCCGCCGGAAAACGAAACCATTTTGAACCGCATCGAAAAAAAAATACTCAATGCCGGGGAGATCCGCAATGTGGAACTGGAAATCATGACCCCCTTCAAGGAAAAAATCCCCATCAATTTTTCCGCCTCAATTTTTCAAAACCGGTTCAATCAGGATGAAGGAATCGTCGCTATTTTAAAGGATATGACCGAAATACGCGGTCTGATTCAGGGTCTTGAAGAAGCCCGACACAGAATCGAGGAACAAAACACGCTGCTGGAAGAAAAGGTGCGTATCAGGACAGCGGAACTCATTGAAAGAATCAATGAAATAAAAAATCTGTCCGAATTCAACATCAATATTTTGCAAAACATAGGTTCCGGCGTCCTCGGATTGGATGAAAAAATACGGGTCAATACTTTTAACAAGGCCTCGTCAGAAATCACCGGTATAGAAGAAAACGAAATGCTCGACCGTCCATTGACGGATTTTCCCCGACTGCAATCCCTCATCCAGCTGGCTTATCAGACTCTCGCTTCCAGAAAAAACATTCAGGGTCTTGAACTCATCATCCAAAACGCTTCCCATTCCAAGGAAGTGACTCTTTCCGTTTCCGCTTCCGTGTTATACACCCCTTTAAAAGAAGTCCGGGGAGTGATGATGGTTTTTGCCGATATCACGGCCATCCGAGAAATGCATAAAAAACTGCTCGAAACCGAACGCATGGCCGCTCTGGGTAAAATGGCGGCAGGCGTGGCCCATGAAATCCGGAATCCATTGAATGTGATCAGGGGACTATCGGAGCTGGTGACCCAGAAAAAACCTGATCAGGCCAAACTAGAGAAATACATGAACTCCATCATGAGCGAAATTGACAGGCTGGAAATCCTTCTCAAGGAAATGGTGGATTACATCAAGCAGCGTTCTCCGCAATTCGAGAAAATCCAGCTGGAAACCATTCTAAGCGAAATGATAGAGATGTTCAGGGAAGGCGTGGTCATGCGTTCTGTAAAAGAAATAGAATTAATATGGCAGGCTCCTTCGTCTGTTTCTCCTGTTCTGGCGGACAGGGGACAGATCCAGCAGGTGCTCTTGAATCTACTAAAAAATGCCATGGACGCGATTGAAAAGGAGGGCCGCATCACGGTATCCCTTTTTGAACAGGACAATATCGTCGTGCTCACAGTGGAAGATGATGGTTGCGGAATGGACGAATTTGTTTTAGAACATTCTATGGATGCTTTTTTCACGACCAAAGTTTCAACAGGAACAGGTCTGGGGCTGTCCATCGTGAAGAATATCATGGACTTGCATAAAGGAACAATTCAGATTGAGTCCCGTTTAGGCAAGGGGACCACTTTTTATTTGAAGTTTCCGAAGGAGGCGATATGAACGAAGAGAAAAAACCGTTGACTATTTTGTTGCTGGAGGATGAAGAAGATGTGCGTTTCATGATGTCGGAAATGCTGGAATTCATGGACTATGAAGTCGACATCGCCAACAACGCCGAAGAAGCCATCTCGCTTTCTAAAAGAAAACAGTATGACTATTACCTTATCGATATTGTCATGGAAGGAAAGTCCGGATTGGATGCCCTGAGGGAAATGCCCATCAATGATGTGAAAAATTCCGTGGTCATCGTGAGTGCCAATATCAACACAGGCAATTTGGAGATTGCCCAGTCTCTTGGAGTGACCAAGATCCTTCCCAAACCGATTAAAATCAATGATCTGGAACGTATGCTGAAAAAATAAGGATCATGTAAGCTGACCTCATCCCCTGCTTCCGCTGACAAGTGATGAACCGCGTTAGAGCCATGTCCGATCAGATTCCCCTCCGAAATGTTCCTGAACAATTCCCTGAAAAACCCCATTATCAGCAAAGGAGAGTAAAATGCATTCAGAATGGATAATGAAAGGTGTCGATATCATGCTGCACCTTGACCGCTATCTGGAACTGTTGATCCAGGAATATCATCAATGGACATATATCATTTTATTTGTCGTTATATTTTGCGAAACCGGACTGGTGGTCACCCCTTTTTTACCTGGTGATTCATTGCTTTTCGCCTCCGGGGCCCTGGCTGCGACCGGAGCCATGAATCCTGTTATTTTATTCATTCTTCTTTCTATCGCAGCCATATTGGGAGACACCGTCAACTACTGGATCGGATACGCCGTCGGGCCCAGAGTGTTCAAGGAAAAAGTCCGTTTTCTGAAAAAAGAATATCTGGACCGGACCCATGCCTTTTATGAAAAATACGGAGGCAAAACTATCGTCATCGCCCGTTTTGTCCCCATCATACGTACATTTGCCCCATTTGTCGCAGGGATCGGAAAAATGTCGTACGGAAAATTTATTTTTTATAATATTACCGGCGGTATCGCCTGGGTCGCTATCTTTATTTTCGGAGGAGATTTTTTTGGGAACCTGCCTGTTGTAAAAAGGAATTTTTCCCTGGTCATCCTCGTCATCATCATTTTATCTGTCATGCCCGGAATCATCGAATACTTAAAACACAGAAAGGAGAAAAAATCATGAAAAAGTGCTGGAGCTTATGTCTGATATTTTTCCTGTTTCCTTCGCTTTTACTGGCTGGTCCCAGAAATAAATTTTGGAAGGAAAACCGAGACAAGATAAAAGAACACCGTCAGGAACAGAGCGCGGAAAACAAAGAATTCCGCGAAAGCCTTGAAGGCATAAGCAAGGAGGAGAAACAAGAAGCGATCAAAGAGCACCGGGAAGAACAATATGCTGAAAATAAAAATTTTCATCAGGAAATGCATGAAGACAACATGGCCTACCTTAAATCCAGGCTTGCGAACAACAATAAATTGACGGATGCTGAAAAGGAGGAACTCATTGCTTTTTTCGAAAGCCAATACCAGGAAAATGTCTCCTTCAGGGATACGCAGCATGCTGAAAACGTGAGCTTTTTTGAAACGATTGCTAACGATGCCTCCATGTCTAAGAAGGAAAAACAGGAAGCGATCCGCTCCCATTTCAAGACCCAGCACCGGGAAAACAAGGCGTACCGCCAGGAGCAAAAAGCAGAAGCGAAAAGCAAATTGAAAGGACTGTGGAAATAATAGGGTTTTATTATCGAAACTCTGGTCGGAATGTGTTGTAAATTTTTAGTCGGCGGTTATTGACTGGAAAAAATTGGAATACAGAAGTCAGAATCCAGAATAGTGAATCTTCATGCGAGGTTTATAGGATAAGGAATTGGAGAACGTGAATCTCAGGAATGAAAAAAACAGGAAATACAGGATTATGGGAAAGGATGGAATGAGGATTATAGACGGCAGAATTCTGAATTCTGTCTCCTGAATTCTGTATTCTGTTTATTCATTATGAATGCTTTTTTTCACGATTTATTTTTTATCTCCCGGATAGAAGCTGATACTGCTTTTTTCGACGCGGAAGAAGCTCACCATTTGTTTGCTGTTGCAAGAAAGAGGATACAAGAACCCATTATAGCCTCAGACGGACTGGGGGGCCTTTATGAATGCCGTGTGGAAGAAATCTCGAAAAAGGGAACAAAAGCCCGTATCCTGAATAAAACATCTCATTTAAAACCGGATCCATGGATTCAATTATTTATAGGCCTGCCTGACCGGGATGCCTTTGAAATGCTTCTTGAAAATACTGTTCCTCTGGGAGTCGCCAGGATTCAGCCTGTTCTATGCCAGCACACCCAGAAAAAAAGCTGGGATTCGAACTGGAAAAAATTTCAATCCCGTTTTCGGAAAAAATCTATTGCCTCCATGAAACAATCCCATCAGGTTTGGCTTCCGGAATTAAGCGTTCCTGTACTGTTTTCAGAAAGCCTGTCTTCAATCCTCGGGTTTTGTCTTGTTGCAGACGTTCAAGGGACCTCTGTCCATGATGTCTTGAAGGGAAAATCTATTTCAGATGTTTATACCTGTTATATCGGTCCCCCAGGAGGATTTTCACCGGAAGAATTACAGGCTTTGACAGCAAGAAAAGCCTGTTTTGTCAGCCTGGCCCCGTATCGATTGAAAACGGAGCTGGCTTCTGTTGCATTGTGCGCCCACCTGGCCGCCATGGGAACGGTTCATGAAAAAGATAAGAATCCGGGTCCATAGGGGGTTTTCCCGCGGAGTCCGAACATGCGTTTATGGTCGCTACATCCGAAATATTTAGACCGAAAGGGTCTGGTGGCCCTCTGGCGTGAGGCGCTTTTAGCCCAGGCTGTTCTTTCTAATCAAACCAGGGGTTATCGTCATCATCCCCAGCTTGCCCGATTTAGAAGCTGCATGAATCCCAGCTCCCAGATCGCCCACTATCTTTTTGCGGTTTATGATGAGGCAGTCCGGCGGGGATATCGTTTTGTCAGGGAAAAGATACGCAATAAGTCGGAAAAGCCACAGTTCATTCCGGTGACATGCGGTCAGCTTGAATATGAATGGGAGCACCTGAAAACCAAATTAAAAAGCAGGGACCAGGCTGCTTTTGTCCGGCTGAAAAGCATTTCTCATCCGGTGCCGCATCCCTTATTCCGGAAAGTCCCCGGAAAAATAGCAGACTGGGAATCCGGTGCCGCCCACAGCGGACTAAAATTAAATTGACCGGAAGGCAGTTTTTAAACAATATTCATTTTTTTTCTGAAAACGAAGGACAGGATGACACACCATGAAACAGACCAAAAATTTCACTTCTATTAAAAAGGAAGTGGAGACCTATATCGTCAATTCCTATACGAGGAAACCCGTTGCCTTTGTCAAAAGCAAAGGGTGCTACATGACCACAACGGATGGGAAACCCGTCCTTGATTTTTTCCCCGGCTGGGGAGTCAGCAATCTCGGGTACTGCCATCCGCATGTCTCTGCAGCCATCAGCCGCCAGAGTAAGAATTTCATCCATATGGCGAATGTCTTTTACAATCCCCTGCAGGCGGAAACAGCGAAACTGATTGTGAAAAACACATTCCCAGGAAAAGTCTTTTTCTGCAATTCCGGAACCGAAGCCGTGGAGTCAGCCTTGAAAACCGCCAGGGCATGGGGAAACGATAAAGGCAAAACCGACATCATTTCCTTTATCCACTCCTTTCACGGCAGGACAACCGGTTCCCTTGCTTTGACCGGACAGTCCAAGTACAGGAACGCTTTTGTTCCGCTTCTTCCGGGAGTGAATTATGCCAGGTTCAATGATCTTGATTCTGTCAGGGAATTGATCACAGACAAGACCGCTGCAGTCATTTTAGAACTGGTCCAGGGTGAGGGCGGAGTCCATGTTGCGGATAAAAATTTCATCCTGGGTCTTAAAAAACTGTCCCAGGAAAAGGATTTCCTTCTCATCTTTGATGAAATCCAGACCGGTTTCGGCAGGACAGGAAAATTGTTCGCTTTTCAAAATTATGGAATCATTCCGGATATGCTGTGCCTGGCCAAAGCCATCGCAGGCGGCGTACCCATGGGAGCCGCTGTCATGGGAAAAAAGGCGGAAAATATCCTTACTCCCGGCATGCATGCTTCGACGTTCGGAGGCAATCCTTTGGCCTGCGCTGCGTGCATCGCTGTGTTTAAAGCCTTTGAAAAGGAAAAAATCCTCGAAAAGATGAAACCGGTTCAAAAAAAACTGGTTGAATTTTTTATTTCCCTCACGAAAAAATATCCTATAGTCCGATTCAGTTACCTGGGCATGATGTTTGGTCTGGAAATGCAGGAAAATCTCGCGTCCCGCATTGCGGATCTGGCCTTTGAAAATGGACTCATCATCAACTGTACGGCTGAACGGGTCGTCCGGATCATGCCCGCGTTGAACATGAGCATGAAAGACTGCCTAAAAGGAATCAAAATTCTGGAAAAGGTGTTTGAGGAAGTGTGTACGAAATAATTTTTCATATGAAAAGGCACAGAGGCACAAAGTGGCAAAGGCACAAAGCAGAGGGGAATAAATAGGATGAATGGTTTTCATCAAATAACTAACTCTCTATATATCTTTTCTTTCTTCTTTAACTTTGTGCCTTTGTGCCTCTGTGCCTTTATTAAACCAATCTTCTAAAAATTAAATTTGGATACCGCAATGAAATTAAATTCTTACTCAAAAAAATCAGCAAAAAGAGACCTGCTGGAATTGACCGATTTATCACCTGATGAATTCAACAGGATTTTCAGGCTGACCTCCCAACTGAAAAAAAAACCATTTCAGCAGAACCTGAAAAACAAGGTCATGGGCCTCATTTTTACCAAATCCTCCACGCGTACCCGTGTTTCCTTTGAGGTGGGGATCGCCCATCTCGGAGGGAAAAGCCTGTTTTTAAGTCCCAATGATATCCAGCTTGGGCGCGGTGAAACCTTTGAAGACACCGCACGCGTGCTTTCCCGGTACCTGAACGGGATCATCATCCGTACTTATTCCCACCAGGAAGTGCAAACCCTTGCCGAATTTTCTTCCATACCGATCATCAACGGCCTGACCGACGAAGCCCATCCCTGCCAGGTCCTGACGGACCTTTTTACCATTCATGAAAAATTCAAGACCGTTAAAAATAAAAAAATCGTCTTCTTCGGAGATTGTAAAAATAACATGGCCCATTCCTGGCTCTTAGGGGCTTCCCTTTCAGGCTGTCATCTGGTTTTGTCCGGTCATCCTGAATATAAACCTTCATCCGTCTTATGGGAAAGAGCCCAACAGCTGGCTGAAAAGCACAAATCTGTCCTGGAATGGATCGAAGATCCGCAAGAGGCGGCCAAAAATGCCGATGTCCTCTATACCGATGTATGGACCAGCATGGGACAGGAAGCCGAATCCATAAAACGTAAAAAGGATCTCGCCCCCTGGCAGATCAATTCCAGACTCATGAATCTTGCATCCAAAAACGCCGTGTTCATGCACTGCCTCCCAGCCCACCGCGGAGAAGAGGTCACCCCCGATGTCTTTGAAAGCAAACAGTCCATCGTCTTCGACCAGGCTGAAAACCGCCTCCATGTCCAAAAAGCCATCATGAGTCTGTTTGTTTCTTAAAAGGGTAACAGTGCGGGGGGAAGCCTTTTGTGGACAAAAGACTTCCCCCCGCACCCCCTTTCTAAAAAACTTTATATGTTACGAGAGATCCCCATGATAAAATCATGGGGATCTCTCGTAAAACAAAAGATTAAAAATATGATGGATCCTGAAAAACAATTGGAAACATGATTGATCATTGCACTGTTTCCTGTATTATTTACCACATATTATAAATAAAAGCAATTTTGTGTTCGACAAAATGTACGGCAGCGCTATCAATAGGGATGGTGATGCAATCAGTATTCATGGATCCGTATAAAAGGCGCTTGAATGAAGTTTTCCACTATACCCCTTTTCTAAAAAACTTTATTATACGGCTCATGCGCAAGACCCAGGTCTTGCGCATGAGCCGTGATTTAAAAGTTTTTGAAGGAGTATGAGGAAACTTTTTTCAAAAAGTTTCCTCTAACCAACAAAATGAAAAAACAATCCATCATACGCGGGCGGTTTAAGAAGGAAATGGATGAAAAAGCCTCTGTGTTTTCCGCCTCCCATTCTTTTGACAGGAAACTTTTACCTTTTGACATAGCGGGGTCAAAAGCCCACGCAAAGATGCTTCATAAAATCGGACTTTTAAAAAAGGGTGAGTGTGATAAAATCCTAAAGGGTCTCAACCAGGTTCAATCTGAAATCCAGGGCGGACGTTTTCCGTTCCATGACTCACTGGAGGACATACACATGCATGTGGAAGCCAGACTCATAGAATTGACAGGCGAGGCCGGGAAAAAACTGCATACCGGAAGGTCCAGGAACGACCAGGTGGCAACGGATTTTAGACTCTATTGCAGGAAAGCGGCTCAGGAACTCGTCTTGCTTTTGGAAAAATTGAACAAGACCCTTCTGGAACAGGCCATAAAACACGAATCTGTTTTCATGCCGGGATACACGCATCTGCAGCAGGCTCAGGTGATCCGGGCAGGCCAGCATTTCCTGGCCTATCTGAACATGTTTGAACGCGACCGGAGCCGGTTAATGAATGCCTGTGAGAGGATGGACGAACTGCCTTTGGGCAGCGGCGCTTTGGCCGGAACAGGTCTGGGGAATGACCGGAATTTCCTGGCCAAGGAACTGGGTTTTTCAAAAGTGACCGACAACAGCCTGGATGCGGTTTCAGACAGGGATTTTGCGTTGGAACTGCTTTTCTGCATTGCCATGACGGGATTGCATTTGTCCCGGTACTGCGAAGACCTGATCATCTGGTTTTCTTCGGAGTTTGATGCAGTCACCATCGATTCCTCTTTTTGTACGGGTTCCAGCCTCATGCCCCAGAAATCCAATCCGGACATGGCTGAACTCATCCGGGGCAAAAGCGGGCGTTTTACAGGAAACCTGGTCCGTCTCTGCACGACAATAAAAGCCCTTCCCCTGTCGTACAACCGGGACTTGCAGGAGGACAAGGAACCGGTTTTCGACTCCGTTGAGGAAATTAAAAAATGCCTTGAGGTCTTCACCGCCATGCTGGCCACGGTATCCATCAAAAAGGATCTCTTATCCCGCCAGAAAAATGACTACATGCTGGCCACGGATTTGGCGGAATATCTCGTCAAAAAAGGCATCCCTTTCAGAAAAGCTCATGAAGTGACAGGCAAACTGGTTCAGTACGCTATTCAAAAAAAGAAAAAATTGTCTGAACTGCATTTGACTGATTATCATAAATTCAGTTCCCAGTTTGATTCCGGGATTTATAAAATACTGGATTTAACCAGGAGTCCTGACGGTAAAAATACATTCGGAGGAACTTCGATAAAGGAAGTCAGAAGACAGATTTTAAAATGGGAAAAGCTATTCAAAAAAAGGCATCTTTAAATAGCCGGGCTCTCCGGAAAAAATTTCAATCCTCTCATGCAGTCCTGTTCGATATGGACGGGGTCATCACCGACACCATGCCGGCCCACTGCCAGGCCTGGAGAAGGACATTGAAGGAATTTTTCGATGTGGACGTTCCCGAGATGGAAATTTACCGGCGAGAGGGCGAAAAAAGCGACAAATCCGTCTCTGAAATTCTGTCCCGCTTTTCCGTTTTTCCTTCCCGAACCAAATTACAGGATGCGATCCGGTTCAAAGCGAACCTCTTCAATAAACTGGCCGGAAAAAATGTATTTTATCCCGGCATAACGGATTTTATCGAAAAATGCTCCAGGAATAAAATCCTGGCGCTGGTGACAGGAACCCAGAAAAAAGAGGTCAATCGGATACTCAGCAGGACCTTTATGGACTGTTTTAAAGTGATCATCACATGTAATGATATTGAGCACGGCAAACCGGACCCGGAACCTTATCTGAAAGCCCTGGATGGGATGTCCCTTGACCCGTCCCAATGCCTGGTCGTTGAGAATGCCCCCCTGGGGATTAAAAGCGCCAAGGGAGCAGGGCTCCCGGTTTGCGCCCTGGCAACTTCACTCCCCGCTGAAGAACTTTCCCAGGCGGATTACCTCTGCCGGAATCACGCGGAATTGTTTTCTCTTATTTAAAAAATAGTCAAAATCTGGACAGGTTTTGAAATGGTGATACACTTGCTTTGATATAAAAATAGTAACTTTAAATAAGATCGATGTGCCATTGAGTTTAAATAAATCCATCGTTCATTCAAATGGGAATGCAGCATGACTAAAAAAATCTTCTACCCCGGTATTTTCATCCCGGCCTTTTTGATCTGCCTTGTTCAGATCGCCTCCTTTGACCTGCCCTGGCACCTGCAGATTGGTAAAATTCTTTTTGAATCCGGAAACATCCTCCATCAGAACCGGTTTTCATGGACTCATCCCGAGCTTTTTTGGACCCCCACCTACTGGCTTTTCGAAGGGATTGTCTATCTTCTGTATTCCATTTCAGGCTATACAGGACTCATTTTATTCAAGGCCTTGATAACGGGTGTGACATACAGCCTGCTCGCATCATACTGTTCATCCGCCATGAACCGGACGCTTTGTTTTTTTATCTTCATAGCCATCCTGGATATCAGCGTTTTCCGGTTTCTTCTCCGGCCGCATCTCTTTACCTTATTCGGACTGGCCATCCTCATCCGTTTTACTTATTCCCTGAATGATGTTGGTTCTCCCCTGAAACTGTTCTTGAAATTCTTTTTTCTTTTTCTGCTCTGGTCCAATCTGCATTCAGGCGTGCTGATCGGGCTGGCATATCTTGTGATCATCCTTTTTGTTCCGGAAAAAGACTTCTCCTTTTCCATGCGTAACAGGATTATTTTATTTCTGGTTTCCTTGTCTGCCTGTTTCATGAACCCGGCAGGAGGGGGACTATTTACCTATGTGTATGACCATCTGAACCTGGATTCCATTCAGATGGTGGAGGAATTCCATCCCTTGCAGATGACGCTTCACTTGAAAGAAGGGATTCTGGTTTACAGTTTTATTCTCGTCCCCCTCATTCTCATGCTGGTTCAAAAAAAAATCAGCCTCCGTTACTGGACCATCGCTTTTTTAAATATTTATCTGGTCAACAAAGGCATCCGGTTCATTCCTGAAGTGTCGCTCCTGTCCCTGCCCGGGATGGTTCATGCCTTTTCTGACCCTGCATATAAAGGCCGGATCAAGGCCATGACCACCCATCCGGTTTCATTTGAAACGCTTTTAGGCCTGCTGTTTGCTGTGTACATGCATCTATACGTTTTTACCCTGCCTCAAAGTTATTTTAAAACCGGTTTCGGCCTGCATGAAGGCTCCTTTCCCATCCAGGCTTCTGATCACATGAATCCGGAAAAAATCAAAAGGCTCTATAACAGTTTTTCCTCAGGCGGATACCTGATCTGGAAATTCAATGAGAAAATCAAGGTCTTCCAGGACGGACGGATCCATGCCTATCCGTTTTCTTTCTGGAAGAAAATATCCGGAGCTCAGGAAGATGAAACCCAATGGCCGGCCCTCATGAAGGAATATGACTTTGATTCCATGCTGTTCAATAAATCCGAGGATCCCCCTTTTATGTGGCAGAACCTGGATAAAAAGAAATGGGAAATTGTTTTCGAGGATGATTTTTTTATTCTCGCGCAGAGGCGCAGAGGCGCGGAGAAAGACAAGCAAGATTCCTCGTTTCACTCGAAATGACAGAAAGAATCTTTTTAAAGTTCAGCATCTTGTCATTCTGAAGGAGCCTGCGACTGAAGAATCTAGATTCTTCGTCTCATCCAGAATGACATTTATAGTGTTGTAATCATAAGACGATAAAGGACACCCGAATTCGTCATTAATTGAGAATAGCTGTAATTCGGAATTTTTATCAATACCGGATTCCCCGCGCCTCAGCGCCTCTGCGCGAGATAATAATTCTTTTGAGAATAATAACTTAAGAAACGACTTCGCCTTTCAGGACATTGGCTGTGGCGTCCGTGATTTTCACGTTGATGAAATCCCCGATTTTTCCGGGACAGGCGGGAAAAATGGCCAGCTTGTTTCCGTCGGTCCTGCCCTGAAAATCATGGGGGGATTTTTTTGTTGAGACTTCCTCAATGAGAACACTTTCAGTTTTTCCGATATAGGCTTTGTTTTTTTCAATGGATTTTTTTTTCTGAAGATGATTCAGCCGCACAATCCGTTCAGTCTTTTTTTCGTCCGTTATATCATCATTATATTTTTTCATGGCAGCAGTCCCCTCCCGGGGGGAATATTTAAAAATAAAGGCGGAGTCAAACTGCACCTCTTCCATGAGTGAAAAAGTATCTTCGAATTCTACATCGGTTTCCGTGGGAAACCCGACAATGACATCGGTTGTCAGTACTATTTCAGGGATTTTTTTTCTTATTTTCTCAACCAGGGAAAGGTAATCCTTTCTGGTGTAACAGCGGTTCATGATTTTCAGTATCCGGTCATTCCCCGATTGCAGGGGCAGATGAAAATGGTTGCATATTTTGGGATTGCTGGCGGTTGTTTCAATGAGGGAATCAGGGAAATCCTTCGGATGCGGTGACATGAACCGGATCCGCTCAATCCCTTTTATTTCTGCAACCTGTTCCAGCAGATAAGTAAAATCTTTTTTTTCGAACTTATATGAATTCACATTCTGCCCCAATAACGTGACCTGTTTAAAACCCTGTTTGACCAGTTCAGTCACTTCATGGAGGATGCTTTCAACAGGGCGGCTGCGTTCCCTGCCCCGAGCGTAAGGGACAACGCAGAATGAACAGAAATTATTGCAGCCCCGGGTGACAGCGACCCAGGCATTCACCCCGGGCACCCTGGCAGGCAGGATGTCTTCATAATTTTCATGGACAGACAGGCTGATATCCATTTTTTTCTTTTGTCCTGCAAAGGCATTCCGGATCAGCTCAGGCAGTTTCCGGTAGCTGTCCGGGCCTGCCAGAAAATCCACATTCAAGCGTTTGTTGTCTAAAAGGGCTTTTCCGGAATGGGTGGCAATGCAGCCCAGGACGCCGATAATCGGAGGCGGCATTCTGCATTTTTTGGCTTTATGGATTTTGTTGTACACGACGTCATTGGCATGCTCACGGACCGAACAGGTGTTAAAAAGAACCACTTCAACATCCTGTATTGAATCAACAAAGCTGTATCCGGCAGCCAACAGTATGGAACGAATGAGTTCCGTATCGTATTCGTTCATCTGACA
>JAFGBW010000233.1 GCA_016932965.1 Candidatus Auribacterota bacterium
CAAGAGTCTTTTCAAGCGATAGAAAAAAAAGTGGAAAATGAGGATACAATTTTTCAATCCATAGTACTTTTCTAAAGTAGATTCGAACCGGATGACCAGGAAATTTCTTCAAATCCAAATCATTGGTAACAAAGGCTAAAATGATCAAATCAGCGTCATAGATGGTTTCTTTATCTTTAAAGTGTTGTTCAACAAATTCTAATTGATCTATGGTACCCCAGCCACATCGGCCCCAATGAAGCACCTCCACTTGTGAACCATATTTTGCCTGAATTTTTTTTTCCAACTTATGGCTCCAAATCTGGTCATTCTCCAGCCCATCTCCAAAAACAAATGAGTCCCCCAATATGATGATTCTAGTAGGAACAGTACTTGGTTTTTTTTCTTCTCTGGAAAAATCATTGAAACCGAATGGATGTTCCTTCGCTTGTTGATAATGTCTCTGTTTTAACTGTTTGTCTTTTATCAGATCAGCTTGAATTTGATTCGGTGAAAAAGAACAGTCAGCAAGGGTTTGCAGCAAAGAGCCAATAAACATACCGCATACTACGATCAACAATCCAAAAAAAATAATTCCAATAACAGAAAGAACGGACAATCTATATCGTATGAATCTCATAATTTTATTGACCCGGAATCGTGCGAAAGAATTTTTTTTATTCCTGTCTAACATGACCTTCATCTTTGTTTGGTTTCCCTTCTTTCTGGATCAGATTGATTAATACATGCTGAATTGGCCTGCCGCCTGTTTTTCAATTAATGACAACCTATATAAGAAATTATTTCGCTTTCCTGAAAACCAATATTATCCTAAATTTTATGGATAATGCTTTTTTGAGAATCTCCCATGGGAAGGGAATCACATTTCATGCGTATACGCAAAAGAAATGCATCAGATGAAGTCCATATGCGGATCACGCTGTCGGTATTGTATTATAACGATGCGGATTTCATGGAAAAAACCCTGATCAAACCGGAAGAATGCCGGGAATACCGGTCCAGGCCGGGCCTATGCTGGATCAATGTGGACGGCGGGATCGATCCTGAAATGACAAAAGAAATCGGGACGATTTTTGGTTTTCATCATCTGGTCATCGAGGATATACTTCAAGGCAATCAAAGGCCAAGAATCGATGAATTCGATCATTATGTTTATGTGGTCTTCAATACGTTTTCCCTGGATAAAAATAATCAAAGCATCATTCAAGAACGGATCTGCATGATCCTGGGAGAAGATCATCTCATTACCTTTGGAAAAAAACCCGGGGACATTTTTGAGTCCATACGGAATAAAATACGCTATGATCATGGGAAAATACGAAAAGCCGGCTCTGACTATCTGGCTTATGCCCTCATGAATGCGGTAGTGGACCATTATTACATCATTTTGGAAAAATTGAGTGAAGACATCGACAAACTCGAAGAGGAACTGCTCAACAAGCCTGATCATAAAACCCTTCATGCGATCCATCGTCTGAGGAATGAGTTACTGTATCTTTCAAAATCCGTCTGGCCGTTGAGGGAAGTTCTTGATCAGGTGACTCATGAAGGGTTCCCCATCATTAAAACCGGAACGGTCATCTATTTTAAAGATCTTTATGACCATACCATCCAGATCAGGGAACAACTGGAAATCTTGAGAGACATCGTTTCAGGAATGATGGATATTTATTTGTCAAGCACCAGCAATAAGATGAACGCTGTCATGAAGCGCCTGACACTCATCACCACGATATTCATGCCTTTGACTGTTTTGGTGGGAATAGGCGGAATGTCCGAATGGACCATGGTGACCGGATCTGAAAACTGGAGGATCGCTTACCCTCTTTTTATCCTCGGGATGATCATCACCGGGATCGTTACCTATCTGTATTTCAAATGGAAAAAATGGACTTGAATTTCGAAACGGTCTTTCTCATGAATCCGGATAAAAAAATGCCGAGACCCAGAGTTGAACTGGGGACACAAGGATTTTCAGTCCTCTGCTCTACCAACTGAGCTATCTCGGCATTTGTTAAAAAACCCGCCTTCAATGGTTACCGTTTCCGGATGAAATTCAGTGAGAAAAGCGGGTTAACCTCTATAAAAAAGACCGGATTAAGTAAAGTCCTTTTTTAGATTTAAAATTGACACAATGTCCTGATTATCATAAAAAGATTCGTCATTTTTCAAACATGAACAAGGAGAAAAAGCATGAATAATGCGTTGACGTTATTATTGATTGTCGTTGTTCTGGCTGGCGCAGCGGTCTATTCATCAACTCATCGTTATCAGGTGATCCAGGACCCGCAACACGGAACGCTTTTAATGGACAGCTGGGATGTGATGCATTCCAGAATCATTGAAAAAAAATCCGATGGAAGCTGGGTGGCAATTGACGTCGTCAAGGGCGGACCTTCGGTGATCTCCTTTGAAACCGACATGCGCGGTTCTGAAGATAAAAAAGCAGATACCAAACCGCTGATATAGTCATTCTTGCATCGGCAGAGCCGCTGGCTTGAATGGGAATGTCCCGTTGAAAGAAGCGGTCTGTTTTACGACAAATGCTCAGGTATCTAAAGATACTCCGCGAATGAAAAAAGTACTTGCTATCTCTTCCACAGAGGAATGGGTGAACAGTCTGCGAGAAGACTTAAAAGAAATCGAGGTTTCCGTCAATCTTTGTCAGACACTTTCTATCCAAAAAAGCCTGGATTCTTTTCAACCTGACGTGATCGTGCTGGATCTTTGCATTTCATTGGAAAAAAATACAAGCTGTCTCAGGGAAATTCAAGCCTATTCCGCCGAGAAAAACATCCCGCTTTTTTGCCTTTCTGAGGCTACATCCAAGGAAACGATCAATCAAACTCAAAAAGAGCTGTCTGAAATATATCCCATAAAGCAGATATTGTGCAAACCGTTAAAAGGAAGGAAGCTGGCCCAAGCTATCAATCAGACGATCTATCCCGGAACCAAATCATTGAAAATGATTCTGGTCATTGATGATTCCCCGACCCAGCTTGCTGTGACAATCAAGCAATTATCCTCGCATTACAGGGTGATCACAGCTTCGACAGGCAGGGAAGGCCTGAGGGTGGCCATGCTGGAAAATCCGGATTTGATTCTGCTGGATCTCAATATGCCGGACATGAATGGACTAAAAGTGTGTGCGGATTTAAAATCCTTTCATCCAACGGATCAAACTCCGATTGTCGTTTATACTTCCTCCGGGGACTCTCATTTAATCAATCATGCGTTTTTAGTTGGAGCCCGCGATTGCATTAAAAAAGAATTCTATGCGGAAGAAATAATAAAAAAGATTGACATCCTGTTAGAATCAGACTAACAATACACGAAATATTTTAATTGAAATTGTCACAACCAAAAGGCCCGCAATGAGTGACAAAAAGACTATACTGATAGTAGAAGATGATAAACCCCTCAGAGAATTGTTGAAAGTCCGTCTGGAAAGACAACATTTCGATGTTCAATGCGCGGCCAACGGCCAGGCAGCTCTGGAAATTTGCAAAAATATTCATCCAAACGTGATTCTGTTGGATGTCAATCTGCCTGATATTTTAGGAGTGGATGTCTTGGAAGCCATTAAAAGCTCTCCCAAGGACTATGGAACTCCTAAAGTGATCGTGTTAACCGGAATCGCTTATTCCATTGATGATCCAAAAGAACGGTGGGCCCGCGAATATGATGTGGCGGATTTTCTTGCCAAGCCTTTTGATTATGAAGAACTCTTAAAAAAAATAGAAACAGCCCTAAAATAGAATTTTCTTAATTGAGCGTATCTATACCCCCATATAATTTATCCAATTATTTTTTAACATTTTCCAAAGGAGAGCAAACAAAATGAAAATCATGAAATTGATCATTTGTCTGGCGGTAGCTGCTTCACTATTAGGCGGTTGCGGATTCAAAAGGAAATCCAAGGAAGGATCCTATATCGGAACAGACACACCCCTTCAGGAATATCCTCTTGATAAATTCGCTGAACCCATGGGCGTGGATGCGGCCATCTTCAGGGATGTACATTTTGATTACGATAAATATGCCATTAAAAGCGAAGATATTTCCACTCTGGAAGGAATCGCGGAATGGCTCTTACGAGCGGGAAAAAGCACTCATCTTTTAATTGAAGGGCATTGTGATGAACGGGGTTCTAATGAATACAACCTTGCTTTAGGGGAACAAAGAGCTTTGGCCGTGCGTCAATTCCTTGTCAATAAAGGAATAAATGCTTTCCAGATACAAACCATTTCGTATGGTGAAGAGCGTCCGCTGGATCCGGAACATGGTGAAAACGCCTGGAGAGAAAATCGTCGCGGCCATTTCATGATATCTAACGGCTGAATCATTAACACCGGCATCTTAGAATGAAGCGAAACGGCGTCATCCTGATTTGGTTATGTAGTTTATTACTCTTCCTGCCCGGTTGTTTGTCTAATTTCATCAACCGGCAGGAATTTGAAATCTTTCAGTCTTCCATCAATCGGCGTGTGGACAGAATGGGAAGCGATCTGAATTCCACCCGCGAAGCAGTTGGAGGAACACAGCAAAACATCCAAATCCTTCAAGAACAACTCCAAGAAGTCTCCTCCAGGCTTTCCACGATCAATGACACCATCCGGGGATTTAATTCCAAAGCTGAAAATCTGGAATCCAAATTCAACAAGAAAATGCAGAACATGATGGATGAAGTCATTAAGGAAAACGACAGGATTATTGGCGAAATCAACAAAAACCGCCATGGCAAGTCATCGGACAAGTCTGAATCAGGAAAAAATATTTACAGTAAATCCAGCGGGACGGACCTGACGACCGGTTATTATTACACGGTAGAACTGGGAGATAGTATTTCCAAAATAGCAAGCCGATATCAGGTATCCATACAGGATATCATAGCTGCCAATAATCTGGATAATCCGGATTCTTTGTATGTGGGACAAAAATTGTTTATACCCGATCAGTCAGAAAAAAATCAAGCTGATACGAAATAAGATTCTCAAAGACAGGTCCTCCTGATCTGATCCGCATAGTCTGATGGGAAAAATAGCTGTTTTTGAGTAACTTTATTATTGATAAAGATAATGCTTTGTCATTTTCAAAAATATCAAAAAAGGAAATCCTATGCCGGTTCGGGGTTTGAGGGGAGCCATCACGGTTCCTGAAAATTCAAAAGAAGCCATCCTGGAAGGCTCCACGTTATTATTGGAAACCATGCTCGAAAAAAACCAGATTCCTGTGGAAGAAATCTGCTCCATTTTTTTTTCAGTCACACCAGACTTGGACAAAGAGTTCCCGGCTAAAAGTGCAAGAAAAATGGGCCTTTCCAAAACGCCCTTTCTCTGCATGACAGAAATTCCTGTTTCTGATGCCGTTCCGCGATGCATCAGAATACTCATTCAATTCAATACGCCTAAATCCCAGGATGAAATCCAACCAGTCTACCTGCGCGACGCGGTCAAGCTGCGACCTGATTTGATTAAAAAGTGATTTCTCCTCATGCCCAAACTCTTTCTTTTTTCTCCTGTTTTACGCCTTTGAGCCTTTATGCCTCAACGCGTGACCTTTTCAAACAAATGGTTTGTTTCCGGTACTATTGTATCATGCTCTTTGTGTAAATATGATCCCGCCTCAAAAACAATGTTGCTCAGTCATTTTGGTATGGCTGCTTTGTCTGGCCACTTCTTTTTCAGAAAACATTTCCATCCGGATTGGAGATAAGACTCTCCAGGTAGAAGTGGTCCGTTCCAACAGAAGCAGAAAAAAAGGGCTTCAGGGCCGGAAATTTTTAAAGGAAAATTCCGGTATGCTGTTTATTTTCAACCGTCCTCAGATTCTTCAATTCTGGATGAAGAAAACCCGGATCCCTTTGAGCATTGCTTTTCTCGATGAAGAAAAAAAAATTCTTCAAATCGAGGATTTATTTCCGTATGATTTAAAATCAGTAAAATCAAAGGAAAAATGCCTGTACGCGCTTGAAGTCAACCTGGGCTGGTTTAAAAAAAATCAGGTGAAGCCCGGCTTAATGATGGAATTCACCTCATAGGATAGAACCATGAATTGCAGCCAACACACGGATCAAACGGTCATTTTCACCTGCGCGGAATGCAAAACTCCACTTTGTAAAAAATGCAAACCGGTTTCTTTTCATGGAAGAATCCTGTGCCCTGCCTGTTGCGATAAGGCAGAGAAAAAATGGCTTCAGAACGAACTCAGAAAACAATCCGCCTTTTCTCCCACTGCCATAAAACGCACTGTTATTTTCCTGGGGATCATTGTGATGGGTTATCTGGCCATCTATTTCTTTATTCTGAGACCGCGGGAAATAAAAATCCCTCCTGATGACAGGGAAAGGCTTCACTATTATCTTTCAATCACAGAACAGAGTACAAAAGGGTCAGAAACCTACAACAGACAAATTCAGAATATCATGAAATTGAGTGTGGGATACCGGCATGTTTTGGCCTTTCTGAACCGTGGAAAAAAACATTACGCAAAAGGAAATTATTCCCTTGCTCTGGAAGATTTTGGAAAAGTAAAAAAAATGCTCCCTGATTGGGACGGCATTTATGCGCTGACCGGAGAATGTTATAAGGCGCTTCATCAAATAGATCCGGCCAGGAGAGAATTGAAGGAGGCCATTGACTTGAATCCCGAGAGTCCCAAAGCTTATCTGGTACTTGGAGAGATTGAAGAAGATGAAAACCGGCTGGACGAGGCTATCCTTCAATACACCAAAGCCCTGTTTGTCTCACCCAAAAACGGCCAGGTTTTTTTAAAACTAGCCGGGGTGTATATAAAAAAGAAACGCTATCAAAAGGCTGCTGAATTCAGGGACAAGGCGAAGGAACAGGGAATATCCACCGACCAGATCGACAATATGTTAAAAAAAACACCTCATTTCAACGAAGAACCACCAACCCATAATTCGGTCAGCAGATAAGCTTAGTGTCTGAAGAACACAAAATGAATAGGTGCCCCCCAATAATAATTTTATTATCATGCGTAGTCAGATAATAAATTAGGTTGCGGCTACCCCGCGCTAAGTTATCCGCGGTTTTTAAATAACAAAGATGAAACAAAACCAAACCATTCTTAAATCAAGTCTATGAAAATAATAGTGATAGGCAGCAACGGACAATTGGGCACGGATTTGTGCGATCGGCTGAAGCATCATGAACTGATTCCTTTGACTCATGATGATGTTGAAATCGGGGATGAGCATGCCGTCTTTTCGACTTTACCATCCTTACATCCGGATGTAATCATCAATACCGCATCTTTCCATAATGTGCCTAAATGCGAGGACCAGCCTGAACAGGCCTTAAAGGTAAACGTGCTGGGTCCCAGAAATCTGGCCAAAGTCTGTCATGCGATGAATATCTGGCTCATTCATTTCAGCACGGATTATGTTTTTGACGGTTTGAAAAAGTCCCCCTATCTTGAAACAGACCCCCCCAATCCCCTGAATTTTTATGCGGTCACCAAACTGGCAGGGGAAGAAACGGTAAAAATATACTGTGAACGGCATAAAATCATCAGGGTCAGCGGCCTATACGGCAGAATTCCATGCAGGGCCAAGGGAGGTAATTTTGTTTCTACCATGCTGAAATTGGGCCGCGAAAAAAAAGAAATCGACGTGGTGAATGATGAATTTCTCACCCCGACCAATACGCATGACATTGCAAACCAGATGGAATCATTGCTCCCCCTTCCTGATTCGGGAATCTTTCATATCTCCAATTCAGGATACTGTTCGTGGCATGAATTCGCCTCGGCCATTTTCGAGTTCAGCGGAATAAATGTGAAGGTGAATCCTATTCCTGCTTCAGCTTATCCTTCCACATTGAAGCGCCCATCCTGGTCTGTTCTAGAAAATGCGAGAATTAAAAAATTAGGTATTTATCAGATGCGCCATTGGAAAGAAGCGCTCAAGGATCATTTGAAGCAATCACCGTCTCTTCTTGAACCAAAATAAAAAAACAGCCAGGGCTAAAATGGCCGCAATGCCGTAAGGAATGGGGATACCGCGGACTTTTTCGGTTTCCTTGCCGATCTCTGTTGCTAAAACCCGGGTTGTTTTCTTCATATTCTCCAGGTGCTGATCCATCTGTGTCTTAGCTTCTTCTTTTATGGTATCCGTGACCTGTTCAACCAGCTTTTTTGGAGTACGCGCCATTATTTCGTCCTCCATCGTGACGCTTTTCTCCACCTTTATCTCTGCCACTGTCTGAGATGCCGGCATGACCGCAGGTTTAGGCGGAATCTGCGAGCTGGTCTTGATTTTTTCCTGTCTTTCTTCAAGAGCTAACCGGGTCTTTTCGAAATCCGGAGCCTTTGGATCCAGCCATTCACCCAAATAATATAAATAACCTTTAGCCTTTTTGACTTCATCCCCTTTGAGCCATTCACCCAGAATTTTTTCATATCCTTTCTGGGTCCAGATTTCTTTTTCCATCCTGAGACGCTTGAAAAGTGCACCCATCTGATAATCCAGGTTTGCTTTAACCTGATTGAACTGGCGGCAGACCGACTTTCCCTTGTATATTTTATTATTTTCAGCGCACAATTTATTGAATTCTTTGGTATCAGCACGTTTTGAATCAAGCTCTGCTTTGAGATGAATGACTTGAACGGCATACTTATTGAATTGATATTTTTCAATATAATCCTTCAATTGGAACAGGGAATAAAATGAAGTGAGAATCCGGGAAAAAACCGGGTCCATTTTCATTTCCTTCACTTTAAAAATATCAAAAGTAATCTCCTCCTTTTGCTGCTGACTTTGGTAGGAATAATCAGTTTTTTTTGTAGAGACCCCGATGGGATAAAATGGGAAAAGGTTCATGACCTTCTCAAGAAATTCAATGGATTCCTCCTCGGAAAGGATGGATTTATAATAAGTTTGTTTGAGTGCTTTGATCTCTTCCTTTCTGGGATTGACGGGATAATTTTTCAATATTTTATTCAGGATGCTGACGGCCTGCCGGAATTGTCCGGAATCTGACAGGGATTTAGCCTTATTCAACAATTCGTCGATATTCTGATTTTCTATTCTTTGTATTCGTTCTTTGAGGTTGGTGTCCTTTTTGCCGTCTATGATCCAGGCTCTTTTTAAAAGAATCAGGGCTTCCCAGGGCATTTCATGACTGAATCCATATTCAGCCGCATCAAGACACTCCTTTTTTGTCTTAGCCTTTTTCCGCATGTCCAGAAAAATGTCCTTGGGGGAAGCGGAAACCTCATCTTTCTCTATTTTAACTACTTTTTCCTTGGCAAGAAAAATGGACCCTACGCCAGCGATCTCCACCATATAACCGTTATCCTGCTCTTCTTTGATATTTCCCTTCAGGACCTGACCATTGGTGAGATAAAAAGATTCTGAAAAGGAAAAACGCGTAATAAAAATGAAAAGGATTAGGTCAACAATAAGAACAAGATTGAACATTTTAAATGATCTCATACTCATATGATACTAAATAAAAGAGACCATGACAATAATCAATAGATAGGATTGAACATCCGTCCTTGCTCTTTGTGTGCGTCTTCGTCGTCCCTTTTCGCCATCAACGCCTCGAGTTTTAATTCCCAATTCAGCATTTTTTACTCATTCCTTGTTATTTTTAATATGACTTGTTTAACTCATGATTCTATTTTTTCTGAAAACGGTGAATCATGGTTATAGTTATTGACATGGACAGATAGCTCTATTATTATGAACATTTTCAGGTCACCCTAGGGAATATATCGATCATGAATTCAGCGACAGTGAATGCAGATGTCAAAGCCATCCTTGATTTGCAAGCCCTTGATGCAGAATTAATTCAAATTAAAACTTCCATCGAAAAAATCCCTGAAGTCATCAAAGAAATCCAGGTCACTATCGAAAAAGAAACAAAGGACATGGAGCTTTTTGAACAGGGATCCAAAAAAAATCTTCTTGAGAAAAAAAATCTGGAAGGTGAGATCGAAGCCAAAAAGGCCCAGGTATTGAAATATGAAATCCAGCTTAATTCCATCAAAACCAATACGGAGTATAGTGCTTTACTCAAGGAAATCGAAACCCACAAGCAAACCATTTTTAACATGGAAGATAAGCTTCTGGACATGATGGAACAAATTGATAAAACCGCCATGGAAATCGGATTGAGAAAAAAAAACCTCGATGAAAAAATCAAATCCTACGAAAAAAAGATCGACCAACAAAACCGGGAATTGACTGATTTAAAACTGAAACAGCAGGAAAAGACCAAACTTCGGGCAGAAGAAGCTTCCCATTGCAGCGGAGAACTTTTCAACCAGTATGAACGATTCATGCGCAAAAAGAAAACCATTGCCCTTGTTCCTCTGAAAAAAAACGGAGCCTGCGGAGGATGCAGGTGGAACCTCCCACCCAATATCCGCAATGAAGTCATGAAGGGAAAAATCATCCAATGCGAAAATTGCTCCCGATTGCTGTATTGGGAAAAGGAAAAATCAGCAATAGATCCTTCACAGCTTCATCTTAAAAATGAGGAAGTAATAAGCCATGAAGAACATGAACATACTGCTGAAGAGAAGGGATAATCCCATCCCAATTCTGTACTTCAAAGCCATGGTGTCCATTTCGAAAATATTGTTAAAAAAAGTGGAGATTTTTAACAATGCCCTGGGAAAAAACAAAAACAGCATCCCTGAAAGAAAAGCAATACCCGAGCAAACAAATACGGCATAATGCAACCATCTCATCGGCCAGTTCCTTCTCCTTCACAGGATTTGGATAAAATATAAGCAGTTTCTGTCCTCATCTTATCTTTCCCGGATTAATTTTTCAAGAGTTCAATTCTGATCATTCAAAATGGCGACATGGTTTTTGATGAGAGATTCTCCGCCATGGAGGATGAAATTCATGCTCGCCTCCATTCTCGGCATCATGCCCTCAATGAACACTTCCGCAGTGTGCTTTTTTCTTTCCGAATGAGCCGCATCCTTTAGCATCAGATAAGCCTGTATGATGTCCGTGCACATTTCAGTAAGCCTTCTGGAATGATATTCCTGCATGCTGGAATTCTCAGCCGTCTTGACCTGCTGGATGCTTTTTTCCAGCCATATTCTGGCCTTCTGAATCTTCTGATATAAATCCTGACGGTAGGAATAATCCAAGGAATCATATTCCTTTAATAAGTCGAACGCGGTTCCTGACATGATCCCGCCGATGGCCGCCACGATCTGAAGCTGGGTGGTCCCTTCATAGATATTGGTGATCCGAATATCCCTGAAGTGGCGTTCCACATTGAATTCCCTCATAAAACCGGTTCCGCCATGGATCTGAATGGCAAGATAACAGACTTGATTGCCCATTTCCGTGTTATAAGCTTTGGCAATGGGAGTCAAAAGACTTGCGTATTTCGAGTAACGTTTTGCCTCGTCCCTTAATGCTTTGTCTTCCGGATGCGCTTCCTCCTGTTTTTCCAGGCCCTCTTTCATATCCACTATTTTTGCCGTTTCATACAAAAGTGTGCGTCCGGCCTCAATCGCTATCTGCATCTGGCAAAGCATGTCATAGACCTGAATCATATCCATGATCGGCTTGCCGAACTGGACCCTTTCCCGAGCGTACTTTTTTGCTTCTCGGTAAGCCGCTTCAGCGATTCCCAGCGCTTGGGCTGCGATAGCCGCACGGGCCCCGTTCATGAGTGACATGGTATATTTGGACAGGCCCCTTTTTCTTTCCCCGATCAATTCGCAGGGAGCATTGGTGAATTGAAGTTCGCAGGTGGGCGAACCGTGAATGCCGAGTTTATTTTCAATCCGGCGGATCTTCATATGCCGATCCCGTTCGTAAACAAAAAGGGAGAGGCCTCTTCCGCCTTTAAGGTTTTCTTCGCTTCTGGCAAGCACAACGGACACTTGTGCGCACCCGTTAGTGATAAAGCGTTTGACGCCGTTTAAGTACCATTTGCCGTCTTCTTTAAGTGTGGCTTTTAATGCCACATTTTGCAGGTCGCTCCCGGCATCCGGTTCAGTCAGGGCCATGGAACCGGTGACTTCTCCGCTGGAAAAACGGGGCAGGTATTTTTCCTTCAATTCTTCTGAGGCAAATTTATTTATGGTGTCGGCAATATCCTGCAGGCCGAATAGATTCATGAGTGAGGCATCGGCTCGGGAAACCAGTTCGATGGCAATGACATACACAATCACAGGTAAATTCAACCCGCCGTATTTCCTGGGGAGAGTGAACCCCATTACATCGGCCTTTGCGAGCATCTCCATGGCTTCCTGGGTTCCTTTGGCATACCGGACTTCGCCGTTTTCGAAATGAGCACCTTCCTCGTCCACATCTTTGGACCTGGGTGCGATGAAATCCCCGGACAGTTCCCCCATCATCTCCAGCACTTTCTCATAGGAATCCTTTGCGTCTGAAACATCCTTTGGGGCATAGGGAAAAAGATCCCTGTCACTGAAATTATTTTCTTTCAATTCAATCACCCGGTTTAAATCCAGATGTTTGAATTGAAACTGAATATCGTCATTGTCTTTATAAAAATTATCCACGGAAAACCTCCCTAATTTTTGGACTTAAAGACTTTGATGAACAGAGGAATCACCTCCTTCAAATCGCCGACAATACCATAATGGGCGATCTGAAAAATCGGTGCTTCTGGATCGGAGTTGACCGCGATGATCCGGGCGGACTGATCCATACCTGCCCGGTGCTGAATGGAACCGGAAATCCCGCAGGCAATATAAAGTTTTGGCCGCACGGTGGTACCTGTTTGTCCCACCTGATGTGGTTTAGAAACAAAGCCCGCATCAACGGCTGCGCGTGATGCCCCCACTTCCCCGCCCAAAACATGGGCAAGCTGTCTGATCAGCTCGAAATTTTCCCTGGAGCCCACCCCCATTCCTCCTGAAACAATGACCTGGGCAGATTTTAAATCCACTGTTTTTTCTTCCAGGATTTTTTCGATGATTTTCGACGGAAAATCCTTTTCTTCCAGAGAAAACGGCACAGCGGTTACCTTGCCCTTATGATGGGGGTCCAATGGGGTGATCTTCATGACACCTTCTCTGACTGTTGCCATCTGGGGACGGGTTTCAGGACAAACGATGGTGGCGATGATATTGCCTCCAAAAGCGGGCCGGATCTGATAAAGAATGTCTTTGTATTCTTTGTTTCCGACAATATGATCCCCGATTTGCAGGTCCGTACAATCCGCTGTGAGTCCGACTTTCAGATGGGAGGCGACTCTGGGAGCCAGGTCCCGGCCTGTTGTGGTGGCTCCAAAAACCACAATCTGGGGCTTATGTTTCTTGATCAGTTCCACTATGATTTTGGTATAGGGAACAGATGTATAATGTTTCAGGCGGGGGTCCTCCACGCAGAATATCTCGCTCACCTTGTACGGAATCAGTTTTTTCGCCTCCTCCTGGATCTGATGACCGATCAAGACACCGTTGGTCTCGACATGCAATTGGTCGGCCAGCTCTTTTGCCTTGCAAAGAAGCTCTATGCTGACTTCGGCTATTTTTTGATTATCCTGTTGAATAAAAACCCAGACATTGTTAGCACTCATTCAATACTCCTATCCGATAGTATGGTCTGCTTCCAGTTCGCGGATCATGGCGGAAATAGCCTTTTCGTTATTTTCCACCAGTTTAATGGATGTGGATTTCAAAAGAACGGATTCCGCTTTTTTTACCTTGGTGGGAGAGCCTTCCAGACCGCATTGAGAAGGATTCGCACGAATAGCATTGATATCCCACAATAAAGTCTGAACGCTTTTAATCAGGTTCTTGTTTTCAATATAGCTCTCGTCATATTCACTTTCTTCGGTCGTAAAATTGGCATTTTTATAGGTCATCAGCTTTTTGGCTGACGAAGGCCGCGGCGTATAATGTTCATTGGTGAAAGTCAGAAGAACCGGCAAGGGGGCTTTGACGATTTCATATCCGCCTTCAATGGACCGGCGGGCCGTGATTTCTTTTTTAGAGAGATGCTCGATTTTCGAAACAAAGGTGATCTGATTGATACCCAGTTTTTCAGCTATCTGGGGTCCGACCTGGGCCGTGTCCCCGTCAATGGCTTGTCTTCCGCAAAACACCAGATCAAATGCCCCGATCTTACTGATCGCACATTTTAAAGCATAGGAAGTGGCCAGCGTATCTGCGGCGGCGAATTTCCTGTCAGAAATGAGCACCGTAAAATCCGCACCGCGGTAAAGAGATTCTTTTAGAACCTTGCCGGCTGCAGGCGGCCCCATGGTGATCACATGAATACGCGTATCCTTATGCTCGTCCTTGATTCTTAAAGCCGCTTCCAGCGCGTACAAATCATCGGGATTGAAAATGGCCGGCAGCGCCGCACGGTTGACCGTGCCGTCGTCCTTCATGGCGTTTCCCGTAATATTCTGCGTGTCCGGCACCTGC
The DNA here is from genome assembly GCA_016932965.1 of Candidatus Auribacterota bacterium. Classification (GTDB taxonomy): domain Bacteria; phylum Auribacterota; class JAFGBW01; order JAFGBW01; family JAFGBW01; genus JAFGBW01. The sequence goes on from JAFGBW010000233.1 coordinate 14,404, forward strand.
TTGATTAAAACAATGATTTTATAACTCATCCTTATTCTCCTCTGGAATATAACAAATTAGGTAACGAATTATTGTGATTTTCTCACGAGAGTCAAGAGCGGAATCACCAATTTAACCGATAGCGGTGTGGATTGATATCAATAGAATCAAAGCATAAAATCTTGTAAGAAGCCCCTGGTCTATAGTAAAAACCAAAGCCATGAGAAAGACAACCCAGTATTTAAAAAGCCTGGATCGGAAGCATGTCTGGCATCCCTTCACTCAGATGAAGGAATGGACCTCAGATGAAATTCTGGTCGTGGAGGAAGGCCGGGGCGCCTGGTTGAAGGACACGGACGGGAAATGGTATCTGGACGGCATTTCCTCTTTGTGGGTAACGGTTCATGGACACCGCTGCAAAGAGATCGACAAAGCAGTCAAAAAGCAGATCGGCCAAATCGCCCACAGCACGCTCCTGGGTTTGGCGAATATTCCTTCCATTCTTTTAGCTAAACGCTTGATTGAAATTTCGCCAAGGGGTTTAAAAAAAGTCTTTTATTCCGACGCCGGCGCCACGTCCGTGGAGATTGCCCTGAAAATGGCCCATCAATACTGGCATTTAAAAGGAGAGAACCGGCCGTGGTTCATCAAATTTTCAGATGCCTATCACGGGGATACCATCGGGTCCGTGAGCGTGGGCGGAATCAAAATGTTTCATGACATCTTTTCTGATCTGTTGTTTAAAACATACCGGGCTCCCTGGCCCCATACTTACTGGAAACCCAGGAATTATTCTCTGAATCAATGGAAGAATTACTGCCTGACTCAACTGGAGGAACTGCTCAGAAAAAAGGCGAAAACAATTGCAGGATTGATAACAGAACCCTTGATTCAAGGGGCATCCGGCATGGCGACCGCGCCTGCTGGTTTTTTAAAGGGAGTGGAGCAGTTGTGCCGCAAATACGGCGTTTTGCTGATCGTGGATGAAGTCGCAACCGGTTTCGGCAGGACCGGAAAAATGTTCGCCTGTGAGTGGGAACATGTCCGGCCTGATTTGATGTGTGTGGCAAAAGGTTTGACCGGCGGCTACCTGCCGCTCGCAGCCACCCTCGCTACGGATAAAATATTCCGGGCTTATCTTGGCAAATACAGCGAGTTCAAAACATTTTTTCACGGCCATACGTACACGGGAAATCCGTTAGGATGTTCCGCTGCCCTGGCCAGTCTGAACCTGTTTAAAAAGAAGCGTATTCTGGAAAAACTGCAGAAAAAAATACAAACGTTACAATCAGCCCTTCTGCCTCTCAAGGACCTCTCTCATGTGGGAGACATCAGGCAAAAGGGTTTCATGGTCGGGATAGAATTGGTGGAAAACAAGGAAAAACAGGTCCCCTTTCTTTTGGAAGAAAAAATGGCGATCAAAGTATGCCGGTTTGCCCGAACCCAAAACGTGATATTAAGACCCCTGGGCAATGTGGTGGTCTTGATGCCTCCTCTGGGGATAGAGAAAAAGGATATATTGTATCTGGCGAATGCGGTCAGGGAAAGCATCCTAAAGATAACCGGAAATTAACATGACATTTCCCTTTCAGTTCATTATCATTACTATTCCGGATAACGGATAACTTGGAAAGGGATCCGCCATGTCAATGGGAAACGTTGTTGATAATTTAATCAGTCTTGAGAAGACACTTTCATCTTTATATCAATATTTTGGAAAGACTTTTCCGGATGATTCGGCATTCTGGATGCAACTCAGCGAAGAAGAGACTTCGCATGCGAATTTTCTGAAAAATTACATCCATATTCTGCCGATCGAATTTCAAAAAATGAGCAAGGATCTGCTCACACAGATCAATGACGATTTAAAGAAAAAGATCAAAGAGTATGAATCCATTACGCCCGGCAGGGAAGATGCGGCTAATTTTGCCTGTTTAACTGAAAAAAGCTCTGGTGAAATGCACTATCAGGCTCTCCTGGAAAATTCATCCAATTCGGAAAGAGTAGAGGTATTTAAAACCTTGAATTTTAATGATAAGAATCACGCAACTAGAATCAATGAGTATTTTTCCAAAAAAAATAAAGGAATAACGCCATGAACCAATCCCATCCTAGTTTAGTGTATAAAAGGATCATCTCCGGAATTCTGATTTTTTCTTTCATCTGGCTGGGCCCTGTGACGGGATTGAATGCCGCCCAAACCAGTTTTGCTGAAGTCACCGCCTATCTGGACGCCGGCGGAGACAGCTATCAGTATCAGAGCATGCGGTTTTTGTATGGCCGGCTGGATAAAGGCCTGAATCAATTGAGGGATTGGGTATTGAATCTGGCTCCCATGATGCAGCCCAAGCAACGTTCTTCAGTCGAATCCGTCTATCGGGTGCTCAAGCATTTCCTGGATGCAAGCGGGATCGAAGAACTGTCAGGTTACGGCATGAGTTCCATCGAAAAAAACCCCGGTTTTTTTATGAATAAAACCGTGTTGTACAAGGGCAAATCCAAGGATACCGGGATGCTCTGGTCGCTCTTTGGCAAAGAAAATCATGCCTTAAACATTCTGAATATGCTGCCGGTCAATTGTATGGCAGCCACTTCTTTTGAATTAAACCTCAAGGAATTCTGGTCCCATCTTATGACGATCCCGAAAGACCCGAATCATCCGGATTCAACACCCTGGCAGGATGTTTTTGTAAAAAAATTTATGGAAGTCACCCAGACCCCGCTGGAAAAAGTCCTGGATTCCCTGGGGAATGAATACGGTTTTTGTCTGTTCATGGATGATTCCCAGAAAAGGACTTTGCAGATAGATCCCCAGAATTCCCTTTCCCTCCCGGATATCGCTTTGGCTTTGATGATCAAAATCAAAGACGATACCCTTTATCAGGTCATCGGAACCCTGTTGGGTCCCAATCCGGCCATTTCTGAAATCGATATGCCGAATTTTAAAATGAAAAGCCTGGCCCTGCCTGTTCCAATCCCTGTTAAACTGGTCCCCTCCATTGCCTGTTGCAGGGATTATCTGATTTTGGGAACCTCAGATTCTCTGGTCCAGGAACTGATGAACATCCATCATAAGGAATCCAAAGGCCTGGTCTCTTCCAAGGATTTTATTTCCTTATCCGAAGGGATTTCCTCAGAAGGGGTGCATTTCTACTATTTAAATTCCAGGCTAAGCGGCATGGTTTCAGACGTTCTTCAGCAAATTTCCTCGAATCCGAAACTTTCTTCCGCCATGCCTCCGGGATTGACTGCACGCCTGGCCGGGCTGGCCAATCTGGGCTTTTCGTTTACCGTTTCCAAAAGGACAGAAGAGGCTTTTGCTTCAACGGGCTGGAGCGATTCCTCAACCGGAATATTTTCCATGAATCCTTTGATGATCACGGCTGTCATAGGACTCTTAGTTGCCATCGGCGTTCCGGGATTCATCAAGGCCAGGGACAAATCCAGGCTGAGAAATATCCGCTCCAATCTCAGAACGATACAAATCGCAAAAGAAAGATGGGCAGCGGAAAATAACAAGTCCACAGGTGATCCGGTGGATTTAAAGGATTTGTCCCCTTACTTTCCCTTGAAATCACTTAAAAACGTATCCGGAGAAATTTATCAGCCCAATCCCGTGGGAACCGAACCCTGTGCCATGTTGAGCCAAAAAATCGGAAAACACAATGCGGGTTCGGAATTCAAACTCTCTGATCCCCTGATGGATTGATAGAGTACTTTAAATAATACAATGGATGACTTTCTCTCTTTCCCGGATACGAGATTGAAGCAATAGTAATTTCACCACGAAGAGCACGGAGGATAAAAAAAGTTGTGAGTGTTGAGTTAAAGATCTCATCCTTCCAACTCATAACTCAAAAATCACAATTCCAATTTCTTCGTGTCCTCCGTGCGAATCATTTGCCCATTTCAGTAATGATTTCCTCAGAATCCCATGATTTTCATCAATCATGAAGAAACTAAAATCCCCATGTGGTGCACGAATTGATCCAATCCGAATGATCTATTCCTGGAAACGGGTTTTATTAAAACAGAACTTTCCAGTGCATGAATCCAGGATTCGATTCCTTGAGGGCTGTTGTCAATCATCTCATCATTTTGGAAATAGTTTTCCCAGGCTGAACTAAAATGGAAAAGGATTTGTGTTTCCGGAAGCAATTGATCCTGTTCGCCCGTTATAATGAGTTCCCCTGCTGCATGCAGCCGGCTGATATCCCCGATCATCCTGGCCAGGACCTGGTTTCGCACTGAAACTGTTTTGATCCTGCCTGACTGATACCGGTTGAATATCATCGAGGCGGTTTTTACGATCGGGTCCTCAGATCCCGCCGCAGAAGCAATATATTCCTCCGAGCAGGCGATGATTCCTTCTGTTCCAACAGTTGTTTTAGCTCTTTTTTCCGGATCCATCTTCAATCCAAGTGTAAAAAGAAAATGAAAATATTCACTGAACGCTGATTCGACATCAGTGCCTAACACACTCAAAATAATATTATCCATCAACTCATCAATGATCTTTCTGAATTCCGCCACTTTGTCTGCGGGGAATTTTTTTTCCGGGTCAATATAGTGTTCAAAGACTCCCAAAAGGACCTCATAATTCGTGTTCCCGTACTTAGCAATTCTATCTTTCACCAGATTATAACAGCTTTCAAAAGCAGGGTTTTCCGGTTCATCTCCTTTCTCAACCTGCCGGTGGTATTCATGCATCTGAAGTCTAAGCCGTCCTCCGATATTATCGGAAAAAACAGAAAGCAGCGGAATCCATAATGCCGCGACAGACCAGGTGTCTTTCTTGTCGTTCAATTCAGGAACCCATACCCATTCAGGCGCCATCAGGGACATGGTGCCCACGGCCCGTCCCGGGAAAAAATACCGGGATAACGTCAGTATTCTTGAAAAACCGAAATCAATGAGTTCCAGTCCCGATTTCATGCCGAAGAGGATGTTGGCTGGTTTGGGATCTCCGTGAATAACCCCCATCTGATGCAGGCTATGGTACATCCCGACCATCTGCATGCAGACCAGCCGGGCATTTTTAAAGAGAGTCTTCATTCTTTCAGAACCCAGAAGAACGGCTTCCTGCAGGATCCCCCACACCAAAAACTGGAGTTCCTCCGGTTCCAGTTGAACCCGGAGCGTTTGATCTGCAGGACTTATTTCGGCAGATACAATTTTCGGCAAGATGTCCTGCAGCAAACTGATTTCCCGAACGATCCTGATATTCTCTTCCCTGTCTTCTGTTTCACTCAGATGTTGGATTTTTGATTCCAGTTTCGTCCGGATCAGCGTCAACAGTTTTAGCCGGATCTCATCAGAAGGAATTTTTCCCTGGAGAAGTAAAACAGACAACTGTTTCAGTTCCTCCATCTGTGATAAAATCAATCCGGCTTCTTTGGCCATGAAATCAGAATTATAAACAGAGTCCGGATCACTCTCCACATAACGGTGCATCTGGAAAGCAAAATGCCGGCCATCGGAATATTCAAGAAGCGGATGAACGAACGCGTACAAGTAGGGGTTCTCCCTTCTGACGTGACGGATGAATGTTTGAACCAGATATTCATTAAACATGATTTTAAAAGACTCTGACAATTCCCAGTCGGATTTATTAACGGCCCTGGGAAAAGGGATGACGAATCTCTCACCTCTTGTAAATGCTTGGTCTTTTTTGAAGATCACGTCGTCCGTAAACTCTATCAGATAATAGGTCCGGGTCCCGCCCTGATTGGCCCGGATGATCCTGATTTTACCCTGTGAAGCCAGAAATAAGATTCTCCGGTATCTCTGGGTCAGCTGGAGAAACTCGTTCCTGAGAGGGGTGATGTATTGATCCAAAAGACGGGTTTTTATCCCGTCAATGACAGCGTCCATTGTTTCAGGCCGGACTTCCTGGGATAGTTTGAATTTCCGCGCAGCATCGGTTATGGTCCGGACGTTTTCCGGCTGGTCTTTACGGGACAGGGCCTGTAAAAGCTCGTTGAATGCAATCCCGTGTTTTTCCAGAAGTCTTATTTCAACCAGGGACCGGATGGACGCATGGGGTCTTTTTTCCAGTTCAAGCAGTTCGGATTCCATATTGTTAAGAGCCGCCTCTTCTTTGAACTCCTGCGTATCGTAAACGTCCTCTTTGATCATGGTGCCTGCGGCTTCTTCTTCCAGCATTTGAATAAAATGATTCAGCGGTGGGTCTATTCCGGATTCTAATAAAGAGGCATTCTGAAATCCGGGGTTGGTTTCTTCCTCATCTTCAGGTTCATCAGGCAGATCCGAAAGCAGGAGTTCAAAAGAATCAAGTTCAGTAAATTCATGGATAAAAAACCAGCATAAGGCATTGGAAAACTTCAAAAGAACCGATGTTTTTTTATTCAAAACCGAACAGATGTTTTTCATGACCGGATCGATCTCTGCCCCGCTTTTTTCCAAAATGGGCAGAACATTTCTGATGATTTGGGCTATCTCGACGGTTGAAGAAAGATTGACGGCATTTTCTGCTAGAGGAGCATGCTGATCAAAAAGCTCAGATTCCCTCAACTTGATCTGATCCAGGACAATCAGGAACAGAGCAGTCAGTGCGGTTTGGATTTGGGCAGTAGAAGTCTCCTCCATTTCATCGGTCTGGCTGAAAAGGGCAATGAGTGTCGCTTCATAAGGATTGGCAAATGAATGTTCAGAATTTGACGTTTGCGATTTGGCAACGCTTTTTGGGGCAAGATAATACCCTGACAGATCATCCGGTATACCATAAGCAAAAAAAAAGAGAAAAAGCAGAATCGATATCAATCGGCTGAAATTTTTCATGATAGATATTTATACCATATCGAAGAGAAAAATCAAGAGCTCGGGCTGCATGATTCCGTCCTTAAAAAAGGTAATAAAAAATACAATCCTTGATCTTAAAATAGATATACATAAAAGGAAGAATATGGTATATATAATGCGGGGAATTGAAGGTATGGGGAAAAAAGGTTTCACTTTAATCGAAATCACTTCTGCTTTGTTGATTTTTGCAATAGGCGGAACGATAGCGATGTCGGTTTTCACTGTTGCCCAGTCAAACCGGGCCGGACTGGAACAAAGCACAGAAGCAACGATCATTGCCAATAATCTACTGCAGACCCTTGTGTTAAAAACCCAGACTGACCCCGCATTCAGTAATACCATCAATAATCCGGCCAATCACAACACCTGGAACCCGCCTCAACCCGGCACTCCGGCGTATTTTACCATCGGTGCTCAGCAGTGGAACAGTAACGGGAGTCTTTCAACTTCACGGGGCATCACCGTATACAATTGTTCATGTAATTACGGGGTTGGTCTTTACGAATGGCGCTTTATCATCAATCAAAGCGATGTGGACATCAATCCCAGGCTGGATATCGAACGAATCAGAGTAAATGGCACCTTTCTTAATCCTTTAGATCCTTTGGGAAAGCTGGGTCTGACTTTTTCAAATTTTTCAATCAAGATCCTGACAGTCGAAGTCAGCTGGCCCAATACCCTTATACCGGCTGAGAGAAGAAACGTGGTTTTATCCTCGGTGGTGATATAACAAATTAAGAATTGAGAATTGAGAATGATAAATAAAAACAAACCTGCTTTTACCCTCATTGAGCTGATGCTGTCCATGGTGCTGTTTACCGTCATTGGTTTTTCCCTGTACCAGATGTTCAATGTCATGACCGTTACCCAGACAAAAGCCCTGGGGATGAACCGGTTAAAGACCGAAGGGTACCAGATACTGGACAAGCTGGCCCAGGAAGTGGAACAGGCTGTGGGGGGAGAATATTATCTTTATCATACAGGAACTCCGATTCAGGCCTATACCTACAATACGACACCCCCTGTTCCAGACAGACTGCCGTATGACATGGAATTCCGCTGTTTTAACCGGGTCAACAGTACCTCAGCCGGCCCTCTTTTTTATGATCCTCCGTACAATGCCAATCCGGAGTTCCCCCAGCCTGCAAAATCAAATGTCCAGCAGCTTTTTTTCACACGGGTTGAATATCAATTTTCATATACGGCAGATAAGATCATCCCCTGGGACAATGATCCTTTATCTGAAAGGATCATCTATCTGGATCAAAATCATACCCTCACCCTGTGTGCTAGAACAGAACACGTTGCAAGCGGAGATACTAATATTGTGGAAGGAATGGCTGATCCGGCGAATGTGAATAACTTCGGAACAACCAAACTCGCTGACAATATCTACAACATTGAATATCTTTTCTGGGGGAATTCCAATACGGATTGGGACAATTACACCACTGTGACAGGAGACAGCAATGCGCCTTTGACTGAATGGGATTCCACCGTAGATTTCCCCTCCGGTGCTGATACCAGCGTTCATCAGATCGGAGAACTGCCCAAAGCCATGAAAATAGTTTTAACCCTGGCCTATGACAGGATAAATGACCGGGTCATTTCTCTGGACAATAGTTATACGGACAGCCCCAGCGATCTGCTGGTATTTGAAAAAGTAATCCTGTTTAAACATAAAAACTAATAGAGGATTAAGTCTTTAAGTGAAAAATTGTTATTTTATCGCGCAGAGGCTTGAGGGGCGCAGAGAATGATTGAAAATGAGATAGGCACGATCATTGTTGAAACAGCCATTGCGATACATCGAGAATTAGGTCCGGGTTTAATGGAAACCGTATATGAAGTGGTCTTGTATGATGCTTTAAAAAGAAAAGGTTTGAAAATAGAACGACAAGTCTCTGTTCCAATTACATATCAAGACATAAAATTTGAAGAGGGATTCAGGGCTGATCTTATAGTTGAGAACAAAGTGATTGTTGAATTAAAATCAGTTGAATCAATTATCGCAGCCCATAAGAAACAATTGCAAACATATCTTCGGTTAACTGGATGCAAGTTAGGATACATATTGAATTTCGGAGAAGAATTAATGAAGAATGGAATCTCAAGATCGGTTAACAAGTTATAAAGAAATAGTTCTCTGCGCCCCTGCGCCTCTGCGCGAGAACACGAAATGGATTGGATGATGAAAATGAAAAAATGGACGAACAAAGCCGGCGTTGCGCTGATCCTGACGATCTCGGTACTGACCGCCATGTGCATCATGGGGATTACCGTGCTCAGCCAGCTCTTGAGGGACCAGAGGATTTCCAGATTAAAGACAGACTCCTGGTCGGCAGTCGGAGCGGTCCAGGTTTCCGTCAAGGCAGGCTGTTCCGAAATCAGAGAACAGCTGTCTAATGAATGGCGTTTTTTTGAATCCATCGTTCAAACTTATGATGAAGATTTCCCGGTGTATTGTAAAAACGTCATCCGGGCGACCAACGGAAAATTGAACCTGTCCGCACGCGGCCCGGAATTCTTTCAGACATTCATTCATCTTTTTGACCTGAATTCCGCCATGACTTTTTCGAAGATGTGCATGGTTTATCATACGGGTTATGTTTTAAACCTGTATTCTTCGGATTGGACCCTGAATTCCCCCAACGAATTGATAAAGATCAAGGGAACAGCAGCTTCCAAATGCATGGGAATGGATACCTTTTCCGCTTTTTCGATGTACGACGCAGCTGCAAGAATATACCAGTGCTACAGGGACGAGTTCACCGTTTTTCCCAAAGAAAAAAATGAGCTGCTTGTGAACATCATTGATTACGGTTCATGCTCATCAGCCACCCTGAATACGTTTACCGCCCTCAACCGGGATTTTCATCCCCTGTATGATTCAACTCTTGATCCGGAAGTCAATAGCGCCAATGATCCCTTGCGCGGAGCCAGGATCACTATCATATCAGGGCCCGGAGCAGGACAGGAAAATGTCATTGACCATGTGGATACGTCCACCACCAGCAGGCTGGTTCTGAAGAACAACTGGAGCATTGTCCCCAATAATTTTTCCACTTACCGTATCTTCAGTTATGTCACCCCCATCAATTTCAATGCGGCTTCAAAAGGTCTTATTCTGGCGAATTTCCGTGTCATGCAGATGGCCAGGGCGAAATTAAATCAATTTAACAGCCTTCATGTTCTGAAAACCGATGATCCTGGCGGAACCAGCATTGAACGCCAGCTTGAGATAGACCGTCCGATAAACGGTCCCAGGCTGAGGCTGTATTCCCATTTTAAGGATTTACGCGATTATTTTCTGAGTCCGGCCATGGATGGAAGCATTGAGGGTATGGACCTCATCGAAAAATGGATGGACCCCAAACAGCCAAAAGGGATTTTGAATGCCTCATCTATACGGGAAATTTATCCGCTTCCGGTTCCCTTTTGTTATTCCAGCAACGGGTACTTTGACATGATCATTGATACCGGGCTTAAAAGGAACACGAAGCTGAACAGCTCCATCACGAACATGAAACGAACCTATACCACGATCCAAAATGGAGGACGAACGGAACAGAGCCTGCGGGAACAATTTGAATCAGAGGGGGGCACGCTGGCTATCCAGCACTGGGTCACTACTTCAGACTGGGTTCCGGTAAGGAACATGAGTGATTTTACCAACTGGCAGCAGGTTTACACCAATGCCTTTCAGGCCTACTGGTCAGCAGAGCCGCCTTATTCTGCTACGCCTACGATAGAATCACCCAATGTCATACCTGATTCTGTTAAAAACGGTCTATGGTTTGATTTCGGAGCTGCGGACGCATCTCAAGGCCGGGGGGATGACCTGATTTACAGCCAGCTTACAGGCCAGCTGGAACACCAGTACAATTTATATGCCATGCAGAATAACCCGGTGTTTTTTAAGCTTCTTTTAGGACAATCCCAACTGAACCTGATTTCTTCCAGTATGGAAATTTATGGAAACCTGGACCCAACGACCCTGCCAACGACCCCGCCGCCGGATTCTCCCGGCTGTGAAATCATTTTAGGATCAAATGACGCTGCGACAACCGATGCCTATGAATTCGGGGATGTCTGTGTCATGACCAAAATCAAAGACATCAGTAATGTTTTCAGCGGCTCCACCAGGATTGATCATCCGCCGGATAATGCTTCATGGTATTCTTATCAAGGTGGAAGAATTTATTCTAATCATGAATGGGGCGATCACACAAATACTGGTTCAGATAAAACATATCCTCCTAAAAGGTATTTTTCACCAGCATTGGTTTTTAGAAATAATATCGGAGGAACAGGTGGAAACCCTAACTTGGTTTTTTTCAGGCCGGAATGGGGGTATCAAGCCAGTTATGATCCCCTTCATCCGACTTGTCTATTGTCAGCGAGCTATGACTATGTGATTTCAGGAAATTTTCCATCATTTTCAGTTACTATTGGTGATGATAGTAATCCTGCAAGCTTTATATCCTCTGCTTCAAATCCTCCTACCCAGTATTATGACCACTATAAATTAATGTCCGGCATCATTGCAGTGAGCACTTCGAATGAACAGATTAGACTGCGGACAAATCCTGATGATTTGACTGCCGCGTCTTTCACCACCATATCAGGAGGAGGGACATTAAACAGCATCAACGGTGTCAATCCAGTTGGGAAAATCGGTTTCAAACGGTTATTTCCAACAGGATTTTATTCCGGGATCAATAATGGGACCGGAAGCAATGACGGTAAATTTTCATTGGAATACCTTCGTGTGATACCGGGAATAAAACATATAAGCGATAGTTATTATATGCCGGCATACACTTCCCCCCAACACATGGCTCCCCATGTAAAAAAATACAGCCTGTGCCGCATCCATTACCAGGTGGGACTGAATAAAACCCCCATTGCAACCCCCCCTTATCCGAACACAGAATACAACATCCGTTTTCAATTTGCTCTGGATCTCTGGTCTTCTGATCCCAACGCCGCAAACCCCCAAATTTCCCTGACTCAGCCTGATACAGCCATAACGATAAACGATGCGACAGACTTGCAGACAAAAATTTCATCCAGCGTGGATTTTGTTTTACCAGACAATACAGCCTCGAATAATCATAAATATAAATACCGGATTTCTTATATTTATCCTCTGAACTCCTATCCTCCGAGCACAGAGGATCGCAAAAATGAATATTTCGCCTTTCTCCGCACCACGATCGCCATCACGAAAGTGGAAATCTTCTACGAAACCGAAGACCGGGTGGTATCCTACAGCGATCATCTGTAAACATGAAAATTCAAATCAACGGTTCGAAATTTCATGTCATGATCATTCCATCATGATTCAGAGAATAGTTGAAATAACGTTATTACGCCAGCGCCTGAACCATAATCCGGTTGTCGCTATTGGGACCCGGGCAATACCCAATGTCATAAAAGCGTAAAAAATATTCATTCCCCTTTCTGGATTGACAGTCAGACGCCCGGTGGCGATCAAAAACAAAATTTTAATAACCTGATTCATTCTGAAATGCTCTTATTCTTTCCTCCGTGGTGTAATTCATTTTATTTTCCCTTATCTTCCAAACTTCATGAGTTCTCCGGTATTAAAATATTTATTTGTTATTTTCGATTTCATCCGATTTTTCTTGACCCGGAAGGAAGAAAAATGTAATGTAAAGTCGAACCTTCGACAAGGTACCGTTAAGAGCGCATGTATTGAATAAATGGATGATGACTCGCGCTAGATAGAACCCTTTTAAGGGTTATTCTGAAATGTTGAATGTAGGATGGTTTAGCTTGGTACCATGAAGGTTTAGCCTCCAATCTTCAAAGATTGGAGGCTTTTTTTATCTGCTGCCTGAATTCCTGCGTATTTTTGCAATCAACATCACCCTGCCCTTTCCCCTTTTCATGAAGGGATATTTGAATTTAAAAAAACAAAGTTCATGAACCTTTTCAGGGTATTGCTTTTATGGTATAATATGTCTATGCGTTTCATTAAACGAATCAGTCTCATCGTCTTTTTATTCTGGGGCCTGATACCTATATCCGCTGCACAGCCGGCAGGCATCCCTGTCCAGAGTCTTTCCCCGCGGACCTGTTTATCAACAGATGCTCCTGTCGAAATCCTGGCCCGGTTTTTGTCAGATAAAGCTGAGGAAATGTTCGCTGCTTTTGAACAGGAGCAACAACTCCCTTCACAGTTAGAAAATGATTTTAATTCTGAGACGGTGAGGGTATGGCTCCTTATTTCCATTAAAAACGGGGCACAGGGATTACATACAGCAGTGGCTGATTTCATCAGAAGCCATGAGACAAAAATACCCAGACCTGAAATATTTTATCAATTTGCCGTTGTTATCTGGGAAAACGCTGAGGCGATCCCTAAAGATATTAAAAACAGGATTTCAGGCATTGAGGACAAAAAATTAAGACCGAAAATACCTTTAACCGGAGAAATGATCCCTGCGGAAATGAGAGACATTAACCGTATTGAAGAATTATCGCAGTTATTGGGGGAGACCAATACTTATACACCTGATCAATTGAGATACATCCTTGAAAACAGAGGGAATGAACATTTGGGGGCACTTTCATTTGTGTTTGTCTACAGGGAAGCTGACAGCGTTTCAGCTTATGTTTATGCCGTGGCTTCTCCGAAAAAAAAACTGGTTTACCTCATGCATATCGCTGTGGACCCCCTGCATCAGGGAAGAGGGATAGCATCCTATATGCAGAAAAAAACATCGGAATTTTTTAGGGAAAAAGGATACACGGCTTTTTACGCTGCCTGCAATCCCCGATCAACCGAATTAGCAGAGAGGGCTGGTTTCCAGATGATGCCTGAGATGAGATACAATCCGGTTGTCCGGCATGAATTGAAGCCGGATGAAGAAATCATGAGTCTGAACGCTGATCCGAAAGATATCATAGCCGGGTTCATTACACACAGAAACTGCGCCATGAATGTCCACAAATTGGGGGATGTATTATTCAGCCCGTCCCTGCCAGAGAGGGCCCATTTTCTTGAAAATCATTTTTTCTTTCAATGGATGCGGATCAATCAAATCCATCCGACTGAGGCAACTATCAATCTGATGCTGATACAAGCGATGATGGCCGGAATTGAATCAACAAGGAACCAACAGGAAATGAATAATCTGGCAGCAGGGATGGCCTTTTATAAAGCCCAGTTCGGATCACAAAAAGCCCATATCCGATGGCAGAAAGAAGGCCGGATATGTCCTGATTCATACAATCCTTTGGAGGACTTCGTTGAGGCTTTTGTCCGTTTTACCATGGACAAGGAAAAAGTGCTCCTTGAAATTCAATCTGCTGAAGGAACGCTGCAGGAACGTCTGATCAATCAGGCAAGAATGTTCACCTATCTGGAAAATCTGTTTTATCTGAATGCATCACCTCTGACAGATGAAGTGAGACAGGCCATTCAGAGAAAATGCGCTTGATCCGGACACTCATATTGATCCTGTATTGACATATCATACCAGCGAATTTAAAGCGATAATTCCCAAATGTATCACGAAGTTTCTATACCCGGATTTTTCTTTCCACGAAATACACTGAACACACGAAAAAAAGAAAAGAAATTATAATTATTGCAACATGTTTATTTCCCTGCAGATAAACATGTTGCAATATTCTTATCTCTTCCTTTCGTGTAATTCGTGTGTTTGGTGGTTTAAAATTCTTCCTCTTAAAATCATAAACTTGAAAAAACACTGTGTTTTTTTGCTGTTTTACATAACTCATATATATGTCATGAGTTATAAAAATTTTTCAATTCGTGGTGAAATATTCAGGTATATGTATCCCGACTTTGAAATATTTATTTTGGATAAGGATGAAATTTGATTTAGTATAGGTGAAGAAATGAATCCCCCGGATAAAATTTTAAACCATAAATCTTCATGACCCAGACCCAGTTGATATTTTATTTTCTCAGCGGATTCCTTGGACTTTTTCTGGGGTGGCTTCTTTACCGGACAAAACAGGCTGTTTTGCAGGAACGACTGATGAATCTGGCAAGAGAGAAAGCCGGCCAGGATACGCTCTTGAACCAGAACCAGTCCCTGATTGAGGAACTCCGTAAATCTCTAAGCGATTTGCAGACCAACCTCACTGAATCGGAAATCCGGGGCCAGGAAGAAAAAAAATCAGCGGAAGAAAAAATCGTCCTTTTAAACGAGGCACACCAGAAGCTGTCCGACTCGTTCAAGATCCTGTCCGCCGAAGCCCTGAAAAGCAACAACCAGTCTTTTCTTCAGATTGCAAAAATGGAATTCGAAAAACTGCAGATGGGATCTAAAAACGATCTGGAATCCCGGCAAAAAGCCATAGGGGAACTGATTCAGCCTTTGAAGCAGTCCCTGGAAAAGGTGGACAAACAGATCCAGGAAATGGAAAAAACAAGGACCGCGGCCTACAGCGGTTTAACCGAACAGGTCAGGAGTCTGGCTTCAACGCAGATTCAGCTTCAAAAGGAGACCTCCAACCTGGTCCAAGCTTTGCGCACTCCGGTTGTCAGAGGGCGCTGGGGGGAAATTCAGCTCAAAAAAGTGGTGGAAATGGCCGGGATGGTGAACTACTGCGATTTCCGGGAACAGCAGACCACGCAGACCGAGGAAGGGATGCTGCGGCCGGATTTAAGCGTTTACCTGCCGGGGAATAAAACCATTGTCGTGGATTCCAAGGTGCCGCTGCAGGCTTACCTGGAAGCGTTGGAAGCCAAAGACGAAGATTCAAAATCCGTTAAATTATCCGAGCATGCCCGTCAGCTGAAAGACCATATCACCCGGCTCGGATTAAAATCTTATTGGGACCAGTTCAAAGGAAACAGCCCTGAATTTGTCGTGTTGTTCATCCCGGGAGAAATCTTTTTCAGCGCGGCTCTGCAACAGGACCCGGAATTGATCGAGTACGGAGTGACAAAGAGGGTGATTGTGGCCACACCGACCACGCTCATTGCCTTATTGAAAGCCATTGCATACGGCTGGAGCCAGGAACAGATCACCAAAAACACCCGGGAAATCAGCCTCCTGGGAAAGGATTTGTTCGAACGACTTCAAGTTCTTTCCGATTATTTTACGGATCTGAAAAGAGGCCTGGAAAAAGCCGTGGAATCCTACAATAAAGCCGTCGGCTCCTTTGAAACCAGGGTCATGGTCTCTGCCAGGAAATTCAAGGAACTGGGTGTGACTTCAGAAAAGGATATCCCTTCTTTGGAACCCGTTGACAAAAGCATCCGGTCGCTGGATGCGGAGGCATGAAGATATTTCCGGCTGACAGTCTCTTTATTAGCCACTTAAAGTGCATTACATTTAATCTCCGTGCTTCCCGTGTCCTCCGGTGGTGAAATTAATTTTTAAACACTCCCTAACTGCCAAACTTGATGAGTTCTCTTAGGCAAATGTAAATAACTATTTACAAATGCCATGGCATATATTAAGTTATATTTATGAAAGCAATTAATCATAATCTGGAAAAACATCTCATTTCCGATCTGCAAAAAAAAATGGTCTTCCTTTCCGGCCCAAGACAGATCGGCAAAACCACATTGGCCAGAAAAATAATGAAAATCTTAAATGGTCTTTATCTTTTATATGATGAACCCGCGGACCGTGAAGTGATTCTGACAAGAAGGTTTGTTGATGCAAACTATCTTTGTCTGGATGAGTTTCATAAATTCGACAGATGGAAGGCTTTTCTTAAAGGAACCTATGACAAAAACCAGGATCATCTCCGCATCCTCATCACCGGCAGCGCCCGTCTGGATATTTTTCAGAAATCAGGTGACAGTTTGTTCGGGCGATATTATCTGTATCATCTTCATCCCCTGACTCTGGGGGAATTAAATTCCGGGAAAATAACCATTCCTGATAATCCCTCAATCCCTCATGAATCACTTGACGGACTGGATGAATTGTTTTTATTCGGCGGTTTTCCGGAACCTTTCATGAGTCACTCTGTGGAAGAACACAGAAGATGGTTACGCCAGCGGCGTCAGTTATTGATCCAGGAAGAATTTCGTGAGTTAACCCATATCCAGCTTCTGAGTCTGGTGGAAAATCTGATGCTTTTGCTTCCTGAAAGAATTGGTTCACTGTTCAGCGCCACTTCGGTCTCAGAGGATCTGCACTTATCGGTTCCGACTGTGCTGAATTGGATGAATATTTTTGAAAAATTATTCATCGTATACAAAATTCTGCCCTATAGTACCAGCATCAACCGCAGTATCCGAAAAGCCCCGAAATACTATCTGTGGGACTGGTCGCAGCTGACAAGCGAATCCGCCCGTTTTGAGAATATGATAGCCAGTCATCTGTATAAAGCCGTTCATTACTGGAATGATTTGGGCTTAACTGAAACAGGATTGTATTTTTTGAGGGACCGGAACAGCCGTGAAGTTGATTTCATCATGACCAGGAACAATCAACCCTGGTTTTTAGCTGAAGTGAAACTTGCCGAAGAAAAAATCAGCAGCAATCTGGAATATTTTTCCAATCAATTAAAGGTTCCCGGATTTCA
>JAFGBW010000234.1 GCA_016932965.1 Candidatus Auribacterota bacterium
ATGAAACAGACATTGCAATAAATTGCAAAGACTGTTTCATTTCGTTTCTGACGCTCCACTTTTTACTCATTCCATATCCCAAAAAAACGCTTCAGAAATAATTCCCCGCTTCCCCTGCCCGCTAAATCTATCTCACCGTAAAATCTAAAAACAAAATCTCTATCTGCGTTTATTATCCGGCTTGGGCTCTAGATTTGATGAAGGCAGGCTCTCACCCTTAGTCACCCCGTTAAATATTCTCCTCTGTGCCGAAGGTAGTGCCGATCCCCTGATGCTAAACCACTCCACGCCAGCCAGTCAGCGGAGAAAGCCGCAAAATACATTTTGAACAGGAAGGAGGGATAAAAGTCATTTTTTAAATGGATAAAATAGCCCAGATTCATTATCATCCAAGGTCTTATGAGAAAAAGGGAAAGATAGTTTTGGGAGTCTACGTTCCTTAAATTCTATTATAAAGGAAAAACAATGCCATATTCTTCATATTTAACACCTAGGAAAGAAGTCTTAACTCCTGAAGGGGTTAATGGAATCATTGATGTCGCTAATATTGCTTCTGACCAGGAGGGAAAAATTGAGGCAAAGCCTGAATTATTCTTTAATCTCACCTATCCTACCTCAGACATTAAAAGAGTACTTGAACAAATCAATTTACGTTTTAATTCAAAAAAAGCTTCAGCCGGGTTATTTTTATTTGAAGCTTTAAAAGGGAGCGGAAAATCTCATCTTCTTTTATTGATTTATAATCTTTTTAAATATCGTGAAATTGCTGAAAAGTGGCTTGCTAACAATCAAATAGATTGCGTTGTTCCTGAAGATGATTTTGTTGTTGTTTTGAATAAATTTACTGATAACCCAGAATCAAAAATATGGAACATGATTTTTGAAAAATTGGGAGTTGCACCGGAAGCTGGGCCTACACATCCCAAGCTCAAAGATTTTGAAAAAGCACTAGGGAAGAAAAAAATAGTTCTTATTTTTGATGAACTTGAACAGGGAATCCGCTGCATAAGCGATCCGGCTTTGCAGGCTCAGAATATTGCGTTTCTTCAAATGCTTTCTGAATACGGCAATCGTTCAAAAAACGTGACCGTTTTCGCAAGCATCTATAGCGACAGGGAAGAACCGGGAAGTACTCTAAAACGCGTGTCCAGATGTACGGTTCAGTTGAATAATCCAAAAGATAGAAATGCCGTTATTCTTCACAGGTTGTTCGAAAATTGGGTAACCCTGGATAAAAGCCAAATCCTGCCTGTGATCGCTTCTTACCTGGAACTCTGGAAAAAACATTGTTCCTTTGACCCAGAAATCCAAAAAGAATGTTTTCTTCAAAGCTACCCCTTTACGCCCTCACTTATGGAAATTGTTCAAAAGAGAATTCCCTCAAGAGGAGGCTTTCAAAATGTTCGCGGTTCTCTTGAATTTCTTGGTAATCTGGTAAGGTTGACCTGGAACCAAACTGATATAATTACTCCAGGTGACGCTTCTCTTGATGATAAGGCAAATACTATTCTCCTCAGGGATTTGGATATTGGCGGTGAGGTTATAAACAGAGCGTTCGAAAATTCAGAAGAACTGAAAGCCCGATTGCCTCTTTCTAAAAAACTGTCTTCCTGCGTGCTTCTTTATACTTTAACAGGAGTTGGTGGCACAAAAGGGGCATTAAAGGAAGAACTTTGCCTTGATATACTTTCTCCTGCTCAGGATATTAATCAAATAGAACTTACCCTTCAGGGTTTTTCTAAATATGCCTCCTATTTCCATTCTGGTAACGGCAGATATTATTTTGATCTTCAGGAAAATTCCGAGGCAAAGATTGAAGCAGGGTCACTCCGTTTTTCAGATCATGAAGCTTATATATTTTTGTGCTCAATTTATCAGGAGGAGATTTTCCGGGATTGTTCTTGTAGTGTTATTTACAATCAGGTTGACACAACAAAAGAACGCTTAAAAGAAATGGATAAAAATCGTTTGAGATTTATTCTTTCCACTCGTTTATTAACACAGGAGGAACGGCATAACCTGTATTTTGGCATAGAAAACAGAAATTTGCTAATTCTTATAGAGCCTAAAGACACTTCTTTTAATATGGCAGTTGATAAGGATCTTTTAAAATGGGTAAAAAGAATAATGGCTGCAAAGCCACTGCTAAATGAAACAGAGGACAGTAGTAAAAAAGCAGATTATGAAAAAATTAAAAAAAATGATCTTGGAAATATTCTTGATAGAATAAAAAAAGCGGGTTTTGTATTCCTTCATTGGGAAAATTATGGGGAATTGATAAGTGATGATTTGCTTGAAAGAGAACCCTTATCTTGTGATGGCTCAAAAGACAAAATTTTAGAGAGGCTCTCTCAGGATTATTTTCCTGAAATAACAATGCAGGAACATATCGAAAGTCGTCTTGCTAATATCAAGCAGAGGTTGGTTAAAGAGGTAAGAACAGAGTATATTTCCACTTTAAGCTTTCCGGTTCCTGTCTATGACGATAGGGTGACAAAAGCTTTGATTGCCTTATGCAGAAGTGGACTAATAGGTATTCAGCACTCTCATGGAAATTATTGCAGAACAAGACCTGATTTGTCTGATGCAGAATTGATGCAGGCAAGAATTGTTGATCCTTTTGAAGATAAACCCAGGGTTACTCAAACCACCTGTCCCAGATGTAGTTCACTTCCCTGTAAATGCGTTACGGTGTCCCCTGAGCCTGCACTCCCTGGAAGTAGCGCTTTAATAAAATGTCCACAGTGCAACACTTCTCCGTGTATTTGCAAAAAAGCTCAGGAGGTCAGAGAAAGAATTCTGCCTTGTTCTAGCCTTCTTGCCTTGCGCCAGGCGCTTGCTTTTAAGCTCGAACAATACGAAAACGTTAAGATTACCCGTATTCAGTACAAGATCTTTTTGGAAAAACCAGACCTTGGTGATCTTGCAGTTCTGCCTCAATCTTTACGTGGGTCACTTACAGGCAGGGCTGATTTGACGGCTGAAATAGTAATTACAAAAACAGGTATACTTTCCAAGGCGGAACTTGAACAGCAGGTTGAAAAACTTCCCCTTTTGCCTGAGGCCAGCTATTCTGCGGATATCCTCCTGGAAACCGAGATGAAACATGGTTCCTGAAGAACTGATAAAAAAATTACTTCAGCCTGGCCCAAGACTTGGCTGGCTTAAAGAATGGCTTTCCAGGGAAGTCTGGAGTTCTGAAAATTATCAGGAGTTATCCCCGCTGGACTATCTGAACAGGGGAGAGAAAATCATCTGTGATTTTGAAGAACTCCTTGTTTCTGCCGCAGAGCAGGTGTATGACGAACTTATTTCTTCTGCTGAAAAACAATTTTCTATTCCTGACGCCTTAAAGGATAAAGATACAGCCGTTGTTATTTTTGACGGGCTTTCCGTTCGGGAAATGCCCATGCTTAAAGTTCTGGCTGAAAAGTCAGGTATGAAAATCAAAACCGCTGATTATTCACTTTCAAGCGTCCCTTCTGAAACTCTTGATTTTATAGAACAAAAAATTCAAGTGGGCCGTATAGCTCCCTCCCTTTTCCCTTCCAGAAAAGAATTTAAGGAAAAAGGAATTTCTGCTTTTTATGTTTCAGGCCACAATGAAACAGTAACACTTTCCGGAAATAATTCTATGCTTCTCTGGTCTTCCTTTCCAGACAATACCTATAAAGACAGCGGAGCTCGTTTTGACTCCCACTTCAGTAATATCAGAGATGTTTTTGAAACAGCCTGGATAAATTGTGTTCAGGCAATTAGAAATAAAAAACGTATAATTATCACCAGTGATCATGGCTATATCTTTCTGGGTTCTGGTCTTGATTTTCCAAGAAATACAAAAGATTTGAGGGTTCTTAATGATATTTTCGGCAATGAACGTTGTGTGTCCCTGGACAAACTTAAAGGGGTTGAGACTCTGGAGGATGTTTATCTTGATAAAGTAAGGAACCTAGCCCTGCTTAAAGGCAGGGTTAAAACAGTTGGTACCGGTTCCGCCGCCTCCAGGCTTTATAAGCACGGTGGACTTTCCTTGATGGAAATGTTCACCCCCTGGCTTGAACTGGAAATAAAAGGATAATGAAAAATTGAAACGCGCAATTGAAGACAGTTTCCCGATAGTGGAGATCAATAAATTGGCAGTGCCTGAAAGGAACGCCTTTAAGCCGATTTACCAAATGCATAAATGGTTTGCAAGACGCTCTTCCTGTGTGTTTCGGGCCATTCTTCTTGGAGCAATGAAGCCCTCTGGTACGGATATAATGCAGGAATTTTATAAAGATCATACCAGCGATCCGGACACAAACGGAGTTTCAATCCTTGACACTTTCATGGGCGGAGGAACTACGGTTATTGAGGCCTTAAGGCTTGGGTGTCATGTCACAGGAATTGATTTGAATCCTGTCGCCTGGTTTATTGTAAAAACAGAGGCAGAGCCGGTAGCGGTAGCGGACCTGGAGAAAGCGTTTGCAAGATTATCGGAGAGGAAAACAATCACAGGAAAACCGCTTAAGGAAGAATTATTAAGTCATTACAAAACAGCTTGCCCTTGTTGCGGCAATGAAGCGGATATTATTTATACCTTCTGGGTTAAGTCAGCTCTTTGCACTGATCCAAATTGCGGTAAACAGGTTCCGCTTTTTGGGGATTATATCATTTCCCAGAAATCTCCCAGTATCAAGTATGTTGCGGATTATGGCTGCGGTCATTGTGGAAAAACTTTTGATTTGGATCTGGATGCAGTTTCAATGACCGGCAAACAGGACTTGATGGTCAATAGCGGTAAGGATTCAGCAGGGGAAGGCAGGGCAAATAAACGCTGGACTGTTTATAATGAACACACTCATGAGGCAGACTGTCCCTGGTGTAATAAGAAGAATGAAAAGATTAATTTAAAACTTCTAAAAAATTCAAAGAAAAAAGTTCCAATGAATGTTTTGCTCTGTCCCCATTGTTACGGGGTCTGGCAATACAGGGGTAATTTACCAGAGACAGTCAATTGTCCAATATGCAAAAAAGACTATGACCCGAATAAGGGAAATATGGAGGACAAAAAATTTGTCTGCCCAACCTTTGGGACAAAAGACTCAGTGATTAATTCCCTGCGGCGTTTGCCTGAAGATGAGCTTTTGCCAGTGAAGCCTTACGCCGTTGAAGGTTATTGCAAGGCTTGTGATGAGTTCGGGGAGTTGAAAGAGTCAGGGGATTTATTTTCAAGGAATCAGGATAAAGGTCATTCTGAGGGAGCCTCCGGCGACCGAAGAATCCATCCTGCATCCTGCCTTCTTCAAAAATTCAATGGCAAATTTTTTAAAAAAATCGAACCTAAAGATTTAAAACGATATCAGGATGCGGAAAAGACTTTTGAAAAATTTAAAGATCAAATTCCCTATCCAAAGAGTTCAATTCCAGAAGGCGGCAACACAAATCAAATGATTAAACATAACTACCGCTTCTGGCACCAGATGTTCAATCCCCGGCAGCTTCTCTGCCTTGGCCTTCTGCTCAAAGCAATTGATGAGGAAAAAGACCAGAATCTTAAGGAAATGATGCTGAGTGCGTTTTTTACCATGATTGAAGCTAATAACTTATTTACAAGATACAATCCTAAAGGGGATAAGAGCGAAGGCGTTTTTGCACGGCATGATTTTCAACCGAAATTAACAATTTGTGAAAGCAATATTTTTGGAGCTGATAAGGGTGCAAGGGCATTTAATAATAATGTTTCAAAAATTATCGAAGGTAAAAAATTCAATGTAAATCCTTTTGACCGTCAATTAATCTCCGACAAATTAATTAAAGTTGATTCTTCTGAAACCATAGCCATCAATTCCAACTCCCATCTGTTATGCCAGAATTCAGCAGAATTACAATCCTCTGGCATTCAACTGGTCATTACTGACCCGCCATATGCAGGTAATGTGAATTATTCCGAACTGGCTGATTTCTTTTATGTCTGGCTCCGGCTTATTCTTAAAAAAACTTATCCCCATTTTGCCCCTGAATATACGCCCAAGCTTGAGGAAATTGTAGAAAATGCCACTCGTGGGAAATCAAACCAGGATTATCAGGACGGTCTGACTTCTGTATGGAAAAAATGTTATGATGTCATGGATAATAACGGGCTTTTAATTTTTACTTTTCACCATGCTGAAGAAAGCGCCTGGGAATCCCTTCTTGAGTCGCTTTGCAATGCGGGCTTTTATCTGGAGGCAGTATATCCAATCCACGGTGAGGCAGAAAATTCCCTGCACCTCATGGACAAGGAAGCTATTTCCTATGATCTGATTCATGTCTGCAAAAAACGCATTGAAAAGAACGAAAAGAAAAAATCCTGGGCAGGCATCCGCTCTGAAATACGTAAAAAAGCAAGAGAAGAAATAAGTCTTATTGAGTCCGGAAGATACGGCCAGGAAAAACTGCCTGCCTCAGACATCAATATTGTTCTGATCGGCAAGTGCCTTCAATTTTACAGCCTGCACTATGGAAACATAGTGGATTATAAAGACGAGATCGTTCCGTTAAAAGAGGCACTGCGGAGCATTAAAATGATGGTGGAACAGTTTGCCTCCTCCACGAACCCTCTGCCTTCTGAATTGGAAAATATTGATCGTGTAAGTTACGTTTATTTAACCTGTCTTTGCGACCGCATGGAAATAAAATCAGACGAAGTACACAAGGCAACCAGAGGGCTTCTTGAGCCGGACGAACTTATCAAGTCAGGCATTATGCGCAAAGGCCGTGCAAAGCGGGGCCGCACTTATGAAGTCAAAAATCCTAAAGAAAGGACAGAAGAGCTAGAAAAGATTTTCGGAAAAAAAGATTCAGAGGTTATGCAATTGTCTCTCTTTCCAGTAATGGAGGAAGAACGGTTCGATAAAATCCCTCTCGTAGATGTGCTTCATCATCTCATGAATATTGCGGAAAAGGATGATAATCTTGTGCCCTGGCTTTCCAAATTTAAAATAATTATCCCGCAGGTGCGCAATGCCTTTGAATACCTGCAGAAAAAGAACCCGACTTTTCAGGAACCGCTTAAGAAAATTTTACAACTGATAGAAGTGTAAGTTTTTGTTTAAAAAGTTGTGATTTAATTATTTTTTATTTATAATACAAACATCAATTGACAATCTAAAAGGGGATAAAATGTCAGATAAATTATTTACAGATCCTAAAACCAAACCTGTTTATTATTTATCAGAAGCCGCGCACTATTTGCGTGTAAACAAAATAACTCTAAGAAGTTGGGTGTATGGTCAGCCATCTAAGACTAAAGGACATAAGAAATTAACTTCCCCGCTTATTGAACCGGCTGGAAAACAGGGTCCAGAAAAATTAAGTTTTTTAAATCTGATTGAAGCCCATATTCTTTTTGCCTTAAGGCAAACCCATAAAGTAAAGATGTCGGTTATTCGCAATGCCATTGATTATCTGAAAAAAAACAGGAACACACAGCATCCCTTGCTTGAAAAAGATATTATGACTGATGGTTATCATCTGTTCATCAAGGAACTGGAAAAATATATCAGTATTTCAGAAGATGGACAGATCGTTATAAAGGACATCATGGAAAAATATATTCAGCGAATTGAGTGGGACAAGCAAGGTGTGCCGGTTCTTTTTTATCCTTACACAAGAAAGCCGTCTTCCTCCGTTGATTGTCCAAAAAATATTGTAATGGACCCGACTATTGCTTTTGGCCGTCCTGTTGTTTCAGGAACAAGAATTACGACAGCCTTTATCTTTGAGAGATACTCTGCCGGTGACAGTATTCACGATATTGTAAAGGATTATGGTCTAAAAACTCAGGATGTTGAAGAAGCCCTACGGAATGAAACGCAAAGAACAGCCGCCTAAGCAATTCTGGCTGGTTCTTGATGAAAACTTATCCGGCCATTCAATTTATAATGTGCTCAAAAAAGAAAATCTTTCTGTTAAACAAATGATAGAGTTCGCAGACAGAGGCGCTTCAGATGAAGTATTAATCAGACTATTGACAAAACATAAGGACTGTTACCTTTTAACCCGTGACGGGGATTTTAGATACAAACCTTCTGTTAAAGCGGCCCTTATGGAATCCAATCTTGGGGTTTTTGTTATTACTTCTTCAGGATCAAAAACCGGGAGTGAAATTGCAGTAATTATAATAAAGGCATGGAAAAGAATTGAGAAATTTATTAAAAAAAATAAAAAACCTTTTGTGGGTAAAATTTCTTCTGATGGCTATGTCAGTTTAAGTTAAAGATTGTATGGGGGAGTATAGAATGAAATGAAAGGCTATATTTTAACAGAAGCAAAATTTTTAAAACCGTTCCACAAGGACGGACTTAAACCGAATGACTTAAAAATCGGCTTTCTTGATTTTTTAAGGGAACTTCAAACTTCCGGTAACGACCTAAGCCTTTATTTGGAATACCGTGTCACTGGCCTTGAGGAAACTCTTTATCATACTCCGAAAGAAAAAAGAAATGATACTGCCCTGTATTTCAGAAAACTTCTTCATTCGAAAGCCTCAGTTCTTGAAATGAAAAAGATTCAGGTTCAGCTTGTCTTTAACGGTAAATTAATAAAGGGTGATACTCTCTGGGTTGACTACAGGAATGAAAAACTTCCCCTTGATTTCATTTTTGGTACTGCAAAAAAACAGGATACCGGGAATATCAGTTTTTATACAGCAAGCTTTAATCTAACCAGTTGATTTAATAAATGCCCATAACAGAAAATTCAAAAGTCAGACTTAAAGCTTATCCTGAAAAAGGTAAAGGTCAGGTACTTCGCGTCTGTGAAGAAAATGGCGAGTACAAAGCAGATGTAGTTTTTGAAAAGGATAATCAGAGGCTTCTTGAAACCTTTTCAGTTGATGCTCTTGAGGAAATTGACGATATTTTAAAAAGTCTTGAAAAAGGCAATTTCTGCCAACCTGTGGATTTTTTTTTAAGACAGCTTGCCTTCCAGTTTCCTCTTGAAAATGCAGGGGGTGAACTTACCAACAGCAAGACAGATCTTTTACCACATCAGATTTTGTTAACGCATAACATAGTTAAAAAAAGACGCAGAAAATTTTTGATTGCCGATGAAGTTGGTTTAGGAAAAACGATTGAAACCGGGATGATAATTCGGGAATTGAACACTCTCAGCGAAGGGAACAGAATTCTTGTCATTTGTCCTGCCGGTCTTACCGAAAATTGGCAAAATGAGCTTCGGAGTTGTTTTCGAATGCATTTTGATATTTTGGGAAAGGATTTTTCAGATTCCGCTCCCTATGCCTGGGAAAAACATCCGCTTGCAATTGTTTCAATTGATACAATCAAAAAAACTGAGCGCCTTGAAAAACTTGCTTCAGGCCCAAGGTGGGATCTGGTGGTCATTGATGAGGCTCATCATTTGTCCCGGAAAAAATATGGAAACAAGGTGGAACGCACTCAGAATTATAAAATGGCAGAAAAAATCAGAAATTTCTGCCGGGATATGCTTTTACTTACTGCAACACCTCATCAGGGCGATGCCTATCAATTCTGGTCCTTAATCCAGCTTCTGGACGATCAGCTTTTTGAAACACCGGAAGCGCTCAAAGATCACAGAGGGCTTTTGGGAAGAGTACTGTATCGCAGGACAAAGCGTGAGGTTACTGATTCAGAAGGAAGGCCAATTTTTATGCGAAGACAGGTTCATTCGCAACATTTCAGACTTTCCCTGCGGGAGGAACGCTATTACGAAAAAATAACCGAGTATCTTAAGGCCGGGTATACTGTTGCAGGAGTTGCTAATGGTAAAACAACCAGCTTACAGCGGGCCGTTGGTTTTTTAATGGCCACCTTTCAGAAAATAATGTCTTCCAGTCCAAGGGCAATAAAACAGGCTTTAAGAAGACGTCTTCTTGCCGTCTATGCACGTAAACAAATGGTGCTTGAATCCGGAAAAGAGGGACGGGTTACTGATGCTCCAGTTGCCTCTAAAATCATGAAATATCAGGAAAAAATGCAACAACTTGTTAAAGCGATTTTTTCCTATGAAAAATCTTGCCTGGAAATTCAGGAACTTGATGCTTATATTTCAAATCTTAAACTCAAAATTAGTAAAAGGCCTAAATTTCAGGAAGAAATGACAAGTTGGGCGCTTGATGCCTCTGAATCTGAGGAAAGTTCTCTGGAGGTGAATGTCAATATTCCAGAGGAAGAAGAAAAACTTATTGAGCTGATAGATATGATTGATGAAGGGCCGGATAGAAAATTTGATACCCTGATAAGAGCCATTGAGCAATTAAGAAAAGAAAATCCAAAAGAAAAAATTATTATCTTTACACAGTATCTTGAAACGCTTCGCTTTTTACAGAAAGAACTTGGGCATTATTATCAAAAAGATAAAATTGCAGTTGTAAGGGGCGGGCCTATTGAAGATAAAATTGCTGCCTGTGAAGACTTCTGGAAAGAGGAAGGTGCGGACTTTTTGTTATCCACCACAGCAGGCGGAGAGGGCATTAACCTTCAGGTATGCAGGATACTTTTTAATTATGATCTGCCTTGGAATCCAATGGCAGTAGAACAGAGAATCGGCAGAATTCATCGTTATGGTCAGAATGAAACAGCCCAGATTTACAATCTTATTGGAGAAGGGACTATAGAAGAACGTGTTTACAGCCTTCTCGAAAACAAATTAAAAGAAATAGCTCAAACCATAGGAAAAGTAGATGACGTTACAGGAGAAGTGACAGAGGATTTCAGAGCTGAAGTTTTAGGCTGCCTTGCCGGCAATACCAATTATTCGGAGCTTTATAAAAATGCCCTTGTCTTCAGAGATTATCAGCGTACTGAAAGAGAAATTGAACAAGGAATGCTTCAGGCGAAGGAGGCCAGCTCTGCCCTCCATGAACTTACCCAGAACCTTGAAACCTTCAATCTCGAAAATTACACAAAAATCAAAGGCAAATATACCCTTTCTGATCTGAGATTGTTTGTAGAGAAAGCAGTTTTAAGGCTTGGAGGCGGCTTTATTCCCTCTGGTGAAATAGTTGAAATCCTGGTACCGGAGGCCTTAAAGAAATATTCCAATGTTTCAGCTGTGTATAAAAATAGCACCTTCAATCGTAAAATGGCAGTCAGAAAAAAAGGCGTTGAACTTCTTGGTATTGGGCATCCACTGATTAATGCCCTGCTTGATTATTTTAAATCAGACTTGGGAGCCAAAGAAATTACATATATACAGCTTAAGAATAATCAAAATATTCTTTCTTTCAGGTATTTATTTAAAATTAAATTCCAGGATAATACGTTCAGAACAATATACGAAGATATTGTGATTGGCGAACAGGTTGATAAATTTTCTGACATACAATTTCTTTCAACTTCATTGTCAGTAAATAATGGGAGTAAGTTTACACTTATCCCCTATAAGGACAAATTACAAAATCTCATCAAAACTAAAGAAGCTATGCTCCGTTCACAATATGATGGAATCGTTGATCTGAGAAAAGAATGCATAGGAATTCTGGCAATTAATTAAAATACAGTAATTCCAGGAACACAATACCTATTATTTGACGGATAAAATTATCATTGCCGTAAATTTCGTTTAATCGGTTTTTGGATTTACTTTCATTTTTCGACCCGGTTTCTTTTTTATCCGTGAACTCCCGGATATCTCTTCCAATTTACTTATAAACCCGGGGTTCTCATCCCCATTATGTAAGGCAAAAAAAAACGCCGCAAAATCCTGGATGACTTTACAGCGTTTCTTATGCAAATTCCGCCAATTTTCCTAGGCTTTCAAGTCTCTAAAAGTTGTGTGAGTTAGATAAAAATCGTTAATAAAGAAAATGTGTTTCACTGTAAACCATTAGACCAGGAAATTCGATTCAACAATGCAACGGAATAGATTCGGGCCCCTTCTTCAACGTTTTATCTTATGCAACGCGGAGTACCCTCCGGTCAAAAAATCACTTCACCCGACGGGCCAGGGAGATTCTTTTCTGTTGACTCTCCGCCTTAAAGTCATCCCCTATTTCCCAATTAATGTCATCCTGTTCCCGGAATACCCTGGCTCAGAATATTCCCGATCAGCAGTCTCAGAAGTGAAGTCGGCCGAAGTACCTGGAATGTTTTCTGCTTTTTGAATAATGGAATCCCTTTTTTGCTTATTCCCTGTCGAATACGTATTATTGAAAAGACTTGAATGAGTGAATATCCCACTGCACATAAGATTTGTGTCTTCGTATCCCATTGGATACCCTACTAAATTCTTGTATTTCAATGGTCTTTTCGTCACATATCCAGTTTGTCCCCATGGATAAATATCGTAAATGAAATCAACCCACTCACCATTTACAAATTCTTGACCAGCATAAATTGCCGTATGACCAGTTTTGTCTTTAGATAAATCATACGTTGTTAAATCATTAAAATATAAGATATCTCCAACTTCACATTTTACTGGAATATTCCCAAAATCGTCTGCAAAAGCATTTATGCTTATAAGCAAAAATAAAGGAAGAAGTGGTTTAATATGGTTTTTCATTTTTCTATAACTGTCTTATTTCATTGCTGTTCTAATTTCCATTATTTCTTTTTTTAGAAATCCGCCCAATTCCGTTTCAGATTTATTTGACGTTTCTTCAATAAATTTTCTTGCCCTGTCTGTACCTATTTTTGACAAACTACGAATTATTGCGACTCTTCCTATACTATTATTTTGGATATCAAATGCTTTAATAAGTTCCTCATCTGCTTTTTCATAGTTGGCTCTTACAAGAATATTTGATGCATAACCAAGTTCATCAGTCCAATTCCATTCGGATACTTTAGGATCTGTCAGTATTGATATTGCACCATCAACAACTTCCTCTCTTCTATTATTAAACAAAGGAGTAGAATTTAAAGCCAATCTTATTCCTTTATGTGTTATAAATGATTCCAACAATATATCTTCAGCGTCCTTATCGTGACTCTTTATTTCTAATAACAGTGATGCGGCAAGAGAAGATATTTCAATTTTGCTTTTCATGACCTCCGATAAAAATATCTCAGCTTTTTGTCCACCGACGGCTCCTACAATTCTAATAGCGTCGTAATTGATTTTGCCATTATTCTTATCTTGCTCAAATTTTTGTATTACAGTGTCAATTACTTTTTCACTTTTTATTTTCTTAAGTCCATAAGCACCCCAATTTTGTTGGGCATTATTGTCACTTAAAAAAAGTCTAGTGAATTCTGGTAAAGCAAGTTCGCCATAACTTACTAACTTGTCAGACAAAAATTGACATGTAAATTTAGCCCCAGGTTTTATCTTTGTTTCGAGTTCCTTTCCTATTTTCTTAACCTCATTTTGTTTTTGCTCCAGGCTTTTTTCTTCTGAATACACAAAATTATTACTGCCATATAAAGCAAAACCAATCAGAAGCATAATGATTAGATGTCTTCTCATAAACAATCCTCCAGTATAAAACTTCCCGTAGATATATTTCTAAAACGAAAATTCCGGGGACAGGATGATAATATTTGACATTTAACATATCATGCATTATCTATCCATTTTAAATTTTGGACCTCTTTTTTTGTGGAAAAGTCTTTTCCGTATTAATTTTTGATTGCCGCAAGGTTTTCCGGTACGGACTCTTTCTCTCAAATACCGCATTTCAACAGGATCAATCGCAAGCAGCTGTTTCCATTCCTCAGCTAAATAATTCCATCTTGATTTTTCAATCAATGGATCATTATCTGTTATCCCTGCATGAAAAGCAGCGCTTGACCACGGGTATTCCCATGCATTGGATACTATTTTTACACGGACAGGATTTCTTACCCTGTATCTTCACACATGGCAATTCCGGCGGGCAGGCTTTTAAACCTGGCCCGGATTTACCGGGAACTTAAGCGTGAAGAGGAAGCGCAGGATATGGAAAAACGGGCGGAGCAAATTCAGAGCAAGGAATAAGATCCGTCAACTGCGATGCACGGGCCATGATTTCCGAATCCTCATCATTGAACCCGGCGCAACACAATGCCTTTGATCAGGTCATAATGGAATTCCATATCCATTCAGGCATTTTATGATTCGACTCACATAAAATCAAGAGGGCAAACGTTGATCCTGAATATTGAAAAAGCCTGAAGAAAACAATTGTAACAATTTATAAAGTCGTATGAAAACCG
>JAFGBW010000235.1 GCA_016932965.1 Candidatus Auribacterota bacterium
GCGCCAAAGACCGCGGTTTCACAGCGCAGCCGGATTTCCATGGTGAATGATGAGACGGAGACCCCGTTTTCTCTTGATGAAGAAACCATAACCATAGTGCCGCAGCTTCCGGAAGATGAAGATACCAGGCGGAGTACGGTATCGCAAAAGCTGACAGATTTTATTCATGATCTGAAAGTGGAGAGCAATATTTCTCATACGCTGGTTTATCAACTGAAAAATTTGAAAAATTTCACGGCCACCGTATTGTATCTGGATGATTACGATATCGTGATTGATGGAATTAAAATCACAAGAATGTATGTTTATGCTTCAGATTTGTCTTACGCCTATGAATATGCTTTTTATCTTCCGGAAATGGAGTTATTTGCAGGATCATTGGACATGGTCGGGGATCTGGTCCCGAGGATCCATCGTATTGTTCACCAGTTAAAAGGAAACGAGGTTGAGTACAGGCAAAGCAGGTCCGGTAATCTTCAGTCTAATTCTTCTGAATTTTGGACCACCTGGAATCAGACTGAACCCCACCTGATTCAGCAGTACCGGGACGTCATTGACACGAATGTCGCCAGGGCTGTCCGGGCTGTTTTGAAAGATGATGCCGGACCCAATCCGGGTGTGCTGGAGCTTTTTTCCTATGACGCGCCCATGACTGAAATGCTGATGGCTGAGAGGGACAAACACGCTGATGATGAAACGGTGCGCCATGCGGTCATGGACCGTGATAAAGCGGCCATGGAACGGGCCCGTCAGAAGTTCATTGGAAAACCGGTCGGGGTATATGAACGCGACATCAGCCAGGTGGTGGATTTCAGGCAGGAAATCGGTTTTGTTCCGCATGTGATCACCTCTGTCGGCGGCCTGAACAGTTATGTCGTCACAAGAGAAGAAGCCTTGCCTGTGGCACAAAGAGTGTTTCAGGCTCTTCCTGAAGGCGGGTATTTTATCGTTTCAGGCATAACACTTTGTCATCTCAATTCCGATGATTTCCGCGGGATGGGGTTTGAAGTGCTCAATTACAGCATCCCGCAGCGTTTTTCTAATATCGCCAGAGGCCAGTTTTATATTTTAAGAAAACCCGGACAGGATTATTCACAAAAAGTCAGCCGGGTCTCAGGCAGACTGGCAAAACTGGCCGGGCAGATTCAATCCGAAACCTTCATGGATCCTGTTGCCATTACAGGAGAAACCGGCTTTCTGGGAGGCAGTGTTTCCCGTCTTTTTTCCGGGAGGGCATCGGATGTTTCCTCCCTGACCCGGGATGTTCATTCGCCGGATCTGTCACCGGCCTTTACTCCCATCGAGGGAAACCTCATGGACATCGGCAGCCTGAAACGTCTTCTGAGGGGAAGAAAAGTGTTTATCAATATAGCGGCTGACAGCAGTACCGGGATCAAAAAAGACAACAGGGAAGGAACAGCAAAAATCCTGATGACAAACGTGCTGGGCCCGGCGCTGAGCCTGTTGACAGCGGACCAGGAAAATAAATCCATGAGAAAAATTTATATTTCATCCTTTGATGTTTCAAAGTTTTCCACAGAAGCAGACGAGTGGCTGAACAGCGCGGCAGACAGGATTGCAGAATTTACCGATGCTGTTTTCAAATCACCTGAAAAAATGAGCGGGGCAAAGGATTTTTTTGAAGGCATTGCCCTTG
The DNA here is from genome assembly GCA_016932965.1 of Candidatus Auribacterota bacterium. Taxonomy (GTDB): domain Bacteria; phylum Auribacterota; class JAFGBW01; order JAFGBW01; family JAFGBW01; genus JAFGBW01. The sequence continues at coordinate 1,658 of JAFGBW010000235.1, forward strand.
AATACAGTGCAACTGAATTTCAGGTTTCAGCATACGGTCTTTCAAAGGCCCTCATGGAAAAAGTGCTGATGCAGCTTGTCCGCCGATACCGGATACAGGGCGTCATGATGCTGAGGATCATGAACCTGATTGGATCTGAGATGCTCAAATCATCGAACCGCGGATCAGTTATTAGAATGATTCAGGCGGTTTTATATCCCAAGCCGTTACCTGTGGGGCAGATGGTCACCCCGTACCGCGGGGTCAGTGATTATCTGATTTCCGCCGATGATGTAGCAAGGGCCCTTTTTGAGCTTGTGAAAATCCCCATTTCTGAAAGCCTGACCCAGATCCCGGTCATTTTGGAGCTTGCAGGAGAAAAAATATTGTGGGAAGAAGTGGTTGAAACGATCGGACAGACCGCCATCTCCCTGGGTGTTCCAGCAGAAACGGCTTATCAGAACATCATGCCGGTTGATCCGCCGAATAATTTTGTCCCTGTGAAGGAACCGGACAGGGATATTTTTTCCCGGTTGATCGGGTACGGCTTTCAGATTTCAAATATACGGGCTGTTCTTGCTGAAATGACTCGGAAAGAATATGAAAAACTCCATCCCGAATCCATTCAGGCCCCGGCAACGGTTCCGGTTGCGGCTGACCACCTGAAACAACACCCCTGGCTGGACGGGCGGCATGATCTGCAGGACGTACTGGAACATCATACTTCAGAAGAAGTATTGAAAATCATTGAATCCTTTCTTGCCAGTCCTGATTTGGACGGCTATTCGAGGCTTATGTATCTTGCCGGAATCATTCAGAGGCTTCCGGTAACGGTGAGGCCTGCGAATTTGGTCATTTCTGCTCTCATCCGAAGATCATCTTAGGCGTATGACAGATGTCTGGAGCGGCCATTCTGGCTAATTTAAATATTGACTTTGAATCAGCCTGCCAAGATATGATTGAACATGAATAGCTTTACCAGGTTATTTTTCGTGTGTTCCGGGTGTTTCGTTGTTAAAAATACAATAACGTTATTCGGGACAAGGCCCCGTATCATCATGATGATATTTTAAAAGGTCATATTTGTGATTCAGCTAAAATCCGTCAGTGAAATCTATACCCTTCGTTTTTTTCACAGGGAAAAGCCCGAAGAGGAAAAAGTCCATGCCCTGAAGGACATCACATTGACCATAGCTCCGGGTGAATGCTGCAATCTGATCGGTGAAAACGGTTCCGGAAAAACAACGCTATTAAAAGTCATTGCGGGGCTCATTGACCCCACTCACGGAGAAGTGAAAATCAACGGCCGGGCCGGTGTGCTCATGGAAATGGGGGCCGGATTTCATCCGGATCTGACCGGACGCGAAAACGTTCTTGCCGCCGCGCCTTTATATGGAAGGACTGCTGAAGAAATAAAAACCATCATGCCTGAGATCGAGGCCTTTGCGGACCTGGGCAAATTTTTTGACGCTCCGATCCGCACCTATTCCCACGGCATGTATCTGAGGCTCGCCTTTTCCTACGCGGTCCATCTGGACCCGGGAATCCTCTGCATCGACGATATCATTGCAGTCGGGGATGAGCTGGCCCGGCAGAAATGTTTTGAAAAAATCGACGAGTTCAAAAAAGCCGGGAAAACCATTCTCCTGGTCACGCATGATCTGGCCTTGGCGAAAAAATTCGCCCCCCGCACCCTGTGGATGAAAAACGGCGAATTGATGAGGGACGGGGAGACGGATTCAGTGATCCAGGAATATCAGCAATTTTGCCGCAACAACAACACGCTCTTTGTGATGGAAGGATGGCAGCATCTTTTCCTGGAAGAAAAAGAGGACAAACACCTTCTTCAATTCAAGGAAAACCCGCTTTTGTGTTTTGAAAATATGAAACTCTCGCTTCAGACAGAAAACGCGGTCTTTGAAAGCAGGCCGGTTGAATTTCAGGAATGGAGCAGGAAGTTCTGCCGCTTTGTTTTTCCTTTTGAGTCCCCGCATTTCCAGGCAGAAGGGATTCTGAGTTTGTCCGGATCATCCGAATTCATCCTGGAATGGTTTTTTGAAAATCCCATCGCCATATTGAAGGAGGCCATAACAGCCCGGCTTTATCTGTCCGTGGAAGAAAATTTTTCCGCATTAACCGTGCAGCCTGGTTTATTTTCCAACCTTGAAAAACATACCCGGTTTCGCCTTCATGATGAAAAGAGACAGACCGGTTTGTCCGGAACACTGGTTCCGAAAATGGAAATCATTCAGGAACAAAACTCATTGGTCCTGGAAAGCATTTTTATGCCTGAGTGCTATCCCGCGTATCGAAAAAGGATCGGCTGCCTCACCGCCGGTTTGTCAGATGAAAAAAATCCCGGGGAGGGGAATGCCCCTTTTGTTTCAATTGAAAATCCCTTCCTGAAACTGACATCCGTCGGAACAGGCTTCAGTCTGAAACACGATGATAAGGATCTGCTGGCTTATGAGGGGGTGGAAATACTTTTCGAATTTCTGGGAAAGACCTGGTCTTCCACCCAGGCTGAAAAAATGGAAGCGCGAAAGGAAACGGATTCCCTCATAGTTGTATTTTCCC
>JAFGBW010000236.1 GCA_016932965.1 Candidatus Auribacterota bacterium
CCGAGCCGTTTCATGAGATCCCGCATGCCGCTGCTTTCCAGCTGGAACACACCGAGAGTATTGGCTTTGTTTAAAAGATCATAGGTCCTCGAATCGTTGTCTGGTATGGCATTTATATCCAAATAGGGAAAATCCGGATTCTGTTCTCTGACCATTTTCAAGGTGTTATGCAGCACTGTCAGGGTTTTCAAACCAAGGAAATCCATTTTGAGGAGTCCGATTTTTTCACAGGATGGGCCGTCAAACTGCGTGATGACTTCTTTGTCCTGACCGGGATAAAGCGGCATCTTGTCTGTCAGATCGCCTTTGGCAATGATGATTCCGGCTGCGTGGGTGGAGGTGTTCCTGGGCAATCCTTCCAGTTTGACGGCGATATTGAATAAGCGTTCGACCTCTTTATCTTCTTTGATTAATTCACGAAAACTCGTTTCCATATCGAGTGCTTTAACCAGAGTCATTTTGGGTTCAGCCGGTATCATTTTTGCAATCAGATCCACTTTGGAAAGAGGGATCCCCAGAACGCGTCCGACATCCCGGATAACAGCCCGGGCGGCTAATGTGCCAAAAGTGATGATCTGGGCCACGGAATGTTCGCCGTATGTGTTGCGCACATATTCAATCACTTCGGATCTTCTGTCGTAACAGAAATCAATATCAATATCCGGAAGAGTCATGCGGTCAGGATTCAGGAAACGTTCAAAAAGAAGATCATGGTGAAGGGGATTGATTTCTGTGATGCCTAATAGGTAAGCGACTAAAGAACCGGCGGCGGACCCCCGTCCAGGGCCAACCGGTATGCCTTTGGATTTGGCATAATGGATGAAATCCGCCACGATCAGAAAATAGGACACAAAACCCATTTTTTTAATGATGTCGATTTCGTGAAGCAGCCGTTCTTTGACGGCAACGGATTCATTATCCACCCGTCCTTTTATTCCCTTGCGGCATAATTCTAAAAGATATTCGTCCCTGTTTACACCAGTTGGAGGATTGAATTCAGGCACATGGCGTGACGACAGATCCATATCGAAATAACATCGTTCGGCAATCTCTTTGGTGGAATGCACTGCTTCCGGACAGAAAGCGAAAAGTTCATTCATTTCTTGAGGGGACTTGAAATAATACTCCATGCTGCCATATGAGCCTTTGAATTCATTGATCGTGACGCCGCTGTAAATGCACCGGGCGATATCATGCGCGAAAAAATCGTCACGGTTCAGATAATGGCAGTCATTGGTAGCCGTCATTTTAAGCTTCATTTTAGCGGCGCATTCCATCAGCTTAGGATTGACGCGTTTTTCGCGCTCCAGGCCGTGATCCTGTATTTCCAGATAAAAATGCTCCTTTCCGAACAAGTTTGCGTAGAAATCCGCCACTTTTTCTGCTTCTTTGAGACGGTCCTGAAAAAGGAGGGAAAAGATTTCACTTTGCGCATTGCCGCTTAAACAGATGAGACCCTTTGCGTGCTGGGACAGGAGTTCCTTGTCTATTCTGGGCCGGTAGTAAAATCCGTCGAATTGAGCTGTTGTCAGCAGCTTGGACAGGTTTTGGTAGCCCTTTTCATCCTTGACAAGCAAAGTCAGGGTATGGGATTCAAAGGGGATCCCGCAGGGTTTTTTATCTTTCAGGTTTTTTGGAGCCACGTAAACTTCCGCGCCGATAATGGGCTTGATCCCGGCGGATTTGCAGGTCTCATAAAAATGGACGGCCCCGAAAAGAACGCTGTTGTCCGTCATGGCCAAAGCAGGCATTTTGTATTCTTCTGCTTTTTTGACCAGGTCCCTGATCCGGCAAACACTGTCTAAAATGCTGTATTCCGTGTGAACATGAAGATGGACAAAATCCGAGTGTTTCATTTTTTATTTAATTTAGTGTTTCATTAATTTTTTTCTCGCGCAGAGAAAAAGAGATGAAAAGTGATTGATAGTTTATTAACATTTACAGAATTTACTATATTCCCTCAAGATTTTCTCTACTGGTGGAAAGATTCAGAAAAGAAGATCATTATTTTTATTCTGCGCCTCAGCGCCTCTGCGCGAGAAAATTTTTATTTCTATGCTTCCGTATCAATTAATTAAATGGGCGTTGATTATTTATTAGACCCGGATGTTTTTATTCCCATTCAATGGTGGCGGGAGGTTTGGAGGAGACATCGAAAACCACTCGATTGACGCCGTCTACTTCATTGATGATGCGGTTGGAGACGTGGCCCAAAAGATCATAAGGGAGGCGCACCCAATCCGCGGTCATGCCGTCGGAGCTTTCAACAGCCCGGATGGCAACGACGTTTTCATAGGTACGGCTGTCGCCCATGACACCGACTGTTTTCAAGGGGAGCAGAATGGCAAAAGATTGCCAGATTTTTTTATACAATCCGGCTTTTTTAATTTCCTCCACCACAATGGAATCGGCTTCCCGCAGGATATCGCATCGTTCTTTTGTGACTTCGCCTAGAATCCGGACTGCCAGACCAGGTCCGGGAAAAGGCTGGCGTCCGATGATGTCTTCCGGAATCCCTAGAATCCGCCCTACTTTCCGCACTTCATCCTTGAAAAGTTCACGTAAAGGCTCAATGAGAGCCAGGTTCATTTTTTCAGGCAATCCTCCGACATTATGATGGCTTTTGATGGTTGCCGTGGGACCGCCTTTGGCTGAGACCGATTCGATGACATCAGGGTAAAGGGTTCCCTGAGCCAGATACCTGAAATGCCCTGCTTTTTTCGCCTGATCTTCAAAAACGTCTATGAAAATCCGGCCGATGGTCTTCCTCTTGATTTCGGGATCGGTTATCCCGGTCAATCCGGATAAAAATTTTTCTTCCGCATTCGCTACCAGCAGCGTGATCCCGAAATTGGATCGGATCATGCCGCTTATTTTATTGGCTTCGTTTTTTCTGAGTAGTCCGTTATCGACAAGAACGCAAGTGAGACGATCGCCGATGGCGCGGTGGATCAATACAGATGCCACGGTGCTGTCCACTCCCCCGCTTAAGCCGCAGATCACCCGGTCTTTTTCACCGACTGTGTTCTGGATATGGGTGATGGTCTCGCTGATAAAAGAGTCCATGCTCCAGTTGGGAGTACAGCGGCAGATTTCAAAAAGAAAATTTTCGATCATCTGGGTTCCATGATCCGTATGGGTCACTTCAGGATGGAACTGGAGGCCGAAGAGGTGTTTCTCGAGGTTCATGAAAGCGGCGATGGAGGTGTTGTCCGAGGAGCCGGTTTTGATAAAACCAGGAGGCATTTTTACGACCTGGTCTCCGTGGCTCATCCAGACTTTCATTCTGGAAGGGATATCCTTAAAAAGCGGGGAGACGGAGTCTGCCTCGAAAAAGGTTTTTCCATATTCGGATTTGATCCCGCTTTCAACGGTTCCGCCAAAGAATTGGGTCACCAGCTGCATTCCATAACAGATGGCGAGAACCGGGACGCCGAGATTAAAAATTGCTTTATCGCAAACCGGGCTGTTTTTGTCATAGACAGAACTGGGCCCGCCCGAGAGTACGATCCCCTTGGGATTCAAGCCCTTTATTTCTTCAAAACTCACCTGACATGGTTTGATCAGCGAATGGACTCCTTTTTCGCGGATTCGTCTGGCGATCAACTGATTGTATTGGGAGCCGAAATCTAAAATCAATATGGAATCTGTTTTCATGATGTCATTATTTGGATGATAGGTTTGATTTATCTTATAACAATGAAAAATACAGAACACACGAAAATAAATTCTCTCTTTTTGTTACTTTATCCATTAAAGGATAAAATAAAAAAATCCCCGTTTATTCCTATTTTTTAAGAGAGTAAACGGGGGAATGAGTAAAAAAAATGTTATTCTTTTTTATTGGAAACTATATTTACCTTCCAGATAGATGTATCGTTTTTCCTGGCCCGCGGCGCCGGTGTATGGATCACCATAAAAGGTCATACGCGGGACATCGTTTTCAAAAATATTTTTTATAGTCAATTTTGTCAGAAAGTTGGAATTGAAATGGTAAGTCCCGGCAATATTAAACAGAACACGGCCATCTTCGTATATGGGACTCAAACCTGAATTGCCCGATGGAGCTCCCTCTACATCATATCCGCTGTTGTACAGCATGAAAAAGTCGACGATAAAAGTGTTTTCCAGGAAATTCGCAAGCAGGTCTGCTTTGATCTGATGGTTGGGATAACGTGTCCATTCATCCTTGTCAGTGGTGGTAATCTGAAAATAAGTATAGGCTTCATCAGAATAAGACTGGGGCTGGGTGTACCCATAACTGATGATCAACTGGACATTGTCCCGGAGCTGGGCGTTTGCGATGAGTTCCAATCCAATGGATGAGAAGTCACCGGTGGAATTGGCATTGGATCCCATCCACCAGTTGAATCGCGGCCAGCCGAAAACAGCAGCAGTATCAGCCGGAACGCCTCCTGAAAACCATTGATTGCCGTTCGACCAATCCACTTCCCTCTGGTACCAGACTAATGAATTGGAATAGGTGTTGTAAAACAGGTTGCAATCCAGTTTGAGTTTGTTTTCCCATATTTCCGTATGGTAATTGAATTCATAACTTTCCATGGTTTCGGGTTCCAGTGAAGGCAATGGGCCGTATCCTGCCAGGTCATGCTCTTTGCTGAAATAAGCCAGTTGAAAAAATTCATTGGCATCCGGATAACGGAACCCCTGTTGATAAGAAAGCTTGATGGTGTTAGTAGGATTGATTTCATAGGATGTGGCAACACGAAACGTGGTTTTTGAAGCATTGTCAGGCTGATAATCATATTCCCACGGAGTTCCCGGAACGATTTCCCAGACACCCCATGTTGTATCCGCCGGTCGCCAGGCTTCAGTTCTTGAAGACGTGATGCTGGAATACTCCACCTTGTCATAGCGGATCCCAAATGAAGCCAGCCAGGCATCTGTGATGTTGAAGACATCTTCGGCAAAAAGGTTATATTCTGTCCATTCCATATTCACGCCCAGATCTTTCGTGATATCCTCATCAAGGAAGTAGTTTTCCTTATTTTCAAAATCGCGCAATCCATATTCCAGGCCTGTCGCCAAGGAATGAGATTCATACGAGGTGGTGGTATAGATCAGCTTGATTTTTTTGGCATTTTCCCTGGATCCGTAATATTCATAGCCTTGAGTAGTTTGTGAAGGGTCCTGCTGTCCGCGTTCATAGTATAAGTTAAAAATATCGTCATTGGTCCCCAGTTTTTCTCCGGCATCCATGTAAGTGATATCCACTCTCATATCGAGTTTATTATCCTCATTAAAATGATGGACATATTTGGGACGAATGGAAAAGATGCCGTTATAGTAATAGTTGTCTGTGTCGTTGGCATCCGGATAGATGCCATTGATGGTAGTGAAAGATTTTTGAAAAAAGGTGTTCAGATTGAAATCCCCGATGTTGGTATAAGCGGCGAATTTGTAGCTGGGTTCAGGAATGCCCTGGGTTTTCCGGTAGCCGTCTGAGGCTCTCTCAAAGCTGATCTGCCGTTCCAATTCGCTGAATGACCTGTTGTCGGGGTCGTTCCAAGCTTTATCGTCAATGTCGGTCCCTTCAGCTTGGGCGAATCCGGCATAGAGGTAAAGGTCTTTTCCTTCAGAAAATTTTAAGCCATATCCAGTTTCCAGTTTATATAATTTATTTTCGAATCCATATGCCGCATCGACAAATCCGCCGGCATTGTCCGTTCCGTTTTTTGGAATGATGTTCACGAATCCGGTGATGGCGCCGCTTCCGTGGACGATCCCGCCCGGTCCGTCGATCACTTCGATTTTTTTTATGTCTCCCAGAAAAGGCATGTCATATAAAGTGGATTGTCCATCTGCCATGCGGTGGTTGATCGTTTGCCCGTCAAAAATGACCAGGGTTGTGGAACTGCCAGAACCTGAGAGGCCCCTTACGGCAATGCTCGTCCCCCTGTTTTCCTGGTTGATGGCAGTCATGCCGGGAACATATTGTTCAATGAGATCTCCAATGTTCTGTGCGGTAGAATAACTGATTTGAGTATCCGAGATGATGGTGGAGTAATTGGGTGCTTTTGTGACAGAAGTCTCAAAAAAGCCGGTGGATACGACTATGGGAATGCGTTCAAAAAGGAGATACTCCAGACCTTCCTCAGCCGGGAAATCTTTATCATTTTCCGGATAAACATTCAATCCGAGCAAGAGTAAACAAAAGAATCCTGTTAAAAAATAAGAAATACGATTCATTTTCTCTTCCCCTCGTTAAAAATTTAGATATAAAAAAGATGAATAATGACAAAGATTTTTTCCTCAATTTGAGAGCATAGATTTACCAAGTGAAAAAAAAGTTGTAAATTATTATTTTATTGCTTTTTTGTTATTGAATAGGTAATTCCATATGAAATTTTAAGGCTGAAAAAAGTAATTGATAAATTGGTATTGAGCCATATTTGATTTGTATTTTTTTTTGCCGAAGTGGCGGAACTGGCAGACGCGTTAGTTTCAGGTACTAATGGGAGTAATCTCGTGGGGGTTCAAGTCCCTTCTTCGGCATTCACGGACATGATCGTGATTTTTATTCTAGGAGTCTGCAACATAAGCATAATAAAGGAATGAGTCATGAAAAAAGTATTGATTCCAACAAAATTACCAGGGGTGGCTAAGAAAATTCTGGAAGGAAAAGGATATAAAGTGATTCAGGACAGTGAAATGCCTTTAGCTGAACTGGTAAAAAAAGAAAGTGACGGGGAAGCTTTGATCGTCAGGTCCGAGAAAGTGACGGCCGCTATTATCGATGCGCTGCCTAAATTGAAGGCTGTTGTCCGTGCCGGGGCCGGCTATGATAATATCGATATCAAATACGCGCGTTCGAAAAAGATTGATGTGATGAATACGCCTGGTGCCAACGCCAACGGCGTGGCGGAGGAAGCGGTTGGCATGATGCTGGCGGCTGCACGTTTTTTTATTCCGGGTGATCAGACTACGCGCGCGGGACAATGGGAGAAAAGCAAGTACACCGGAACCGAATTGGCCGGAAAAACCATCGGGGTTGTTGGGCTGGGAAACATCGGAAGGCTTGTATGCAAACGTCTGGCCGGATTTGAAGTGAAACTGCTCGGTTACGATCCATTTATATCCGCGGACAAAGCCAGAGAAATGAACGTGGAAATGGTTTCATTGGAGGATATCTTCAAGCGTTCTCATTATGTGACGCTGCATCTTCCGGGAGGCCAGGACACAAAAGGCATGGTGGATGAAAAACTCCTCATGCTCATGCCGGAAGGAGCCACGCTTATTAACTGCGCAAGGGCAGGGATCATCAATGAGGAGGACTTGCGCAAGGTCAAACCATTGAAGAAATTGAAATTCTGCAATGATGTTTACACGGAAGACAAAGCCGGGGAAAAATCCATAAAAGACATAGCCGACATCATGCTTCCCCATTTGGGAGCCAGTACCGTGGAATCCAATATCAACGCGGCGCAGCGTGCGGCTGAGGAACTGATTGATCTTTGGGAAAAAGGCATCACGCGTTACGTGGTCAATTCCAGTATTCCTGAAGGTCTGGATGAAAAATACCAGGAACTGGC
>JAFGBW010000237.1 GCA_016932965.1 Candidatus Auribacterota bacterium
CAAACATATCCATAATTACGGATGGGCCATTATCATCATGACCATCGTTATTCGTGTCCTGACATACCCTTTAAACAAAAAATCCATTGTTTCCATGAAAGAGATGCAGGTCATCCAACCGCAGATGAAAAGGCTTCAGGAGCAGTATAAAAATGACCCAAAAAGAATGCAGCAGGAATTGATGCTTCTTTATAAAAAGCACGGGGTGAATCCAATGAGCGGATGTTTTCCCATGCTGATCCAGATTCCGGTCTTCTTCGCCTTTTACAAGGCCCTAGCCAGCTCGGTCGAGCTCCAGGGGGCATCCTTCTTTTTTATCAAAGACCTGGCATCTCCCGATGGAGTGCTTTCCATCCCCGGGATGGCTCATTCAATCAATGTTCTTCCCCTTGTGATGGGCATCACCCAGCTTATTTCCCAAAAACAAACCATGTCTGATTCCAGTCAGAAAAACATGATGTATTTTTTTACGATTTTTATCACGTTCATCTTCTATAGCATGCCGTCAGGACTTGTGCTGTATTTCCTTGTCAGTAATCTTCTGTCCATCTGGCAGACATCAAAAATTGCGGCCCTGAAAAAAAATCAGACTGAACAACCCGCGCCTGTTAAATGAAAAAAAAACTCATCCTTGCCCTTGCAACCGGTTTCGGATTAGGCTGGTGTCCTGTCTTCCCTGGAACAATCGGCTCGCTCCCAGGTTTCATCCTGGTGTTTTTCTTTTCCAAAACTGCGTGGCCTTCCCAAATCGGATTTCTGATATTTCTTTTTTTAACCGGTGTCTGGATCTCCGGCACAGCTTTAAAATGGTTTCACGAAAAGGACCCTTCTCCCGTCACAATAGATGAAATTTTTTCCATCCCGGTTACCTTCTTCCTGATTCCTCTCACACCCTTCACCATAGGAACTGGTTTTATTTTAAACCGAGTATTGGATATCTGGAAACCCTTTCCCGCCTTCCAATCACAGAAACTCCACAAAGGGTGGGGCATCATGACGGATGACCTGATATCAGCGATTTACTCAAACCTGATTTTGCATGGAATAATTTACATGATTCCGAAATAGGCACAACGTGTTAAAAATAAAAGGCGTAAAGCAATTGAGGCACAAAGGCATAAAGTGTTGGAAAAAAGGTATCATTTATTTTTCTCCTAATTTAATAATCAAAGTGCTGAGCATTCGTTCAATAGTCATCAGAGACATAGACTTTTGCCAAAGGACTGCATCTCTTAATAATATTACTTTTTCTCTCCTCTCCGCTCCCCTTTATGCCTCTGTGCCTCTGTGCCTCTGTGCCTTTACTCTTCATTTCTTGTTACCAAAACCATATTTTTATGGATAACAGTACTCCTATGGAAAAAATCATCATCCATCCTTCTTTTTCCAATCTTTCATGGCTTCATGAAGGGATTTTTCTTTCTGTAGCTGATATCCTCTCTTTTTCCGAAGGTACCTGCTATAAACAAAATCGGTACCGCAGCGTCCGGCGCTTTGAAAAAGATGGAAACTTTTATTTTCTGAAACAATTTCATCATGTCCCCCTGTCTAAACAGATCCGGAACATTCTCTTTTCAAGACATTCTGAAGCCTTTCTCGAATGGAATCATCTCGACCTAGTTAAAAATCTCAACATCCCCACTTTAGACCCCGTGGCCTGGGGAGAAGACTTTAGATGGCGGCTGGAAAAAGGCGGATTCCTCATCACAAAAGAATCTCCCGCAACAATCCGGGTGGAATCGTTTCTAAAATCTCTTTCCCCGGCGCAAAACAAATGGAGGGAAAAAATCGTCGATACCATTGCCGATTACACCCGCTGTCTTCATGAAAACTCCTATTTTCATAAGGACCTGTACCTGGGACATTTTCTGATCGATCCCAGAAGCGAGGACGATTTTGATATCTATCTGATTGATCTTCAAAGACTTCAGAAACACAGGATACTGGCAGAACATTACAGGATCAAAGACCTGGCCTCTCTTTATTTTTCCGTTCCTGAAAACTCGCTCAGCCGTACTTTTCAATTGCGGTTTCTAAAAAAATATTTGAAAGTGAAGAGATTGACAAAACAGCATAAAAAATGGATCACCCGCATATTAAAAAAAAGCGGCAAAATCGCACGGCATACAATAAAACTGTTGCGGAAACGCAACACATCCCCCTAAAGGTTAGAATCAGATGAAACTCGATTTCATGGATCCTGTCCAAACCCCCGCTTTTTCATGGAGCCTTCTTTATAACGCAAGGAGAGCCATTCAAAAACGCTTTCCCTCAATCTGGTCCATTCCCATCAGGAAAAAAACTCAGGATGTATTAATAGAAATAGTGAAGGAAGGGGATCATATTCTTGATGTAGGTTCCTGTAACCGGCATTTGAAGACCGATCTGGAAAAATGCTATCATCATATTGTCTATAAAAGCATGGATGTGGACCGACTCAATCATCATGATTATTACAGCATGACGGACATCCAGGAGACCTTTGATGTCGTGGTCATGTTTGAATGCATTGAACATCTGAGCCTCGAAGAGGGGCTGATCATGCTGAGAGAAATCCACCGGATCTTAAAAAAGAACGGCATTTTGATCCTATCCACTCCCAATACGTTTCATCCAAACCGTTATTGGGAATGCACGCATAAAATTCCTTTTCGTTATGATGAGCTGGGAGGATTCATCGAGACCTGCCATTTTCAAACTGAAAATATCTACCGCATCTACAATGATTCCTTTTTTTCGCGTTTATTCCGCCTTTATGTGGCGGCTCCTATCCACCGTTATTTCTGCATTGATTTTGCCAGATCCATTCTTTTGATCGGCAGGCGAAAAGAAGATTAATGGCTATTCACGGTATAGGAATGGATGTAGTCGATGTGGCAAGGATGAAAAAAATTCTGGCCCGCGATGACCGTCTTTTTTTCAGAAAAAAAATCTTTTCTCCGACCGAAATCAAATATTGCGAGCAGTCCGTCAACAGCGCGGAAAGATACTCCGTACGCTTTGCAGCCAAGGAAGCCTGCCTCAAAGCAATCGGCGATCCTTCCTTACCGCTGAATGAAATCATCGTTGAAAAGAAAAAAACGGGGAAACCATTCCTTGTGTTTGGCGGATCCATCCAAAAACGGGTAGAGGGCTATCATCTTCATCTCACGCTCTCGCACACAAAAAATTATGCTTGCGCTGTCGTGGTCATGGAAGAATGAAGGATCCTTTCCGCTTCTTCCTCCGATTTTTCCATCTGGGAAAGCAGTTGCTGCTGCCGCAGGGCATTCGTTAAATTCTGTTCAGGAGATGAGGTTTTAAAATAAATATCGCCCAGGAAATAGTCCGTTAAAAACCGTATGGAAAGCTCTAATGTGATGATTTTGACACCGGTAAAGAGATAAGACCTGTTTTGAGAGTCCACATGCTTAGACATGATTCTCAGATACCCTTCTGTAAAAGCCTCAAATAGTTTCAAATCAAATTGAACATGATTGTCCGTTTCATCCTCTCCTCCACGGTTGCAGATGGAACGTACCGCGTCACCGAAATCATGCGGCAGGAGCCCTATATCCACGGTATCCAAATCAATGAGGCAAATGCCTTTTGTCGTTCCGGCGTCAAATAAAATGTTGCTCAGTTTGGGATCATTATGACATGGAAAACTATTCAAAACATTCTTTTGATGAGCGTGATCCAGGCTATGAATCAGATTCACACGCTCATCAATGAAATTCAGCGCATCCCGAGTTCTTTTCTTATCTATAGAGGTTCTGCCGGGATTTCGCTCTGCTTTCATGAGATTCAAATAATGAAACGGCGTATGATGAAAGCATCTCAAGTGCGCCTTGATATCGGAGGAAGGGATCTTCCTGACCGTTTCATGAAAATCTCCCAGGACTTTTCCGGCTTCGTACGCAAGAGAAGTCTCTTCGATGGTTTCATAAACAACCGTATTTTCAATATAACGGGTCATTCTCCATACCGAATTATCCAGAGAATAAAACATTTTACCAGAATGTGTTTCAATCAACTCGAGCGTCTTCTTATTCTCCTGCCGTAAAAAAAAAGTGACGATTCCAAAATTATGCATCAAGAGTTCAGGATTTTCAAAAACCCGGCCATTCAATTTCTGGAGAACAAAACGAGCTCCTGGTGCAGGGGGATTTTGTTCAACCAGATAAGTTTCATGGATCCGTCCGTTGCCTAAAGGAGAAAAAACTTTCTCTCCTGTTGGAAGGGCAAACTGATTGACTATTTCAATCAAATGATCCGTTCCATTGCCGGTTGATGAGGATGGGTCTTGCGTGGGGGGTACCGTCATTTCAGGTCCCGAAAAGCTTGCCGAAGAATCCCTTTTTGCCGCCCTTGGAAAAATGGGTCAGATCCCTCGCGACGTCTCCGGCTGTTTTATAACGGTCCTTCAATTCACGGGCCAGCATTTTTTCAATCATCCCGCAAAGCGGATCAGGAATCCCTTCGGCATATTCTTTGGGAGAAACAAAAACGCCAAAAAGGCTGTTGCTCATGATAGCCGTTGCCGATTCGCCCTCAAAAGGTTTTCTGGCCGTGATCATGTAATAGAACGTGGCCCCGAGAGAAAAAATATCCGACTGGGCCGTCAAATCTTTTGCCCCAAACCACTGTTCAGGGCTCATGAAATTGGGGGTCCCGAAAACCATGCCGGCACTGGTCAAATTGGAATTGATCCTCAAATCCTTTGCCAGGCCGAAATCGCATAATTTGGCCTTTCCGCTTTTATTGATGAGGATGTTGGAAGGCTTGATGTCCCGGTGAATGATTTGCCTGCCATGGGCAAATGCCAGCGCGTTTGCTATCTGCAGGATGACCCCCGTAGCCTCTTCGTACGGGAATTTCCCTTTCCTCTCCATAGCCTGGTCCACATCAGGACCGTCCACGTATTCCATAAGAAGGTAATAATATTCATCATCGGCATTGGCCTGAAAAACCTGCACTATATTTTCATGAGTCAGCTCAATATGCATCGAGATTTCCCGCTCAAAACGAAGACGGGTCTGTTCATCAGTCAGATTGCTTTTAGGAAGAACCTTTAAAACCACCTCCTGACCAAAGTCAGGATGAGAACCCAACAACACCATTCCGCCTCCGCCTTCGCCGATCTTTTTTTTGATCGTGCAGCCGCCAATCGTTTTTCCGCTTAAATCCATGCTCATGTTTTGACTATAACAATTAAGAAAAAAATAGGAAGGAATTTCAACCCGGATCACTGCTAACCGGCAGAAAATAATATCACGGGTTAAACAGAATGCATAAAAAATAACAACTGATACGTTAGAATTGAGAATAAGGTATCGAGAGCCTCTATATCAATAACGATAAGGATTCCCATTTAAATTCAAACTGCCTTGCTATGATCGGTTCTCAATCGTTTAAATAATTGATACCAGATGTCCGGATCAAGGGATTCCGCCCGGATTTCTTTCCGTAATCCGAGCGCATTAAAAACAAAAGCGGCTGTTTTATATTCCTTCAGGAGCCTTGGAAGCAGCTGCTTTCTTTTCTGTGAAAAACCGCTTTTGACAAATCGAAAAAACAGGGGCCGTTCATTTTCCTTTATTTCAGAGGGCTTTGGAATGAATTCCAGATAAACCGAATCCACAACAGGCGACGGAAAAAAACAGGAGCCTGGCACTTTCTTCATGATTCTCATCGTGTAATCCAGTTGCAGCATAACAGAAAGCATTCCGACATTGCTGTGATCTGAAGAAAGAAGCCGCTCTGCCAGTTCTTTCTGGACCAGTAAAACCATGTCAGAAATTTTTTCCTTTACGGTCCATAAACGGATCAAAATCTGAGAAGCAATGTGATAAGGAATATTGGAGATCACTCTTGGCGGCCTTGTAAAATATTTCAGAAAATCCGCCTTAAGAAAATCCTCATGCAGGAGAGTCAGATTGGGATGATGGCACAGTCTTGTGGATGCGGCGAGAAATATTTTTCGGTCAATTTCGTAAGACACAACACGGGCCCCTGCCCGGAGCAAGGCTTCTGTCAGCACTCCTAATCCGGTCCCTATTTCCAAAATGCAGTCGGAGGACCGGATGCATGTGTGTTTCATGAGATAGCCGACCAGATTCTCATCAATCAAAAAATTCTGTCCCCTGTTCCGGCTCAGATGAATACCTTGATTTCTTAACAGGATTTTCAGCTCAGAGAGAATCATACGGCTCCATAATCAGGCAGCTTTTCCAGGCAAAGACAGTTCCCTGCCGGCCAAAACTCCCTCAGGAGGTTTACTGAACAAATAGGCCATGGAAGATCCGGGTATTCCAAAATAATCAGTTAGCACAGGCAAACCAGATAATGTTTCAAACCTGGGTATCAAGCTGCGATTTTCAAATAAAATGAGGATCCCCTTGCCTCCTGGATTCAGGTGCTGGGAAATACTCCTGACAAAACGTTCTGACAGTCCTGTATAAAGGGCTTCCTGACCGGATTCTGGCTGGAGATTGGCAACCACCAGATCATAGGTTCCCAAACCTTCCATGAGATCATTCTTGAAACAA
>JAFGBW010000238.1 GCA_016932965.1 Candidatus Auribacterota bacterium
TACATTTTTGATAAAAGGAACGGCATCCATATCATCAACCTGGAAAAGACGGTTCCTCTTCTCATGAATGCCTGCTCATTTGTCAGTGATCTCATCGCCAAAGGGAATAAGATCCTTTTTGTCGGGACCAAAGAACAGGCGAAAGAAATGATTATCGAAACCGCAACGGCTTTGAATATGCCCTATGTTTCGGAAAGATGGCTGGGGGGAATGCTGACGAACATCGTCACGATTCGCCAAAGTATCGCCAAGTTAGAGAATTTTGAGAAAATGGTAGCAGACGGAACGATGGCGTCTTTGTCTAAAAAGGAACAATCGGTTCTCACGAAGGAAAAAACGAAACTGATCAAGAATTTAAGCGGAGTCAAAACCATGAAGACGCTTCCGGACGCGATGTTTGTCGTGGATCCTGAACACGAGCATAACGCGATAGCGGAGGCCAGAAGACTGCATGTTCCTATTGTGGCAATCTTGGATACCAATTGTGATCCGGATATGGTTGATTACGGCATTCCAGCCAATGATGATTCCTTGCGTTCCGTTTCGTATATTCTCACCTCCATTAAGGACGCAGGCATGAGAGGCTTTGAACTGTGGCAGAAAAGTGAAGCAGAGAAGAAAGCCAGGGAAGAAAAGGAACGCGCAGAGGAATCCGCCAGAAAAGAAGAAAAGAAAAGAAAATCCGAGGAAATAAAAAAAGTCAAGGAGGCGGTGGAACAGGCCGAAAAGGCAAGGACCGAAGAGATCATCGCTGATCTTGAAAGCAGACAGAATTTGAAGAAATAGCAGGAAGGTTGCAGCAAATGATTACAACAGATTTGATTAAAGAGCTCCGGGAAAAAACCGGATGCGGTATGATGGAATGCAAGACAGCTCTGGGCGAGGCAAACGGAGACATGGAAAAAGCGATTGAGGTGTTGAGAAAAAAAGGCATAGCCAAGGCTGTAAAAAAGGCAGACAGACAGACGCGTGAAGGATTCATCGGGTCCTATATTCACTCGAACGGGAAAATCGGTGTGCTCGTGGAAGTCGCCTGTGAAACCGATTTTGTCGGAAAAAACGAGGATTTCAGGGCTTTCGCGAAAGAGGTGGCCATGCATATTGCTGCTGCAAATCCTTCTTATGTGAAACGCGAGGATGTCCCGTCAGAATTGGTGGAGAAGGAAAAGAACATTCAGAGGGAACTTTTGAAAGACAAGCCTGCTCAGGTAGCGGATAAAATCCTGGAAGGGAAAATGAAGAAATATTTCAGCGATATCTGTTTGCTGGAGCAGCCTTACGTCAGGAACGATAAATTGAGCATCACGGATTTTTTAAATCAGAAGATCAACCAATTTGGTGAAAATCTGGTTATCCGGCGTTTTGTCCGTATGACCATGGGATAGACTTTAATGAGACATTATTAACGGGGAAGCCTGCATGGAAAAAAAAGGGAAGCTCAGGTTCAAACGGATCTTATTGAAGATCAGCGGGGAGGCCCTCCAGGGAGGAAAGCATTTCGGTCTGGATTCTTCGACGCTCATTTCCCTGGCTGGAGAGATCAAAGCGGTCCATGATCTGGGTGTCCAGGTGGCGGTGGTAGTGGGCGGCGGCAATATTTTTCGGGGCACGAGAAATGAGGGATTGATCGTGGACAGGGTGACGGGTGATTACATGGGCATGCTGGCCACGATCATCAATTCACTGGCGTTACAGAGTTCTTTAGAGAATATCGGAGTGTACACCCGTGTCCAGACAGCTATTGAGATGCAGAAAGTGGCTGAACCTTTCATCCGGAGACGTGCTGTCCGGCATCTTGAAAAGAAACGGGTCGTTATTTTCGGAGGCGGAACCGGCAATCCTTATTTTACTACCGACACCACAGCGGCTCTCCGTGCCAGTGAAATCAATGCGGATGTGCTGATGAAGGCAACGCTGGTGGACGGCATTTATGACAAGGATCCCAAACAGTTCTCTGACGCAAATCTATTCAAACATCTGGGTTACATGGAGGCTATTGCCAGAAAACTGAAAATCATGGATTTGACTGCTGTTTCCCTCTGCATGGAAAATAAAATTCCGATTCTGGTATTCAATATGAATGAAAAAGGCAATATCCAGAAGGCGGTTAAGGGCGCTAACATTGGTACGTATGTATCTTAAAGAAGAATTCAGAATTGAGAATGATCCTCGAATGAAGATAAGGCACATTATTTCAACTGTCGTTCTTCTTATGGCTCTGCTTTTGCCGTTGCAGGCTAAAACAGGAGTTGAAGAGATCCCTTATTCAAAAGGGAGGATTCATATCCGGTATGAATATATTCAGGTGAATAACCGGAAAATTCCGCATGGTGTTTTCAAGGAATTTTATCCCAATGGAATGCTCATGAAAGAGCTCCATTACGACAAGGGTTTGTTGAACGGAAAAGCAACGCAATATTATCCTGATCAAAAGAAAAAATGGCAGGGACATTTCACCGGAAATTTAAAAACCGGAAAATGGATCTTTTGGGATTCTTCAGGGAAAAAACTGATTGAAGGTCTGTTTGCTTCAAACGGGGGGCTTCTGAGCATCACCCGCTACAACAAAAAATTAAAAAGGTATATCACCGAGTCTATGGAGGGTAGGAAAAGCGTTGAACCAAAGGCACCACCAGAGCCGCATAACTCAGATGATTACCCTTCTTTTCCGGATACGAATGAAGTCATGGCTTCGGGAAATGAGTCTCTAACAAATTAAAAAGCCTAACAGACTGTGCGGCTGTGTATTGATCCGGCGCAGGCGCTCAAATCTCCGGTCCAGACATGAAAATAAAGTTTTTCAGTTTTTTTTTCCTGGTACTTATCCTATACGCGGTCATCACTTATGCGATTTATCTGAAGGGTAAATCTTGTTTCCGGCACGATTCCCCATGGCTTTTGTTATACGGATCCTGTTTTTTTCTTTTATCGGCTGCTTTCCCGTTGGGACGAATTCTGGAAAGATCGGGTTTCTCCGCGATAGCAGTGCCTTTTATCTGGGCTGGTTCATTTTGGTTCGCCGCTGTGGTTTATCTTTTTCTGAGCATATTGATCATTGATTTGTTCCGGATCGGCAATGCGCTATTTCCCTTTTTCCCCTCTTTTTTAACAGCGGATCCGGAAAGGACAAGACGCGTCACGGCCTGGGTGGTATGTGCATCTGTTTTGATGGTTATTTTTGCCGGATACATCAATGCCCGGATTCCCTGTTTAACGACACTTCATTTAACGGTTCATAAAAGATGCGGGGATCTTCGTTCGCTTCATATCGTATCGGTGTCTGATATTCACCTGGGAACCATTGTCGGCAGGGCACGTCTGGAAAAAATCGTTGAAAGAATCAACGGTCTGGATCCTGACCTGGTGCTTTTACCCGGGGACTTGCTGGATGAAGATGTGACGTCCCTGAAAAGGGAAGATTTGGGAGAGCCTTTTAAACATATCCGGTCCCGTTTCGGGGTTTTTGGTGTAACCGGAAATCACGAATACATCGGAGGTGTTGAAAAAGCATGCGCCTATCTGAATAGCTGTCAGGTGATGATGCTTCGCGACCAGGTTCATAAGGTCGATGATCTTTTCTGTCTTGTCGGGCGGGAAGACCGAAGCAGCACGCATTTTGCTTCCAAAAAGAGGAAAACACTTCAGGAATTAATGAAGGCCGTGGATACAGAGCTGCCGGTCATTGTCATGGACCATCAGCCCTTTCATCTGGATGACGTAGTCCGAAATCAGGTGGATATACAGTTGTCAGGCCATACCCATCACGGACAGATGTGGCCGCTCAATTATATCACTCAGGGCATCTTTGAGATCAGCCGCGGTTACATGAAAAAAGATCAGACCCATATTTATGTCTCCAACGGGGTCGGCACTTGGGGGCCGCCTGTCAGGATCGGGAACCGGCCGGAAATCGTGGAGATATTTCTGCATTTTGAATGATGCAGATAGATCAATTCCATTTAATGGAAGAGTTCCATGGTTAACTGTTTCTGGCACAATTATGACTATTCATTTTACCACGGAGGACACGGAGAGCTCGGAGGGAAATAAGAGGTTATGAGTCTTGCGTTTTCAGTAATGATTTTAAATGAAATTTTATTTATTAACTTATTTCTCAACACTCACAACTCAAAATTTTTTTTAATTTTCTCCGTGCTCTCCGTATCCTCCGTGGTAAAAAAACATGATATGTTTCAGTTTTTACATTGCTATGGTTGAGAGGACATCCCGATACAATGGATATTAGACGAGAGATTGTTTTTGTTTATGACAGGGAGGCATCGAGGAAGAAAAAGCAGTTTACCGTCCGTTTGAGCCTGAGGCGTTTTTGTGCCGAC
Source organism: Candidatus Auribacterota bacterium (assembly GCA_016932965.1). Classification (GTDB taxonomy): domain Bacteria; phylum Auribacterota; class JAFGBW01; order JAFGBW01; family JAFGBW01; genus JAFGBW01. The sequence continues at coordinate 4,338 of JAFGBW010000238.1, forward strand.
AACAGATGGGTCCAGGACGGCCCGATGCGGGTATACAGCGTGTCTGATCTGGAATCCGTAAAGAAAATGGCCTCGGATGTGTCCCTCCTGGAAAAGCTGTCCTACAGTGAAATGCTCTTCCGCAAGAGAGAAGGCCGCTTTTTATCTCCCTCCGATGATTTCACGCTGCTCCGTGTCCAGCCGGATTTGCTCTGTCATTTTCTGAAAACAGCGGAAAAAAGATCGTCTGTCTGCTGGCCGGACGGACAGATATTCAGTTTTCCGAAGAATATTTCCAGTCTCGTTCTGAAGGTAGAAATCTCTGAGAAAGGTTTCATCCCCCGTTTTTTTCTGGAACAGATTCCTTTATCCGGGATGGAATATGTCGTGGATTCTGTGCCTCTCCTGGCCTTTCATGAAAAAAAGCTTTTTGCCCTGCATGAAAAGCTGAACGCTGCTTTCCTGGAATCCCTTCCGGACGGGAAAATGCTTGGGACCGATGAATGGGAAAAGCTGCTGTCACGGTTCCAAAATATGAAGGAGGGGATCTCTCTTGATCTTCCTGAGGGGACAAAGGCTAAAAAGGTTTTTTCAAAATCAGATGTGTATCCGGTACTGGATATTCATCCACACTTTCAGTACGCAACTCTATACTTTGATTATCCGGAAAAAATCCGTATTAAAAGTTCAGATGAAAGACTGACCATCCAGTTTTATCAGAAAGGTATCGAACTTCAGAGAAACAGGGAAGAAGAACTCAGTTATCTCAAAAAATTAAAAGACCTGGGTATCACGGCATGCCCGTCCCCTCTGGGCGAATGGTATCTTCCAACCTGTGACGCTGAAAAGATTCTTGATTCGCTCGAGAAAGAAGGCTGGCAGCTGCAGGTCGAGGGAAGCCCCCTGTATGCGCAAAAGTATCTGACCTGGTCCGTTGAAGTGAGAGAAAACAAAATTCATGTTAAAGGCGAAACAACATGCCGGGGAAAGAAAATCACTCTGGGTGAGATGGTATCCGCAGCCAGGAACAATCAGAAATACCTCTCCGTATACGGTGTAGGGTCGCTCTATTTATCAAAAGCTGTCATGGACGATCTCCTTTCTATATCAGAAAAAGGACTCTTAACTGGGGATAGTCTGGTATTCAAGGATAGTGAAATTTCCCGAGTTTCCCGTTTTGTTCAGAAACAGGTCCGGGTGGAGACAGACAGCCATTTTCAGGCCTTGGCGGAATTTGAACGGAATTTTGACAAGTTAAAACCCATCCCTGTTCCCTCCTCCCTTAAGGAAGTGCTCCGGCCTTATCAGAAACAGGGTTTTTACTGGCTTTCATTCATGAAATCAAAAAATTTCTGCGGCATTTTGGCTGATGACATGGGATTGGGAAAAACCGTTCAGGTTTTGACGCTCCTTTTGTCTCTTCGGGAAGCAAAGGATCCCCGAACACACCTTCTGATTGTTCCCCCTACATTGGTATACAACTGGCAGGCTGAAATAAAAAAATTCACGCCTCTTCTTCGCTGTTTGGTGCATTCGGGAAAAGAAAGAAGCCGAGATCCGCAGTTATTCAAACAAACGGACCTGGTCATCACCACCTATCCGCTGGTCCGGAGAGACTCGGAATTGATGCGTTCTTTTGAATGGGATTATCTGATTCTGGATGAATCCCAGATCATAAAAAATCCGGATGCCCAGGTGACCTCTGAAATCAAGACAATCCCGTCCCGTTGGAGGCTTTGCCTGTCAGGAACGCCTCTGGAAAATTCACCCGTTGATTTATGGAGCCAGTTTGATTTCCTGATGCCCGGTTTTCTGGGGACACTCAGGGACTTTCAGGAGAGGTATCCGCGTACGGACCCTGCATCCATGGAGGATCTGAAGACTCTCATCAAGCCTTTTTTCCTGAGGAGGTTAAAGAGCCAGGTTTGTACGGAGCTGCCTTCCAAGACAGAGGTCATTCAGTACTGCGAATTCACGGATGAACAAAAGCTCTCTTATAGCGAAGTGTTAAAGAAGGGGAAAAAGGAACTTCTGGAAATTAAGGACGGTCCGGAAGAGAAAAAGAAAAACAGGGTTTTTCATATCCTGGAACTTTTGCTTCGTTTAAGGCAGATTTCCTGTCATCCTGAACTGGTTTTCGAACAGAAGGATCCTCCCTGGCAAAGCGGGAAACTCGATGCACTGTTGGAAATGACGAAGGAAGTCCTGGAGGAAGGGCATAAGATTCTGATCTTCTCCCAGTTCGTGCAGCATCTGAAAATAGTGAGAAGAGCGTTCAATGAAAGAAGTATTTCCTGGAATTATCTGGATGGGGACACAAAAGACAGGGAGAGAGTCATCCGGGATTTCTGTGGAAAGGACGGTCCTTGTGTTTTTTTGATTTCATTAAAGACAGGGGGACTGGGACTCAATCTCACTGCGGCGGATTATGTATTTCTACTGGACCCCTGGTGGAATCCGTCCGTTGAGAACCAGGCCATAGACCGGTGTCACAGGATCGGCCAGGAAAATTCCGTCATGGTTTACCGTTTTATTACCAAGGATTCCATCGAGGAAAAAGTCTCTGCCCTGCAGAAAGAAAAACAGCAGCTCAGTAATGCGTTGATCACCGCCGCTCCCGATGGAGATGTCCCTTTGAGCGAGGCCATGCTGGAAAAACTGCTGATGGAGGAACCTATTGTTTTTCCGGAGGAGGACTAGTTTGATCATGGTTGTTTTGAGCGATCGTCTGGGGCTTATCCCCGGCGTAACGGATGGGGAGGAGAAAGGTGATTTCTTCTTTTGGATAGCGGGAAGGGATGGGGGTAAAAGACGTTGATGCCTTCAAGACAGCCGTGATGGAAGCCTGGTTGAATTCCTGGAAGCGGGAGGCGTATTCAGGGGGAATGAACGGCGTATTTTTAACGAGTTTTCCCTGTCTGTTGATTGTGATCAGGACTTTGACGCTGTCCTGAATGCCCTTTGATTTGAGGTTGTCGGGGAATTGCAGGTGATTTTCTATGAGGGACCGGGTGCGGTTGCTGTAATCCCATGCCATTTCCTTGGCTTCCCCTGTTAATTCCATTTCCGTTTGCAGGACGTCACTGGTTTTTTTTTCAGTACGGGGAATGGCTTCCTGCTCTTCTAAAGAGGCTTCCGGCTCATTCTCCGGGGCAGCTTCCGGATGGGTCATGATGTTTTCCATCAAACTGCGGGTGTTTTCAAGAGTCGGAACAGGAATGTCTCCGTCTGCTGGAGAAATCGGTTCAGGCACGGGAGAGGATTCGGGAGAAGAGATATAGGAAGGGATGAATATTTTTTTTTCTTCGCGGGGGGATGCCTGAAACAGTTCGAACTCGATGGGGATGTCCGGTTGCTTAAGGTAGGGGGATTTCCAAAAAGGGGTAATCCATGATGCGCTGAACGGCGAAATAAAGAGAAAATGCAGTGCTGTGGACAGAAGCACCATGCTGATCAATACGGAATCATCTTTGTTTTTAACCACCATAATCTTCCTTAAGCTTAAACTTGTAATAATACTTTCAATCATTTATAATTTTTTCTGGGAAGGATAAAGCATTTTAACTGAGAGGGTTTCACCCCGTGCAGAATCATTTAAATAAGGGCATGACTTTTCTTGAAGTTGTGATGGTGCTCCTGATCATGGGGATCTTGTCAGTTTTGGTTCTTCCCAAGATCACTTCAACGGAACATTATTCTTTGTTTGTCGGTTCCCGTCTTGTCAGGGATGATATCCGTTATGCAGTGGATTACAGCACGCATACCGGCAAAACAGTCAAAATCGTTTTCAGCGTGCCGGAAAATTTTTATGAACTCATGGAGAAAAATCCTGACGGATCCTGGGATTATCTTAAAAGGCCTGCTATGGATGAGGAATATATCGTTGAATTGGGCACAGGGGCCTATAAGGATATCGTGCTGACGGACGTCGACATCAATGGAATGGATGAGCTGCTCATCAATTCCCAAGGGGTTCCTTTGGACAAAAATCTCATTCCTTTGCAGCCGGGCGGAAACGCTTTCATCACCTTGAACACCCGGAAAAACATTCAAATCACGCCGGTCACGGCTTTAGTGAGGATGGAATAATGAAAAAGGTCCGGCCGCAAAAAGGGTTCACCCTCATGGAATTACTGATCATGATCATCATTGCCGGAATGGCCATGCCGCCTTTGGTTGCACTTTTAATCCTCATCAATCAGGAATCCACCACGATCATCCCGTACGTGGAGCCCAGCGTTTTAGCTATTCAGCTGATGGAGGAGATCAAGGGAAAGAAATGGGACGAAAACTGGATCGGCGGGAAACTGGAAGATGCGGATAAAACCTCGCCTGGTTCACTGGGCGCTGATTCCGGAGAATCGACCCGCACTTTGTATGATGACATGGATGATTACATCAATATTAATCCCATTCCGCAGGATATCCACGGTAATAATCTCCCCCAATATCAGGATTACCGGGTCACCGTGGGTGTTTATTACGTCAGGGGACTGGGCACGACATTGCCCCTGAATCCGGGCAGTTTTGATTTTTCCTCCGTTGATACGACGAATCCGCCCGTTTCCAATTATAAGAGAATAGATGTGACTATCACAAAAAACAGTCAGGTGGTTTACCGTGTCTCAACCGTTGCATGCAATTACTAAAGAATTGAGGATTGAGAATTGAGAATTAAGAATGGAGGATGTTTCAAGATAAGCTGATTCAGCATAATTCATAATTTTTAATTCTCAATTCTTAATTTTTACATGGATGAGATAAAGAATGGTATTAAAATGAAAAAACACAAGAAATCAATTAAGTCATTATTAAATAGATCCCGCGGCTTTTCTTTTTTTGAGATGATCATGACGGTGGTGATTTTGGGGATCACGGCGACCATGTTTACGGACGCGCTGGTGAACGCGGTGAAGACGTTCACCTTGTTCGACGACAGGAAGGAAAGCGTGTTCATGATTGATTTCGGCATAAACAGGATATTGAAGGACTGCCGCTACATTAAAAGGGGATATATCTCTTACGCTTCTCATGACCGTCTTGATTTTGAAGACGCTTACGGACGCCATCTTTCCTTTCGCCTGACTGGTTCCAACCTGGAGATGAGCATGGATAACGGAGTGAATTATTTTGTGCTGGCTCAATACATTTCCAGCTTGACCATTTCCTATTACACCAAGACGAATGTGCAGCTGGCGGACCCGGTGCCTTTGGCCAATCTGGGGGACATCCACTGGATTGAGATCAGGTTGGACGGCCGCCCTGAGATTTTGAATTATAAAAGTATCATGCAGGTTTTCCCCAGGGAGATGTTCAGGTGAATAGGAAACGGATTTTTTCATCCAAAGCGGTCAGGAAAAAAGCAGGGGTATCGCTTCTTTTGGCCGTGCTGCTGATTGTGATTTTAGGGATCATCCTGGGAAGTCTTGCGACTTTAGGCCGGTCGGCCATTTTATCCAAGCAGGCCATGATCGTGACGGATGATGTTTTTTTCGTGGCTGAATCGGGCATTGAAACGGGCATCAGCTGGCTGACGAATCTGGACACGGATAAAAACTGGTACAACAACGCCGATACCAATGGGGTTCCTCAGCCCCGGTTTCAGTTCAATCTTGAGCCGGATGAACTGGCCGAAGTCAGTGTGAAATATCCAGCAACGCTTTTAAAAACCGATGTGACTTATCCGGGAACGGTCAGCTATCTGGAAGTCTATTTCGTGGACTGTTTCATGGAAGACGGCCAGATCTCTCCGGGAGAGAACTTTTATGTTTTGATCGGTTCGGACCTGATCAAAATCAGCAATTATGATTCAGCGTTGAACCGTTTGTTCATTGATCCGGTCCTGCCGGTCGTGTTCAGCCATTACAGCGGTGAGACGGTTTTTCCCCTGGCTGTTTTATCAAGCGGGTTGAGCACCTCCGATATCACGATTCCGGTGCAAAATACCCGCGGATTTTTAAAGGCAGGAACCATCAAGCTGTTTCATGCCGTGAGCGGCGTTTTCGAATACATTCGTTATACCGGGAAAACTGCCTCCAGCTTCACCGGATGCGTCCGGGGATCCAATAATACGACTCCTTTAGCGCCGACAGCCGCGGAAGCTGCCTCCGGTGTCTGGCGGATCATTTCCGTGGAATACGAAGGAACGCTTGTTGCAAAAGGAACGAGAAAGAACCTCGGCAAGACGTTGGAAGTCACTGTGCAGTATAAAAAATGGTGATGGGTTTTTTATAATTGAGAATGGAGGATGGTTGTTGATTTTTGGTTGTTAGTTGAAAAGATGCCGAGCGGAGCGGGATACTATTATCTCTGTGTCCTCTGTGGTGAAAATGATTTCTCATTCCCAATTCCACTCTCCTCTTTCATGGTGAATATACAGAAGTAGTCAGGAATTGGCTTGATTCATCAGAGCCAGCATGTCTCTGACGGCCTGTTCGAGTCCGACCATCACGGCCCGTGAGATAATGGAGTGGCCGATGTTCAATTCCTGAAGTCCCGGCAGGGAAAGGATGTCTCGCACATTGGTGTAGTTCAATCCGTGGCCGGCGTTAACGTTGAGACCCAGTTTGAGGGCATAGGAGGCCGCATTTTTCAGTTTTTCCAGCTCCTTATTCCTGTTTTCGGATGTGGCGGCATTGGCGTAATCGCCGGTATGGAGCTCAATGAATTCAGCGCCGCTTTTGGCGGAGGCTTCCACCTGCTCTTTGACGGGATTGATGAAAAGTGAAACCAGGATTCTTTCCTTTTTAAATTGTTTAGTTGCCTGACGGATCCTGGGAAGGTTCTCAATGACATCCAAACCGCCTTCCGTGGTCAGTTCTTTTCTTTTTTCAGGAACCAGCGTAACAGAACGGGGTTTGATCTTCAGGGCAAAACGGATGATTTCTGAAGACAAGGCCATCTCTAAATTGAGAGGCAAAAGGACATGCTCTTTAATGGAGGCGACATCCTGAGGCTGAATATGACGGCGGTCTTCACGCAAATGTACCGTGATGGAGTGGGCAAGAGCCTTTTCGCAGATAAAAGCCGCTTCCAAAGGGTTAGGTTCTTTTCCTCCTCTGGCCTGGCGAATGGTGGCGACGTGATCGATATTGACGCCCAGTTTAATCATGATCCCCGGTTCCGTTGAGGTGTTTTTTCAGAGCCTTGACCAGATTGTGTGTCAAATCCTTCATGTTCAATTCCTCCCGGGATTCGATCATGACGCGGACCATGGGTTCGGTCCCGGAGTAACGCAAAACGATCCTGCCCGAGGAACCCAGTTGTTTGGCAATGAGATTTTTTTCCTTCACGATTTCCGGGATTTCTTCCAGGGGGGTTTTTTCCGAAACGCGTATGTTCTGGATGTACTGGGGGAATTTTTTGAGGACTTTGGCGAGTGTTGAGAGTTTTTGTTGCTTGGCCACCATCACGCGGGCGATCTGCAGCGCCGTGATCAGACCGTCTCCGGTGGAGGTGAATTCGTGAAAAATGATATGTCCTGAAGATTCCCCCCCTAAAAGGATTTCCTGCTGTGTCATGGCTTCAATCACGTAGCGGTCCCCGACATTGGTTGAGATGACTCCGATCTGATGCTGTTTTAATGTCTCTTCCAGTCCCATATTCGACATGACGGTGGTCACGACCGCGTTCATACCGGGGTTGATTTCCTTCAGATACAGGGCGCAAACAGCCAGCATGTGGTCTCCGTCCAGGATTTCTCCGTTTTCCGCAACGGCGATCACGCGGTCCGCATCGCCGTCAAAGGCGAATCCGATATCCGATTTGGTTTCCTTGACCAGCATGGCGAGGTTTTCAGGATAAAGTGAACCGCAATGATGATTGATATTGGTCCCGTTGGGTTCGTTTCCAATGACAATGAGTTCCGCGCCCAGTTCCCGGAAGACATAAGGGGCCACTTTGTAAACGGCGCCGTGCGCACAATCGATGACGATCTTTAATTTTTCGAATGTGAGTCCGCGGGGGAGGGAATTTTTGACGAATTCCACGTACCGGCCAGCCGCGTCATCAATGCGGTAAGCCTTGCCGATGGAGTCGGCCGTGGGACGAATCGAATCGATGGCCCCGGAAAAGAACAAATCCTCGATTTTGTCTTCCATTTCATCCGGAAGTTTGTACCCGGTGTGGGAAAAAAATTTGATGCCGTTGTATTCGTAAGGGTTATGGGACGCGGAAATCACGATCCCGGCGTCGGCGCGCAGAGACCTCGTGATGAACGCAATGGCCGGTGTGGGCAAGGGTCCAACCAGCATGACATCGTCCCCCATGGAGCAGATTCCGGCGACAAGCGCGTTTTCAAGCATGTAACCGGAAAGACGGGTGTCCTTGCCGATGACAAACCGGTGCCGTCTCGCGTCCTGTTTGAACACATGGGCGGCCGCTCTTCCCAATTTAAGGGCGGTTTCCGCTGTCATGGGCTCTGAGTTCGCAATCCCCCGTATTCCATCTGTTCCGAATAATTTTCTTGCCATAAGTTGCCTTAATCAGAAAGGAAAAGAATATATTAAATTCAAATGCAGTTGTCCAAATTTTTTATGGATAGCGGCATGGGAATACATTTTTTATAATTGAGAATTGAGAATTAAGAATGGGGAATGGGAAGGGAAGGAGAAGAGTTATGAGTTGTGAATAGTGGATGGTTGGTAGTGAATAGAGAATGGTTAGCGGCGAATGTGTCAAATCTATCCTGTCTAAAAAATTATCTTCCCATTCCTCCGTGCTTTGTAGTGAAGATCATTCCCCATCCGGTTTCATGCAAAAAAACTGAATTTTGTTGGATAGGAGCAAGCAGGACGA
>JAFGBW010000239.1 GCA_016932965.1 Candidatus Auribacterota bacterium
ATGAAATGCATCAAAAGACCGATGATCACGCTGAAAAGGACGGCTCCGACTGCCCGGGCCAGACCGAATTGCCAGCCAAGGATCCGGGCGGTCAGAATAACGGCCAGAACATTGACTGCCGGGCCTGAATACAAAAAGGCAACCGCCGGCCCCAAGCCTGCGCCTCTTTTATATATCCCGGAAAAAAGGGGCAGCACGGTGCAGGAACAAACGGCTAAAATGGTTCCGGAAACCGAGGCCACGCTGTAAGACAGGAATTTATTTGCTTTTGCCCCGAAATACCGGATAACGGACGCCTGGCTGACAAAAACAGAAATGGCCCCTGCAATGAAAAAGGCCGGGACCAGGCACAGGAGAACATGCTCCCGAGCGTACCATCTGGCAAGCGCGAGCGCTTCAAAAATGGCATGATTGAACCGTACATTTTCTATGGGCAGATAAAAACAGGCCAGGAATCCCGCAATCATGTAAAAAGCTTTTTTCCGGTTACTCATTTCTTATTTTTCACGCCTTTTCTTCGCCCTTTTATCTCCACATCACAGCATCCTGCGTCTATCCGGATGGCCTTGATGTTGACAAGGGCATCGGCGATTTTTTGACGGGCTCTTGCTTCGATCCGGGTGAAGGTGGGTCTGGAGATGTTCATCAATTTTGCAGCGTCGATCTGTTTCATGCCGAGCAGGCAGGACAGCCGGATCGCCTCAAACTCATCCAGCGACAAACTGACGCCTTCCAGTTTATTCAAAGGTTTGCACTGGGGCCTGAAGCACCTCTCCCCCGGCAGGCACTCGACCCATCTGGTTTTTTTCGGCCGCATGATGCTGAATCCCTATTATGAACCTATGTTCATAATAGGGAGAAAACCAATTCAAGTCAATATAGATTTTTACAGCGGCAGAGCACGGGAGAACCAGAAGATTCATTTAGACAGGATGGACAGGATAGATATAAAAAATTCGCCTTAAGAAGAAAATAATCCTCTTAATCCTTTATATCCTGTCTATAAATTTTTCATCAAAGAGAGCACCGAGGACACGTAGAGGGAACCTGCTCGCATCCGCTCGCAAGAAAATAACTACTCCCGCGGAGGCGCAGAAAATGGTTAATGGTTGATAGTTGTTGGTAAATAGAAATTTTCACCGATCGGTTCAAGGCAGGATTCTTTCCGTGTCCTCCTCCGTAACTCCGTGGTGAGAAATTCTTTTTATTCCCACTGCTCAGAAAAAGATCCGAATGATTTGACATTTCTAATGTCTGGTGGTATTAATTTATTATGGCTTACTTCAGAAAATTAACGGGCTCTCATCTGAAACCCTTGATATGGGGGATTTGTTTCCTTGTCGCCCTAGTTCAGTGTTTCAGCGCTTTTCCGGCGGAAACACTGGCTCCCAGAACCTCTTTTTACGCCGCAGGAGAAACGGACCAGGGGAAGGAAAGGCCGCTCGAAGGGTCAGCTTTTCTACAGATGGGGTTCAACACACATCTGGAGTCCCTGATATTGGGATGGGTGGCGGAAATGAGAGGGGTTTATTTGAGGGATCAACAGGTTCAGCCCGGGAAAAGGGCTGGATGGATTGCTGAAATCGAAAACGCGGCACTGGGAGTGTTTGTCCTTTTTGCCTCAAAAAAAATTTTGAACAACCGGACAATCCGAAATAATCCCGGAAAATTATTCCTTGCCCTTCAGGCCGAGTTGAAAAATTTCAGGAACATCTTTATTTTCAGGGTATTTAAAAAATCATCTCTGCTTGAGTTCCTGGAAGAGCTCATTGAAAGAATGGGTCTTTATCAGTCCTTCATGGAGGCTCAATCCGAGATCATGCATCAAACCCAAATGGATTTGGATCAGGCGTTCACGGAACACAAGGCAGGGCAGGATCCCGCTTATTTCCCCAAAGAGACATTTCAAACTGCACTCATGTATACCTTCATGATGAGGGAGTTTGCCAGGTTTGGCGGGGCAAAAGCCCCCTCGGTCAGAGCCATTCATGCGCTCTCCCTGTTGATAGCCATCGTGGATTGGGCCGTGGATCAAAAAATGGTAACCAGGGAAAACCTGGAAAAGATAAGGAACCATCTCCAGGACCGCAGCCAGGTGCCTGCCGGGAATTTTGAGAAGGTGATCATGGATCTGATCGACGAAATCTATCGCGAGTTTCCCCCTGAAACGCATCCCGACCTTTTCTGGCTCCTGAACCAGGCTTACCACGTTGAAGTGGAAAGCTCAGTCAGACAAAAGGGGAGCGATATCCCCGGATTGTTCGACTGGACGGCGTTGAAAGGCGGGCTTTGCTCAGCCTTATGCGGATATGTTGCTTTAGGGGGCCTGACGCCGGAACAAATTGAGTATTTCATCAAGTTCGGTATTTTATTTCAGCTGACTGATGATTTGTCTGACATCACACTGGATATGCGTGACGGAATAGAAACGATTTTCACCCAGGGGGCTGCGTCACCCAACGGGATGCTGGTCACTGTGACACGTCTGATTGATCTTTATGTGGAACTTCGGAATACCCCCGGATTATCCGGATGCTTTCAATCCCCTGATGAAATCAACATCGTGTTTAATCTATGTTTCAATTTCCTGGTGCTTGGCGCCATGGCCAGACAACCCGGTGAAATCGGAGACGGAATTTTTGACGCATATTCCAGGTATTTCCCGGTGAGTCCGGTCACTCTCAGGCATTACGGCAGCATCTCTTGGGACCTGGTGAGGAATTTAAGAGTCCGGCCGCTTCACCCGTTCCTGCTGGAATTTTACGAATTCGTTTTCAGCCGCCTGCCTGAAGGACAACCCAGGCAGACTCCTTATGACAATCTGGCATTTGAATTCCTGCAGGGAGTGGGTCTTGCCTACTCGAGGACTGGGGAGAGTGCCTGAGCAAACCAGGCTTCCAGCCTGCATGAATTGTTCTGCTATCAGGCAAAGAAACATTCAGGTTAAAACTGAGGGATCCGTGATATTTTTCAAACAAGTCAGCAGCATCTGAAAAATTCGTAACATACGACCTGTCTCCTCCTCCGGTGGGTAACGGCTTCTACCGATGCCTCAGTTCCTTCAATGACTCCCCCTCTCCCTCTGTTGATTATGCCTTAACCCTTCTCAAGCAATTCCCTCTCCCCCTGTGGA
>JAFGBW010000240.1 GCA_016932965.1 Candidatus Auribacterota bacterium
GAATGAATTCATGGAATCCGGCGTCACGGTATTCTGGGTGCCACAGGAATTCAAAAAAGATTTCTTTATCAAATTACTGGCTTTTACTGCTCTTTTATCATTGGCTATCGTCCTATTGGGCGTTCTTATTTCCCATCGGATTGCCGGCCCTTTATTCCGTTTAAACAACTGCATGCTGGCCGTTTCTGAAGACCATGCCGTTCCCCACCTTCGTTTCAGAGACAAAGACGAATTCCAAAATCTGGCCGAATCCTTTAATAAATGCGTGGAAAGATTGAATGTGAAATTCGAAGAAGAAAAGAGTTCAAAACTCAAATTAATCGAGGAGGTGAAGGATTGTATCAATCAAAAGGAACTCAAGACTTCCCTCCTGCAAGTATTGGATCAGTACAAGCTTTGACTCACCTTGTTAAAAGCGATTCAAATGCCGTTAAAATTGTCATGATCAGATTCATCAGCATACTTAGCATGTTTTTTCTCATCGGGAACATGAATGTTTTTGCGACGAGGATTATTCTTATTTCCAGCGAAAAAAATAAAACCTATGAATCCATTATGGATAACTGTTTTACACATCTGAAAGAAAAAATCCCCTCTGCAGAAATCAAACGGTGTGAGATGAACGACTACCAATCCATTCATTCACTCAGAAAAGAAATCCTTGATTTTTATCCCAATGTCAACTTCGCGATTGGAAAACCAGCGGCAGAACTCTGCAGTTCCCTGACCCTGTTCCCTTTTGTTTATACAATGGTTTTGAATCCCAGAGCAGCAGGTTTGGTGGATATGAATGGGAAAAACAAAATCAATGCAACCGGCATCAACATCATACCCAGTCCTCTTTCTCAATTTGAGGAATTAAAAAAATATTTCCCCAAGACCAAAATGATCGGAACACTTTATAGTAATAATTCCCTTCAAATTTTTTCCAAAGGCAAAGAGGCTTGTGAAACACTTCACTTGGGACTAGAATCCATGATGGTCAACAATTCCGACGAAGTGACCAAGCAATTCAGGAACCTGACCAGAAAACCCATTGATGTTTTTTGGCTGATTTTCGATATGAATCTCGTGAACAAATTCAACCTCGAATATCTGATTCAAGGATGTCAAATCCGCCAAATCAATCTTCTGACCTTTAATCCCAATCACATCAAAATGGGGGCTACTATTGCAGTATATCTGGATTATGAAGGGTTAGGAAAACAGGCAAGTGAAATCATGATTCGTATTTTAAACGGGGATTCTGCCTCTTCCATTCCCACTTCCGAATCAAAATATACCCGTACATCTTGTAATGAAAATATGTTTCACGCTGCGAAAAAATAAATTTCCTAAAAAACCTGTGGATAAAATGAATGGGAATTCTATTATATCATCTGACTTGAAAAAAATTTCGGGTTGCCTTGCAGCCCTTTTTGGATTCTGGCTCCTGACTCCTGGATTCTTTAAACAACGGATGATTTTTAAAACGTGCATGTCGTCAATGATTGTCAATGCAAATGTAACCGGGCATGACTAAATTAAACCAAACTGTCATGTCATTCATATTGTTATTAACAGAGTCATTGCGGGTGTAGTTCAATGGTAGAACATCAGCTTCCCAAGCTGGTTACGGCAGTTCGATTCTGCTCACCCGCTCTAAATTATTTCAATATGACAAGAAACAGATCATGAAAACCATTTTACGCATATCCATCTTATTATTCATATATTCAGGGTATGGGTGCTCAGATGAACCAAAGGAGGGCTATTCCATGCAATTATCTTCTTCCTCATTCAATCATTATACTCTGATGCCAAAACGGTACGCCGGTAACGGAGAAAATCTTTCCCCTCCCCTGTCCTGGACAGGCATCCCCTTTGAAACTAAAAGCCTGGTTCTGATTGTGGATGATCCGGATGCGCCAGACCCAACCGCGCCAAAAATGGTCTGGGTTCACTGGATCCTTTACAATATTCCCCCGTCCGTGACTGAATTGAAAGAAGGCATCCATTCAGAAAACCTGCCAGCCGGTACGCTGGAAGGAATCACTGATTTCAGAAGAACGGGATATGACGGCCCCTGCCCTCCTATCGGTAAACACCGCTATGTGCATAAACTTTACGCGCTGGATATTATCCTGCCAGATCTTAAAAAACCCACAAAGGCCGTGCTGGAAAAAGCCATGCAAGGCCATATATTGGAAAAAACGGAATTAATCGGATTATACCAGAAATAGGAAAAAATCAGTACTGATCAGACCGTTATCCATAATAAACCTCCAGCATTTCTGATCAATATCCGTTCATACACTGAATTCAAAAATCCTGAATCAAAGACAAACACACAGTTCAATAAAAGTGTCAATGAACAGCAGTTCAATCAGATAACAGGCTTCTTCTCATGCAAATTCAGAAAATATTGCAGCATTACGACTCCCGACTCCTGAATTCCGCCATACTGATTATTTATGAAAAACCCGGATTCGAATGAGGTGAAACGGGCGGAGGGATTGAATCCAATTGATTGCAATTCAACTATTCCACTTCTATCACGATATTAAAATTACTGATCGTGTCTGGCTTTTTTGAAAAATAGACGGGAATAAGCAGTTCCTCAAGAGGTTTATCTGGATCAAATCCTTCTGGTTTTGGAGTGACCTTCATGATTTTATAAGGGAAATCCTTGAGAGAAATTTTTAAAAGACTAGACCCAGCCGGAAGATCAAAAAATTTGTATCCTCCTTTTTCACTCGTGACTTTCTTCTGACC
>JAFGBW010000241.1 GCA_016932965.1 Candidatus Auribacterota bacterium
AAAACACAACGGAACTGGAGAACCGTTTTTACACTCAGCTCAAATCCGGCACAGCCGGGATGCGCGGGACCATGGGAATAGGAACGGCGCTTTTTAATGAAGCCACGGCGGGGATTTTTGCTCAGGCCCATGCCAATTATCTGAAAAAGAATCCGTTATCAGGGAGGGAAGGGATATTCATCGGGTATGATTCAAGGAGAGGTTCCTATGACATGAAAGCCGATGGTCCCGGAGAATTATCAAAAATGATTGCCGAAATATACAGCGCTTCCGGAATCCCCGTTTATCTGTCATCTCATCCCATACCGACTCCGGTTGTTGCCCACACCATTGTTGAAATCCCCCTTGGAGAAGGGGCCCTTTTACCTCAATCCGGAGGAATTTTAACAGCCAGTCACAATCCCAAGGAAGATAACGGCTACAAAATCTATGAACCTGACGGGCACCAGGTAGTGAACCGAGATTTCATCCAATCCCTGCAGGCTGAAATCACGGAGGTCTCTTCCTTTTCTTTAGTCAAACGGGCTGTCATTGATTGGGCCGGGTCAAACAATCATACGGAAAAAAACCCATCCTGGGGAAAATTTGTTCCGGGGAACGGTGCCCCTGTGATGATCATCAACACAGGCGAAATCATCGGCCGGTATGTGCAAAAAGCAAAACAGGTCGCTTTATCGGTTGTGCGGCCTGAAAAAGGGGATTTTACTTTTCAGCGGCCCATCATTGAGGCGCTGGAAAGACATCCTGTTATCATCACGGCGCTAAAAGGCTGCGCCGCATCGACGGTGAAACGCCTTCTTGAGGAACACGGCCTCTCGGAAAACAGACACTTTTATTTCGTTCCCGAGGAGAGGGACCCTGACAATTCGTTGGATGTAGGAGAAGGGAAAGAAAGAGGGAAACCGAATCCGGCTTATCGTTCTTCATTTCACCGGAGTCTTCTTTATGCGGAAGAATTGAAAAAAAAGGGGATCACCCCCCGTTACATTTTTGCATCTGATCCGGATTCGGACCGTATGGGAGTGGTGCAACTGGACTCTTCCGACTCCAGGGGCCCTATTTATTTTACCGGCAATGAACTCTTAAGCCTGAACGCGGCGTACGAAACTTCCGTGGTAACAGAGCCTGAACAGGCGCTTGTAATCAAATCCATCGTATCCAGCGACCAGCCGGTAAAAATCTACCGGAAAAAATGGCCGAAGGTGTCGATTTTTCATGTTTTGGTTGGTTTTAAATATTTCGGACAGGTCATGGCGCATTACAACAACCGCGCTATAAACTATCAAAGCGCCAGGAACAGGGGATTCGACAGGAAAGAATACGCGAAATTATCTTTGATCGAAAGGACGTCTCTGCTCCTGGAATCCCATTCAAAAGTATTCCGGGGCGGGGGAGAGGAGTCCATGGGACAGACATACGGCAATGATACGGCCGAGAAAGACACCCCCAGGGCCATGGCACGGTTTGCTGAGCTCTCCGGATGGCTGGAAACTCAAAATGAAACCATGAAAACCTTATTAAAAGCGGTGCATGACGAAATCGGTCTGCATTTCGAGGAAATCATCGTATTGGAATTCCCCGGGGCAAAAGGAGACGCTCTCAAAAAAGCGGCATTAACGCGTTTTCGCAGCAAGGACACATCCCCTTCAAACTTTGGAGGGCTGAAAGTCATTGCCAAATACGATTATCTAAAAGGAACAGACTCTCCGGCACAGTGCTGGGATGAAGAAAATCATCTTCTCTTTGATTCCAATCTGAAAAAGGACTGTTTCTCTATTCCCGGTTACGGGATTTTTGTCCCCACGTTTTACATGGATCTGGGTATGGGGGAAGGGCTGGTTCAGGACAGCGCGGATTATCTTGTATTTCTTCTGCAAAACGGGTCCACGATTCACATTCGTCCCTCAGGGACAGAGCCGGTCTTAAAGATCTATTTAAATCTCGTGTTGTCTGAAAAGGAAATATACGGTCTTCCTTTCATAAAAAAACTGCTGGATTCTAACGATCTCATGCATCATCCCGAAAAAGGCATGATCCATGAATCGGAAAACGGAATAAAACGATCCATGGCTATCCGCCCTCTCATCGAAGGAGATTCACAGTTGATGATCAATTCGAAAGTAACCGCATCTCTTCAAAATGAAAAAACCGTTTTTTCAGACTGGACGAAAATATCTTCCGCAGAAAAAATTCTATTTTTAAAAGCCGCCGGTATTTATTATAATGAAGGACTGAAAGAACTCAAGAAACGCACAGAAAGAATCCGGACGGAACTGAACAACGATAAGGAGTGAAAAATGGATCTATGGATGAAACACATCACGTTGCCTTATGTGGAAAGCCTGACTCTTCTTTTTGGTGTTCTGGGCTTTTTAGTGTCTCTGGTTTTACTCACTTCGCTCGATTTAATGAAAATCATCAGTAATTTCTTCAACAAGCAGGTAGATGTAGACAGAAAATTTAAATTTTTAAACACGTATGTCCGGGCAGATTTTCTTTTTTCCCGCTATCCGCTTTACTCGGGTATTGTTTTGTCAGCCGCTTCTTTATTTGTTTTATATTTTCTATGTTTCAGGCTGGATTTATTAGTCCTGATCCATAAGATGCGCGTTCCTGAGAAACTGCAAATGTTTGTCACCTGTCTTTTACATTCGATGACGCTTTTCACAAAATTAACCGCCGGAGTCGGGCTCTTATCCGGAGTCCTTCTGATTTTTTGCCCTTCCTTTTTTAAAAAAATCGAGAGCAAAGTGGACTACTGGATCATGACCGAGCCTTTGGAAGAAAAACTAAATGAGATACACAAGGACACCGACACCATTTGTTTTTTACATTCCCTGCTCATAGGAATATTAGGGGTCATCAGCTCCATGTTTTTAATCATTCTCTCCATCTCGAATTTACTGCACTATTAAATGTTATCCGGCATATCCAGACTCGCCGCTTCTGTGCAAACTGAATTATCGCTCGTCCGGGAGCTGATCCGGAAACAAACCGCCTCCAATCAAATTCCGTTAAAAGAAATGAACCGGGACTGGTTTTCCGCCAAGGGGAAACAGCTCCGCTCCCTGTTGGTTTTATGGTGTTCCTGTCAAAGGAACAATAAGATATCCGCCCAGGCTGTCAGAACGGCTGCGTTAATGGAACTGGTTCATCATGCCACGTTAGTTCATGATGATATCATTGATCATGCCGAAATCCGGAGGGGAAAGGCGTCCATGGCGCATAACTGGGGCGCGACGGCTTCGGTTCTATACGGGGATTTCCTTTTTACTTCGGCCTTGAAGATAGGAGAGGGGCTCCGGAAACGCAAAATATTAGGGATCCTGACAGACGCGGCTTCAAGGTTATGCGAAGGAGAAATCCTTCAGAATCATCACGCATTTAATCCCAATTTAACCCCAAGAAAATATTTGCACATCATCGGTCTCAAGACCGCATCTTTTTTCTCCGCCTGCTGCGAAGCAGGAGCCGTACTGTCCGGTTCAGGCAAAAACAACCGTGAGCAGTTAAGACAATTCGGGTGGAATTTCGGATTTGCCTATCAGATCATGAATGACTGTCAGGATGTGATCCGGGATCATTCAGGGAAAAATCATTTTTATGATTTGAAGGAAGGCAAAATCACACTGCCTTTTCTTTTTCTTGCGGAAGCGAAAGACAGCAGGAAAAGATTCATCCAGTCGCTTTTCAAGGCCGAACGATCCGGGAAAAGGCTTGTTTCGCTGTTGAATAAAAGTCCGGCCGTTGCACGAAGCATGAAAATGGCGCACCAGTATCTGGACAAGGCGCAAAAGACAGCTCAATCCCTGGGTCATCTGAAATATCAAAAAGAACTGCTTGGCCTGGTTGATGTTCTGAAACAAGATTGTCTCATCCATGAGAGCGCTGATGGGTCCGCATGAGGAGCCATGATTTCAAAAATAAAACAAAAAACCGTAAGAAGCAAGGATGCCCATTTATGGGCGATACGCGATGGAAACCAGGACTCCCCCTGCATCATCCTGGTGGCAGGAGCAAATGCTTCTCACCTGATGTGGCCCCAAGAGTTTGCTGACTTATTGGTGGACCGGGGCTTTTGCGTTTTACGTTACGACCACCGAGACACCGGAAAATCCTCGAAATTTGACATATCCCGTTGCCCATACACGTTACAGGACTTATCCGAAGATATCCTGGCTGTGCTGGATGGATTCGAAGTAAAAAGGACACATGCGGTTGGGCTTTCTATGGGGGGTACCCTTGTTCAGGCCGCCGTTCTCGACCACCCTAGCCGCTTTCTATCAGCAACAGTCATGCTGACAGCAGCGCTTGACGTTGATTTTACCGGAAACATCAGCCGTGCCTACACCGGAGAACCAAATCCCCTGGGGCTTCCTTCACCAGAGAGAAAAGTGTTGGATGTGCTTGCCAAGCGAATGGACGAGGCGAAAACTCTGGACGATGAGCTGGAAAAAAGAACAACGGAATGGCTGGCGCTTAGCGGGAACAAGGCTGAGGTGAAACCCGAAGAATTCCGCAATTGGGAAGCGCGCGCCATCGCTCATGCAGGTTCGATGGCCCAGCCAAAAAATCACGCGCTTATTGCGCCGATCCCTCTTGTTCGGGGCAAAGAACTGTCCACCATCCAGATTCCGTTCCTGGTGATTCAGGGGGGGCAGGATCCCCTGAACCCGCCACCACACGGGAAACACCTTGCACAACTCATCCCATCGTCAACGTATGTGGAAATCCAAGAACTCGGACATTCCCTTCCAAGCTCGCTGCACGCGGTCATTGCCGAAAAAATCTGCGCCCACATTGCCGGAAGCAACCGCTCCCGCTTGAATCATTCATTCCCAGGGACTGCCTTCCGCAACCTTTAAACTCAAGCTATTATCAAAAAAACGAATAACAAATTACTGAATATCCATATCGATAATAATGAAGCCCGGCTGGAAGCATGTTAATTAAATATGGCGGCATTTTTTTATTGCCACTTATGGGATTATAAGGTCATGTATATAAGAATTAGGTATTACTAAAGAAAACGCATGAACACATGTCCCAAATGCCAAAAACCGGTCCAGGAAAAAGACGTGATCTGTCTGCAATGCGGGGCACGGCTGAAAAAACTGGATCAAAAATTCACGGTCACTTCCAAGGAAAAGAAGTCCTCTTCTCCGCGGCCGCCTTCTCTGCCTCCCAATCCTGTTTGGAACCTTTTGTCCTTTTTGTTTCTGTGTTTCACCATATTTTTTGCCTATGCCTATGTGTTTCACTTTTCCCTCATGTTTAAAATCACGGATTTCATGCTGACCCGCGGTTATCTTTCTTTATGCGACCATACCTATGCCTTGTACCAGAAGATCGCCCTGTCAAAAGACCAGAATCTCATTCCGCTGAAATACCGGCAATTGAAACTGGAGAGATACCTCTCGGCGAAAAAAGAGTTTATTCCTTCCCCCATTCCTTTAAAAATTCTTGAAACATACCAAGACGATCTGAGAGTCACTCACCTCAAGGTCTTTTTAGACAATCACTCCACGGGTTCGCTCATTGTTAGAAACGAATATTTTTATCTCAAATCATCAAACCACATCTATCCGTCGCTTCCTGCTTCTGCTGACGAAAACATCGGCCCTGTAAAGGCAAGGGCATGGGAAAAAATAACAGGCGGAGTATCCTTCAAAGGATTGCCCGCTCTGGAATATGGAAAGGGTGTCTTCAGCGGAAAAATCATATTTAACGACGGCGTCCACTATGCTATAAGTCCAGTCAATCTGATTTCCTATAGAACCGAACCCGTTACACTGGAAAACTGGGCGCTCATCAAAAAGGAAGAGGCTGATGGCAGGGATTGATTCCTTTCTGGAAGAAGTGGTCGTTAAAAATGCGTCAGACTTGCATTTGAGTTCAGGAAGAGTTCCCATGATGAGGCTTCACGGAATAATGGCCCCCTTCAGGCCCGAAAAATTGTCCTCCCCCCAGATCATGGACTGGCTCAATGAAATCATGACCCCTTTTTCACGTTCTCTATACGAAAACACATTCGATGTGGATTTTGCTTATTCCACTTCAAAAGAAAAATACCGTTTCCGCGTGAACATGTTCAAGGACAAGGAAGGTCCCGGCGTTGTTTTCAGGCATATCCCAAGCAAACTCCCCTCTTTTGAAGACATCAGTCTTGAGGAAGGGGCGAGACATTTATGCGATTTAAACAGGGGATTGGTCTTGGTCACGGGACCAACCGGGTCCGGCAAATCCACGACCATCGCGTCCATGATCCATTACATCAATCAAACCCGTCCCTATCACATCATCACTATTGAGGATCCAATCGAATTCATTCATGATTCCAACCGGTGTTTGATCCACCAGCGGGAACTGCACACGCACACGCACAGCTTTCAGGATGCCTTGAGAGCATCCTTGAGACAAGACCCCAACGTCATACTGGTGGGGGAAATGCGGGACATTGTAACCACCCGTCTTGCCATTGAGGCCGCTGAAACAGGTCACTTGGTTTTCGGCACTCTCCATACGAACACGGCTTATTCCACGATCTCCCGCGTCATCAACCAGTTCGGAGAAGAAGAACAGGAATTGATCCGGGCCATGCTTTCCGACAATCTAAAAGGAGTGGTATGCCAGACGCTTCTAGCAAGGACGGATGAAAAAGGCGGGCGCATTGCCGCCAGGGAGATTCTCCTTCACACCGTCGCCGGTTCCAATCTGATCCGCGAAAACAAATTACATCAGGTACCTTCTCTTTTAGATTCTAATCAGGATATAGGAATGATTTCCTTGAATGCCTCTTTATCGAACCTGATTTCTCAAGGGTGCGTCAGTCCTGAAGCTGCCTGGTACACGACCATGGATCAAAAAGACCTCATGAACCGTTTTAATCGTCTTGGAATCCATCTGGAAGGAGCTTCATAAATGTCAGAACTGCTCCAGCTGCTTAAAGACGCCTATGTAAGAAAAGCCTCGGACGTTCATTTCCGTTCGAATGAGCGGACATGGATTCGTATTGACGGCCAGCTTACGCCGGCAAGCCCCCAGGTATATTCCACACAGATGCTCAACGAGATGTTCATGCCCGTGATTCCGGATATTAAAAAAGAATATTTCGATCAAGGAAGGGAAATTGATTTCGCCTGGGAACTGGAAGGGGTGGCGCGGTTCAGGATCAATATTTATAAGGACATAAACGGCCTTGGAGGCTGTTTCAGGATTTTACCTTCTGAGATAAAAAATGCCAACGATCTCAACCTGGAAGCCGCGATTTTGGAACTCTGCACGCGGACCAAGGGGCTGATTTTGGTCACGGGACCCACGGGCTCAGGGAAAACCACCACGTTGTCGGCGTTGATTGACTACATCAATCTTTTAAGAACCGACCACATCATTACCATCGAGGATCCCATTGAATTCGTCCATAAGGAGAAAAACTGTCTCATCAATCAGAGGGAAACCGGCGCTCACACTAAAGGTTTCTCCGAAGCGCTGCGCGCGGCGCTCCGCGAGGACCCTGATGTGGTGATGGTCGGTGAAATGAGGGATTTGGAAACCACCGCCACCGCATTGGAAGTGGCTGAAACAGGACATCTGGTTCTTTCCACGCTTCACACCAACAACGCTTCTGATACCGTATACCGGGTGATCAACCAATTTCCTAAAAAGAAACAGGACCAGATCCGGGTTTCTCTGGCATCTTCCCTGATCGGTGTGATATCGCAGGTGCTCATCCCGAAAGCTTCAGGAGAAGGCCGGATAGCTGTCCGTGAAATCATGATCATGAACCACGCCATATCGAATCTCATCCGGGAAAATAAAATCTATCAGATCAACAA
>JAFGBW010000242.1 GCA_016932965.1 Candidatus Auribacterota bacterium
ATCTGAAACCGGGCGGAAGGGACCAGTTTTGTCAGAAGGTCATGCATTTTCTGGATGCTGTGGATCCGGTTATGGACAAAAAACACCTGACCGTTTCTTTTTAATTCTGCTTCGATGGCGGTTTTGATGACAAAGGGGTCTTCCTCGGAGATTTTCGTCTCGATAGGCCGCCTTTCCTGGGGCGCTGTCATGATGGCGCTCATGTCTCTTGCGCCCATCAGCGACAGATACAGGGTCCTGGGAATGGGTGTGGCGGAAAGAGTGAGGATATGAACAGAAGGGTTCTGATGAAGCAAAAAGTCTTTGTGCATCACGCCGAAACGCTGTTCCTCATCAATGACCAACAGACCCATATCCTTAAAGACCACGTCTTTTTGAACCATCCGGTGCGTCCCGATCAAAATATCCACTCCTCCTGTTCTCAAATCATTGATGATTTTTTTCTGCTGGGCCTGAGAGGAAAAACGGGAGAGAACTTCCACCCGGAAGGGATACGGACCCATACGGGAGGAAAAGGTCTGAAAATGCTGTTCCGCCAGCAGCGTGGTCGGAACCAGCACGGCGGTTTGTTTTGCCTGCAGAGCCATTAAAAACGCCGCGCGGATGGCGACCTCGGTTTTTCCGTAACCCGCATCCCCCAGAACCAGACGATGCATGGGTTTTTCCTGTGTGAGATCCTTTTTGACTTCCTCAATGCTTCTTTCCTGATCCGGGGTTTCCTGAAAGGGAAAACTGTGTTCGAAATCATGCATTTCCGGTGTAGCGACGTACAGGGGCTCTGTTTTCATAAGTTCACGGGCCGCTTCGGTTTTTAAAATCTTGGCCGCGTAATCGCAGATGGCTTCCTGTGCCGCTGCTTTTTTATTCGCCCAGCGGGCGGAACCCAATGTGTCGAGGGAAGGCCCTTCACCGCCGGTTCCGACGTACTTTTCCAAAAGATAAAACTGATCCGAGGGAACATAAAGCCTGGATTCATCCGCATATTCGACGACCATCACTTCCTGGACTGATCCATCCTCATCAAGCGGTTTCAGCCCCCGGTAAATGCCGATGCCGTATGAATAATGCACAACATAATCCCCCTCTTCAAAAGCTTCAGCTGGCTTGGTGAACACGCCTTTGCCATAACAGAACCCCTTGTAACGGGTTTGAAACCGGCGGTAAATTTCCGTGTCTGAGAAAAGGGCCCATTTTTCTGAAGCACAGATGAATCCGTTCAGTAAATCCGAAATAAAAACAAAAGAAACAGGAAGATCTTTTTTATGTTCAGAAATAAGGTGTGTCAGACGATGGTGCTCCCCTTTTGTGCCGCAGGAGATATAAAAGGAATGAAAATCATTTTGATGTTTCTGCATCCAGTCAAAGACGACTTCAATTCTGTTTTGTCCGGGCCATTGGTCAAAATCCGCGGACTCATAAGGAGTTTTAATGATTTTTCCCGGAAAGGGGTTTAAAAGATAAGGAAACTCCGTTTCCGATAACACGGCTTTATTATTGAAATCCTCATTCATTTCCTGAAAGAGAGCCTCATCATAAAAAAACACGGAAAGAGAATCCGGAAAAGAAGGAAGAATTTGCCGCGTAGGGTCTGCTTTCAGAAGGACCTGTTGGATGGTAACTTCAGGGACATCTTCCGTTGTCCTCTGGGTGGACGGGTCGAATTTTTTTAAAAGGTCGATCGAATCGCCGAAAAATTCCATTCGGACCGGGGATTCGTTGCCCATGCCGTAAACATCAACGATACCGCCCCGTACAGCGAATTCCCCCGGCTGTTCAACATAATTCACCCGTTCATAACCGGCCTGAAAAATTTTTTTCACTAAAGTTTCCCGCTCATAGGAAGAGCCGAATTTTAATGTAAAAACACCCTCGCTGGAGAAAGGGATGGATTCCCTGATTCCGGCAGCAGAGCTGACGATCACCAGGGGATTGCTGCCTTGAAGGGATAAAAGCGAGCGGGTTTTTTCATTGAATAAAATCCGGTCAAACTGGGGGGTGCCGAATCCGCAAAAGGGGTAAGACAGGATTTCCTGTTTTAAGTTCAAAAGAGAGGCAAAAGTTTTGAGATTTTGTCCAATGGGATCCAGACGGGTCTCGTCTGAAACGAGGATCAAGAGATGGGGATGGATTGTGGCATATAAAACAGAAAGGCATTCTCTGGATGATCCGGGCAAAGGACCGATGAAGCGGGTGTCCACTTGCTTCATTTCCTTCAGAATAGACCGGAAGGAAACGCTCTGATTTAACAACTTCCCTATCTGTTTGAATTTGGTCTTTTTTATAATGGATGTATCCCTGTATGTTATAAAATGGAGAAGTTAAAACTTGATCTGACAAAATATAATAAAGTCAAATACCACCGGCAGAGCCGGTGGTTTACCGTATTAATTACCTGACAGCAGTCATACACCACAATAGTCCCAGCAATTCATGGATCAGGATTTCCGTATCCTTGATATTGGATCCTTTTGGGAAGAAAAAGGCGGGCTGCAAGGCAGAATTTTTCATGATCTTGAAATCGGTCGGTGCAGGAACAGGATAAAGACCCTGACTGGCAAAAAGCGTTATGGAACGAGGCATATGGTAGGCTGATGTCACCAGAACACAACTCTCATTGCCAACCCGTTTTTTCATAATCCTGGCCTGATCAGCCGTATCTTTTGAATCGCATTCTAAAAACATATCTGAGGCTGGAACCTCTAAATCAAGTGCCGCTTGTTTCATGAGTTCGGCCTCGGCAGAGCGGTCAAAAACCCTGCCCCCGGACAGGATCAATTTGCTTCCCGGGATTTTTTTTTGAATCCGGATACCTTCAATGAGCCGGACCAGTGTGGAAGAGGATAACCGGGAAACAGGCGACAGATCCGGGTCAGAACTGACGCCTCCGCCTAACACAATCACCCATTTTGCACGGGGAGGATGGGTTAAATCAATCGGGGGATAGAAGGATTCCAGCCATGACAAACCAAGGTAGGAAAAAAATCCATATGAGGTGATCACAAGGATCAGACCCATGAGAGTCACCAGGATTTTTCCGGCTTTTTGTTTTTTTGAAAACCAGAACAACCCGATCCCCAGCATCAGAAGTCCCAGGGAAAAAGGGAGGGGGTAAAAAAACGGCGTTATTACTTTTTTCAATAAAAACATGATACTTAAAATTGAATGTTGAGTTGATTGAGGAAAAGAATGTCAGGCTTTGGCTTCATAATCAATTTGTTTATGTTTGTTATTCACCACGGAGAGAGTCATCCTGCCTATAGGCAGGATGACTCCCGAATGAAACATTTCAAATCTCAGATTGCAGTCGTTTGGCCTGCGCCCTCCGTGCTCTCCGTGTCTTCCGTGGTGAAAATTTATTTTTTAATACTCCCGTCAATGTCAAACTGGATGAGTCCTCTGGCAAAGCAGGAAGTTTATCTATTTGAATCAGATAAATATTGCCTTATTCCAACTCATAACTCAACACTCAAAACTCATCATTTCTTTGAGTCCTTCTTCAAAAGACCGGGGCTGAAAATCAAAATCTTTTAAAGCCTCTTCATGAGAAAAAGTCTTGTCTTCAAGCAGGCGAAGGATCTGTTCGGATTTTAAAAAAGGTTTTGACGAAAATTTTTCCCAGAACTGAAAAATAAAAAGAACCGGCTGGACAGGGCAGTGAATGATTTTTCGTGAGACGCCCAGCGTTTGGCAAGCTGTCTCAACCATCCGGTTGAACGAAATGGGGGCTGCCCCGCTCAGGTTGTATATTTTTTTAGAAGCATTCGGAGAGAAAAAAGCCTGAACGATCCCTTCCGCCACGTCTTTGACATGGACCGGCTGCTGAAGAAATTCACCGCTTCCAGGAATAGGAAAAAAAGGCATTCTTTTAATAAAACGGATGAACCGGGAAATATTTCTGTCATCTTGGCCCCCATAGATCATGGTGGGTCGCAGAATCGCCCAGTCCAGATGAGAACGTTTGATCCGTTCTTCTGCCTGGAGCCGGATGGCTTTGGATCGGGCGTTCAAACGTGTTTCAACGGCCGTGGTGCTGACAAAGACCGCCCTTCGTATTCCCGCTTTTTCAGCGGCGGTAACGATCAGGTCTGCGTCTCCAAAACCCAGCGAAACGATGTTGATCAGGCCGTCACACTCTTCCATGGACGCTCTCAGGGCATCCGGATTTTTCACATCCCCAATGAGAGGCTCATAACCGTACTGCCGGATAAGGGGAAAATGGTCTTTCTTTCTCGTCAGACAGAGGATGCTGCCTTTTCCCTTCAATAGCGGGAGAACACGTTTCCCCGTGAATCCGGTTCCGCCTGTGACAATGATTTTCATTTCAACGCCTTACAGAATGAATGATATCCTAACACTAGTGTCCGGTTTATTTTTTGTCTGAAGATAATATTCATCATCAATGGCTAAAATTTTGCCATGTTTATTAAAATTCAGAATCGAGAATTGAGTAAGGCTGCAAGGCAGCCGTATGATTTTATCATCCAATACAAAACGCCGAAAACCTTCCTATTAAATTCTCAATTCTCAATTCTCAATTCTGTACCGAAGCGCAGCGGAAATCGCGTCCAGCGGGAGTCCGAAGGACAAGGGCGAAGCCCGCAGCAATTCTA
Organism: Candidatus Auribacterota bacterium; assembly: GCA_016932965.1. GTDB lineage: Bacteria > Auribacterota > JAFGBW01 > JAFGBW01 > JAFGBW01 > JAFGBW01. The sequence goes on from JAFGBW010000242.1 coordinate 4,611, forward strand.
TGTCCGGCTTTGTTATATTTTTAATTAGACCCTATATTTTATTGTATTTCACGTTATTTCTTTATTTTTTAAGCCGGACATGCATGATACCATATCATAGAATTGATTTTGTTTTTCGTGCAACTGTAAAAGGAAAAGTGATGGAAATAGAGCAAATCATTGAAACGATACGGACCAATCTTGAAAAAAACGGATACCCTGCCAAAAGGGTCTCTTTCCCGAAGATGGCTTTGATAAACTTCATAAATAAACATGATTTCGAACTGGAAGATGTACTCGGTGAAATGCAGCTCAAGGATATTTTCCATGAGGTGCGGGAAGACCGTATCATCTTCAGCTCCAATAAAGAAACCCCTTCTGAGTTCGATTTTTCGGTATTAAACAAAATGGACCCTGCCTGGATCCGCCAGCAGGCTGAAATGATGATGAAACATTTGACGCCTGAACAGCTGGAAGAGGTCAGGAAAAAATACGAAGCCATGGATCCTGAAGAAAAAAGAAAAGTCTTGGAAATGGCAAAAAACATGGGCTTATCGGGTACAAAGGCCACATGAACCAGAAAACACGCGATCAGATTGAAATCATTTTAGTGGGTCCCGAAGAGCCTGGAAACATCGGAGCCGCTGCCAGGGCCATGCACAACACGGGTTTTTTCAAACTGGGACTGGTGAATCCGGTGGAATACAAAGTACCGGATGCGTGGCGCATGGCATGGGGATCCAAGGAAATCCTGGAAAAGGCTTCTGTGTATCCCGATATTCCGTCTGCTGTTTCCGGCAAAGGATATGTGGTAGCCATGTCCAAGCGTTCCAGCAAGGACCGCGGCCATTTCGAACTGTTGAATGATTTTGTTCAGGAAATTCACCAAGTGGCCTTGAAAACCAAAGTCGCTATTTTATTCGGAAGAGAATCCTGCGGTCTTTTAAATGAGGAAATCCTTTATGCCAACCGCTGTGTGCGCATCCATACTGCAGGCCATTTTTCCTCACTCAATCTGGCCCAGGCGGTTTTGATCACCTGCTATGAACTCCTCTGTTCTGACGACGTTAAAGCAGATGACCGCCCTTTGCCGGCCACTCATCAGCACCTGGAACAATGCTATGAACATATCTCAACTGTTTTATGGAAAATCGGATACGGGGAAAGGGGAGAAAGGCTGCTTCCGGAAAATATTGTGAGAGTCATTCGCCAGCTTGCCGGAAGGGCCCTTCCTGATGAGCGTGAAGTCAAAATGATCCGGGGGCTGTGTTCCCAGGTGGAGAAAATCACGGACAAAGGCAAAAAAAATCGGTCATGAATAAATGGTTTTACCGCTTTTTCTTTGAACCCCTACGTTCTGTCATGGCGGGAAATAAGACTGTTGCCGTTCTTTTCATCATCCTTGGCGCATTGCTGTTATATTTACCCTGTCTTTCCTATGACTTTTTCGCCGTGGATGATTGGGCGTATGTCCAGAAAAATGAATTCATCCGGTCATTTTCCTGGGACCATCTCAGGATTTTCTTCACCCGCTCCTTTGTCAATTTATGGCTTCCTGTCACCATGCTCTCTTACTCCCTTGATCATACGATTTGGGGAACCAACGCCTTTGGCTACCATTTCACGAATCTGGTGCTTCATCTTTTGAATATCTTTTTTGTCTATCATCTGTTCCTGCGTCTTAAATGTCCCCACTCCATTGCCATTTTATCCTCGGCTATTTTCGCCATCCATCCGGTTCAGATAGAATCCGTTGTGTGGATTTCTGAGAGAAAAAATGTCCTCTCTTTTTTCTTTTTTCTGCTTTCCTGCCTGCATTGGCTATCATGGCTTCAAACACGCAAAGGCAGTTCAGGTGTTTTTACCCTGTTTTTTTTCGCTTTGTCAGTTTTTTCCAAGCCGGTTTTTGTTTTCGGTCCTGTTCTTTTTGCCATAGCCGCCGCTTCCTTTTCAGATGATGGCATTTTTCAAACGAAAAAAGACATAATAAAAAAACACTTGGAAGGAAAAGGCCTGGCCATTTTACTGGGCTGTGCCGCTTTGGGCCTGACAGCTATCTGCATGACGCTGTATTCGCATGCGTCCGGCCAATCTCTTACCCTTCCCCTTTCTTATACTGGAAGGGAACGGTTTTTAACAGCCCTGACTCTCCCCTGGGCCTATTCCAAAAATCTTTTATTCCCTTTTTCTCTTTCTATCAGCTA
>JAFGBW010000243.1 GCA_016932965.1 Candidatus Auribacterota bacterium
GACTGATCCTCATTTTCTTTTATCCGGACAGGCTCACTGCCGGCAGAAATTTTATCCGGAAAAGGATTCCCGGGTATCTTGATTTTCATTTCATTTGCGTTTGTGTCATCGGGTTTGGCCAAAGGGGTCATGGAAGCAGTCAGAGCCGCCGCCAAAACCGATGCTGTTTCACCGGGATCGTCAGTCGTATCTTCTTTCCGGGATGAATTGAGTTTTGACAAATCAATCACCGGCTGGTTTGGCATACTGGTTTTCATGTTTTGCATGTAAGCTTTCATTTTTTCCAGGTTCCGCTTTGCAATCTTCTGACGCGCCTCGTTTTCCATCTGGGTTGCCTCCATGGCCACCCTTCTGTCTGATGCTGACGGATTTTTAGGAGCCAGCGCGGCGCGGCGGATCTGTTCAGCCCTTGAGATGGTTTCCTCCGGGGTTCTGCCGCGGGAGGTGTTTAAGGTGACATGACCGCCGACGGCGTAAAATTTTCCATCAGGTCCCCGTCTGTATTCATACTGGGGCATGCTGGCTAACGCTCCTCCCACTGCCTGGTGGGCGGACTCATGTTGCCGGACTTCAGTGTCCCTGGCTTTCAGGGCTTCCAGTTCCTTTTTCTCCTTCTCAGACAGGTCCCTGGTTCCGCTCAGGTCAAAAACCGTGTCTTTCTTTAAGTCAGCAGAGGTAGCGTTTGTATTTTCAGTCTGATTATATTTCTGGATTTCTTCATTTTTCTTCCAATAAAAATTATTTATAACATTATCATTACGAACAGGTTGAGATTTTTCTGAATGTCGTGAATCAACAAAATAACCTTCTTTCTGAATCAGCCTGAAAGGCTGGGGAAATTCATAGGTATAATTGATAGAACTGATATTCATTTGCATATTTCTCCATATCCTATATCGGCAGATCATGGAAAAACTTTAGCAGAATCGCATATATTTTTTTATAATAGGTTAAAAACCACAAAGCCCGATGAATGAATCCATTTTCCAACAATAATCAGGGCCCTTGTAATCATCCTTTTCCGGATCATATAAAAACATCCACGGACCTTGCTCACTATGGCTGCTTGTGGTATAATTTTATTACCGTTTTCAGGTGTTAACCTGATGTACGGTAGAGGATATAAACAGGTTTACAGGATTCGGATAAAAAATATTGAGTCACCATTAAATGTTTAAAAAAATCACAGGTTATCTGATATTTTTTCTGACTGGAATCTGGCTGACTTTCCGCACTTTATCTGCGACTGAAATGCCCCCGACTTCTTTACAACGGCAAAGTATTGGGAAAGTCACCTGTTCGGTTTCGAGCATGACATTGGCACCTCGCAGCCCTTTTCAACCCCGGACTTCAGGATCATCTTCTGAACTTCCGGTTCTTCCAGATTTGAATGACGAAGTATTCCTCGGCAGGGACAATCTGGAACTCATGGAACTGTCATATTCTGAACTGGCTGAATTGACCCGGGATTTGAATGATTTCGAAGACAAAATAAGGGGAGACCCATCTCTTTTTGAAATTTCAAAAATGCTCATCTCTCTCAGGTCTCAATACCGTTTCAGCCAGGATGTACTGGCTGTCCTGAAGCTTTTAAAAGGAAGGGTTGAAAATCCATTCAGCCACGCTTTGATATTCGGATTCTACAACCAGTATGCTGATCTGGCTTCAACCGGAAGTGAAAAATCAGATCTGCTGAACCATTTTATGTCCCATTGTCAAAAATGGCTGAAAGGAATGGATCCTGCCACGTCTGAGAATACCGTTTTAAACATCCTCTATCCTGATAAAAAGGAATGGAATGATATTGAAAAGAAAACCGCGCGAATGCTGATCATGAACACCCCGGCGATGTTCATGGAAAAACCCGGCTCTGACAGGGAATTGATGAAAGCCTTTAAAAGCGTGGCCCCCTCCGCCAAAATCAGGAGCGTGTATCTGCATCCGTTTTCCGATGAGTCCCATTTACTGGGACGTAAAATCCCCAGAAAAAATCAGGCTGGATTCGAATACGGATACGGTGAAATTTTAAGAACCATGGAGGCAGCCAGAAAAAATCCAAAAGAAAAACATATCCTTTTATTTAAAAACACTGATCCGCTGGAACCCGGCATCCGGACGCTCATGCAGGAAATCTTACGACTCAGGGAGATTCGGGACACCAATCTTCCTGAATTCATGAAGCTTCCAGACAACATGCAGATCATTTTTACCATGGATCACGAAATGGACCTCGAAGATGATTCCTTCATGGACCGCCTGACAGTAAAAAAGATCGCCCCCAGCGGGCCGGTCCCGGATAAACGGCTGGATTTGTCCGTTACATGGAGCGACGTCAAAACCGTGCGGGTTGAAAAAGGAATCCTGATTTTACCCCATGCTCAAATTCCCCTCGGGGCCGGATTCACTGATCTGACCACTGAAAATCTCGGTGAAGAACTCTATAAACGCCTGGAACTGGTCCTGGATGAAGACACGGTCCTCATGCTGGAAGCCATGCAGATGAGCGTTGAAAAAGGAGAAACCATCTTAAGGATCGAAGGATCCTCCGGGGTTGGAAAGACATTCACAGCCAGGCAGTTTGCGACTCTCACCGGACGGAAATTTTCTTCCAATCCTGTCAGCCAGGCAACAGACATTTCAGAATACATCGGCTTCTATGAACAGGACGAATCAACCGGACGTTTTCATTTCAATATCCGGACCGCGTTCAGGGAAATCCTGGAAAAGGGCGGGGTCATCGCGCTCAGCGAAATAAACGCATTGGTGGACAATAACGACAAGGTGAGTCTTTCCTGGTGGCTGGAGCAATTGGCTGAAGCCGAGCCTGACAGCGACGGTTATAAAACCATCTATTTGTCTGAAATCCCAACCACATCGGTTGATTTTGATCCTGATAAACTTGAAAAAATCCGGGTGCATCCAAAAGCCCTGGTCATAGCGGACACCAATCCTGAGGCGGAATACACGACCCGCGGAGCGTTTCCGGAAATATTTGATCTCAACACGGCCAGTGTCCGGGTCGGCGAATTCATCCGCAGGGAAAACAGGCAGTCCTCCATCCGGAGGATCAATCTCGGAAAAATTGAAAATCATCTGGAATTTTTCCTGAAGTCAGACTGGAAAATCCAGGGACAGGTCATTGCAAAAGGCATCACCCAGCGCGGGACTCTGACCACCTTGAGGCAAAAGGCGGCGATGCTTTTCAATACGATGGTCCAGGCCTACCTGGAGGGGGAAATCGGAAGCGAAGAAACCGTCATCTTCACCAAAAGGGAGCTCAAAAGGTTTAGTGAAGATATCCTTTACGCCAAAACCGTTCTGAAAAAATCCGATGAAGACTCGCTCAAATACGCCTGTTCCCTGCACCTCACTCACCGCTGGAATTCCAAGGAAGACCAGCAAAAGGCCGAAAAAATCCTGGGCATCCATTTTGACTCCGCCGGGTTCCCTGAATTCTCCCTTTCTGAATTCATCCGGGATCAGTCTCTTGTAAAGAAAAGAACCGTTCATATGAACGCGGATCCCAAAACCGACATGACGCGCGAGATTGAACTCATCCGGAAAGCCAATCCGAAGTTAAGGATCAAGTCCCTGCCGGCGACCGATGAAACCAACCGGCTCATGCTGGAGGGAGGATGGGTTGCCGGAGACCAGGGAAGACTCGAACTGGCCAGGGGGGTTTTGGGCAGGATGATTGACGAGGCTTTGCAGGCTGATGACGGCGAAGAGGTCATGTACGTGATTGAGAATGCCCACAATATTCCTCCCCAGGAAATCATCGCCCTGAATGAATTCCTCCAGGACCGGATCTTAAAGATCAAAGGCAAGGAAGCGGGCAGGCAGCCATTGAACGCGCATGTTCTTTTCATCAGCCGCATGGACTCTCAGGTGGAATGGTCCCAGGCTGAAAAATCGCGGGCCGTTCCCTTCGGATATCATCCGAACAGGAATGACATTGAGACCGCTTTCATCAGACGGCTTCAGGAGGAGAATATCGAATGGGCAGAATTTAAAACCCAGATGGTTGAAATATTTTCCGGCCTGGATCAGAAATTTGAGGAGCGTTACAAAAGTCTGGAAGTGTATGAGTCCCATGTATCCCTGACACGATACGAACAGTTCCTGGACGAGGTTTTCTTTGTTCTGAAACATTTTCCGGTCAAGGATTATGAGGCCTGTTTTCTTCAGATCCATGAGATCATTGATCTGATTTATATTAAAAGCATTCAATTAAGGCCGGAATCATTCAGGGACATCATGGAATGGTATGGAAATTCCCTGAACTACCCAAGACATTTTCTTTTTCCCCGGTATTTTGAAAGAAGGAGAAGGGAGGCATTAAAAACCGTGCCCAAAGCTGCGGCCCCTTCCACCTGGCAGGAAAAATTCAGGGAAAAGCAAACCGAACTCGCTGATGAGACTTCCTCCGAGCAAAAAATCTCCCGTGCCCGGACCCTGTCCCGCATGGTCAAAGAACATCCCGGTCCTGATGAATGGGAGGACAGGGAAAGGATCAACAAAGAACAGCTGGAGCAGGGTATGGTGTTTACCTCAGATGACGTTAAAAGAACCATAGGCGATTATCAAAAGAACATCCATGCCAGTCTGTTTTTATCAGGAGGAAGACTGACCGTGGCAGGCGACGGGGGAGAAATCAGAATATGGGATCCCCTGGAAGCAACCCCCGGGGATACTCTAAACGGATGGCGGACAATCGGTCGTCATCCGGAAGATGTTAAAAAAATACAGGCATTACCAGACGGAAAACTGGTGGTTCTCCTTAAAAAGGGCATCATCCAGATCTGGAATCCGGAGGAGGCCATACCGGGAGACCTGGAATCCGGCTGGCAGACCATTAAAGTTCCTTATGACTATTCCATTCAGATCCATGCTCTTTTAGACGGAAGAGTGGTTGTGATTGGAGAGTATGGAGCCATTCAACTTTTAAATCCCGAAGAACTCCGCCCTGAAGATGTTCTGTCAGGCTGGACTACCATTGGAACCAAAATGGGAATGAATGTTTCTGTACGGGAATTATCGGATAAAAAAATAATTTTTGGTTCATCAGAAGGCAAAATTCATCTCTGGAATCCAGAGGAGGCCATACCGGGAGACATGAAATCCGGCTGGCACTTGATTGGCGATCCCGGAGATGAGGATTCTTATATCAATCAGATTGAAGAGTTGCCGGATAAGAGGGTGCTCACAGGGAACCGGTATACGGGTGAAATAAAAATCTGGAATCCGGCGGAAGCCGTCCCGGGAGACCTGGAATCCGGTTGGAAGACGATCGGAATTTACGGAAAAAATTTAACAGCCATGTGTAAATTATCAGACGGAAGGCTGGTTGCGACCGGAGCCGGGGGGGAAATAAAAATCTGGAATCCGGCGGAGGCCATACCGGGAGACATGGAATCCGGTTGGACGACGATTGGAGATTATGATGGACTGGAAGCAAATACCATACAGGAATTACCTGACGGAAATCTCATGATTGCCGGAGAGGGCGGAAAAATCTATATCCTTGAACCATCCCCTCAATATCTCCTTGCAGATAAAGAAGCCGGAACATTGATTTCTATTGCTACCGGGACATTGTACAACCTTTCCGATATTTCCTCTTCCTCTGTCACCCCCCTGGAACCGAGATCAGAGCGTCCCTGGCAAGAGGAGCTTAAAGACAAAAGCGATGCTCTCGCTGACGAGACCCGACCGAAAGAAAAGCTAAGGAAGGCACAGGCCATGGCCCGAATAGTCAAAGCCCATCCTGAAGAAGAGGTGTGGGAAGACAAAGGGACAATCAATAAAGAGCAGCTTCAGCAGGGAATGGTGTTTTCAGGAGCTGAGGTTAGAAAGACGGCAGGTGATTATCATAGTGATATAGAGACCAGCTCGATATTATCCGGAGGCAGACTGGTTGTTGGAGGCGATAGCGGGGAAATTAGAATATGGAATCCTCTGGAAGTAAAAGAAGAAGACCCTCAAAGCGGATGGCAGACTATAGGCCGTTTCCCTGATCGGATAAAAGAAATCCAAACATTAACTGATGGAAAACTAGCGGTACTTCTTGAATCAGGAGATCTCCATCTGTGGAACTCTAAGGAAGCGATTCCGGATAATCCTCAATCCGGATGGAAACCAGTGAGAGTGCCTTTGTTCTATCCAATGAGAATTCAGGCTATTTCCGGCGGGAGGCTTGTTGTGATGGCAGATCAAGGAAAGATTTCTATCCTGAATCCTGATGAAATCAAAGAGGATGATATTGAATCAGGGTGGACCTTGATAGGGACTATAATTGGGATGAATGTTTCAGTCAGGGAATTATCAGATAAAAAAATTATTATTGGTTCATCCAAGGGTAAGGTCCATCTGTGGAATCCTGAGGAAGCGATCCCGGGTAATCCTCAATCAGGATGGCGTCTTATTGGGGAAGACCCGACAGGACAATCTTATATTATGGTAGAAGAATTACCGGGTCATGGAGTTGTCACATGTAATAGGTATACCGGAGAAATAAAACTTTGGAATCCTGAAGAAGCGATCCCGGGCAGAGCTCAGTCCGGATGGAGGATTATCGGTAATTATGGAGAACAATTAACCGCTATGCTGAAATTATCCGATGGAAGGCTCGTGGTTGCGGGGGTGGGTGGAAAAATTAAACTGTGGGATCCGGCTGAAGCCATTCCGGGTGATAGCGAATCCGGGTGGAAAGTCCTCAACGATTATGACGGATTGATTGTCAATACATTCCAGGAATTATCTGACGGCAGCCTGATGGCGGCGGGAGAGGGAGGAAAAATTCGTATTTTTGAATTGACTCAGCAATTCCTGTGTTCTGATAAAAAAAGAGGAAAGTTAATTTCTGTTAATACCGGCATATCGTATAATATTTCAGACATTCATTCACCTTCCGTCACCCCCCTGGAACCCCGGTCAGAACGTCCCTGGCAGGAGGAACTGAAGGAGAAACAGAATCGGCTTGCCGATGAGACCATACCGGGCCGAAAAATCTCACAGGCCAGACGTATCACCAGACTGGTCAACGCCCATCCGGATCCTGAGGAGTGGGAGGAAGGAGTGTCCCTCAATAAGACTGACCTGGAACAGGGCATGGTGTTTGTTCCGGACTGGGTGAAGGAACAGTTGATAAAACAACTTCCCTACGGCGTCGCATTCACGACCCAGCCAATTCCCGCTTGCACACTCTATCCTCAGGGAGCGATAGCAATCGGAGGAGTCGGGGCAATTTATTTATTTGATTTTGCCAACCCCGGAAAAAAACCTCAGTCCATCAAAAAAAATATTGATCAGTATTTTATTCTGTCAATCCAGTTGCTTCCCAAAAGCAGTAAATATCCACAAGGGGCCCTGGCTGTAGCGGGAGAAGGTATTAAAATCATGGAAGCAGGTCAAGCAACTACCGTAGCCGTGGCAACGCAAGTTGAAATCATGATTTATGATTTCAATGAGCCTCAGAAAGGTCTTCTCCCAATCAAGGATAAACAAGGAACAGCGATCAGTTATGGAGAGGATGTTAGTGTAATGCAGGTATTACCGGATGGACGAATAGCCGTGGCGAGGGAAAAGGGTGAAATAATAATTTATGACCCTTCCAGGCCAGACAAAAAACCAAAAGCATTTAAAACAAATTATGGCGGGGGTACTGTCAGGTCAATGCAGGTATTGAAAGACGGACCGTTGGCTGGTCATATCGCTGTGGCTGGTGATGGCGGCCAAATAATGATTTATGATCCTGAAAATTTAGAAAAAGAACCAAAATCCTCCGGTAATTATGAGGAAGATATTTTTTCCATGCAGTTACTTCCCGATGGCCGGCTTATTGTAGCCGGAGGAGGAGGTGAGTTAGCCACAATATCACTCAATCCAAAATGCGTGATGGCTGATAAAGAAATCGGGTCATTCATCAATGCTGAAACTGGAATTGAACATGACCTATCCAGACTTCATGCAGAAGCCGTCACTTTGCAGGAACCAAAAAGACAGATCCCCTGGCAGGAGGAGTTGAAGGGGAAACAAGACAAACTCACTGATGAGACTCGGCCTGAACAAAAACTCCCCCAGGCTAGAAGTATTGCAAAAATAGTGAAAGCCCATAGAGATCCTGAGGAATGGGAAGAAAAGGCAACACTCAACAAATCCGACCTGGAACAGGGCATGGTGTTTAGGGCGGGAAAGTTGCAGGAAAAATTCATGGAGGGGGATGGAAATGATTTTACAGGTTTGGAAATATTATCCGGGAACCGTCTTGTCGTGAGAACAGGAGGCAGAATAAAAGCATATGACATCAGTACAAAAAAAATGCTTCCTTTACCGGTAAGTTATGAAATTCATATTGCCGCCATTCATTTGATTTCGGAAAACCGTCTGGCTGTGGCGGAAGATACAGGGGAGATAAGAATTTTTAATTTAACAACAGGGAAGGAAGAATCCTTTTATTGTCACTATGGAGATTCGGTTAAGGCCATGCAATTATTGCCGCAAAACCGTCTGGCTGTGGCAGGTTCCGGAGGTAAAATAAAAATTTATGATTTAACAACCGGGAATGAAATCCCTTTTGCGGGAAATTATGGGCATACCGTTTATTCCATGCAGCTTTTGCCTGATAACCGTTTGGCTGTAGCGGGTGTCGGGGGTGAAATTAGAATTTACGATTTAAAAACAGGGGAGCATGAATCTTTCCCTGTGAATTATGGTGAAGCGGTTTTTGCCATGTGTTTATTGCCTGATAATTGTTTAGGCGTTGCAGGTATAGGGGGGGAGATAAAACGTTATGATCTCACAACTGAAAAAGAACTTCCCTCTTTAGGCCAATATGGAAATGCTGTTTATTCCATGCTTTTACTTCCGGACGGCAGGCTTTGCGTGGCAAGTGACGGCAGCGAGCTTATTACAATAGAATTTTCTCCCATAGGCGTTATGGTCGACAAAGATGCAGGGATATTCGTTTCAGCACAAACCGGAATTAACTATCCTGTTTCTTCAATCCCCTCAGATTCCGTCACCATCCTGGAACCCAGATCAGAGCGCCCATGGCAGGAGGAGTTGAAGGAGAAACAAGATAAACTCGCTGATGAAACCCGGCTTGATCAAAAACTCTCCCAGGCCCAATCCTTGGCCCGCATCGTGAAAGCTCATGGTGATCCTGAGGAATGGAAGGAAATGACAACACTCAACAAAACTGACCTGAAAGAGGGCATGGTGTTTGAAAGCGAATCAAATTTTAAAAAAACCATTGGAAATTATGGAGATAGTGTTCAGACCATCCAGGAGTTATCCGACAAACGACTTGTTGTGGCTGGAGACGGAGGGAAAGTCAAAATCTGGAATTCTGAAAAAGCAATTCCGGGCAATCCTGAATCCGGCTGGGAGACAATTGATGATTATGGAGATAGTGTTTTGACCATCCAGGAGTTATCCGACAAACGACTTGTTGTGGCTGGAGACGGAGGGAAAGTCAAAATCTGGAATCCAGAAGAACCTGATAAAGGTCTGCAATCGATTGGAAATTATGGAGATGGTGTTAAAACCATCCAAGAGTTATCTGACAAACGAGTTGTTGTGGCTGGCGGAAAGGAAGTCAAAATCTGGAATCCAGAAGAACCTGATAAAGGTCTGCAATCGATTGGAAATTATGGAAATCTTATTTTAACCATCCAAAAATTATCCGACAAACGACTTGTTATAGCGGGATTTGGAGGGGAAGTCAAAATCTGGAATCCTGAAAATGCACAACCAGGCAATCCTGAA